>JAFVDZ010000083.1 GCA_017478205.1 Spirochaetales bacterium | reverse complement strand
TCATATCCCGTCTTTTCCCGTCTTTTCCCGTCTTACCCAAGTACTCGCAACGTAACAAATTATCGCTCTATCCATCTGTTTTCGCAGTTTTCAGGTGCTAGTACCACTAGGTGTGCAAGTTCGAGTCTTGTTCTGGGCAAAGCCTTATAATATAACGAATTATATTATAGGTAAAAGAATAGATAGATGATAGGGCGAACAAAAATGTAACAACTTTTTGGAGATTGCCCATGTATAATAGCAAAATTGTTACACACTAATCAGAAAAGATTGTATCTAGTACTATGGCCTGCTACGACAGTG
The DNA here is from genome assembly GCA_017478205.1 of Spirochaetales bacterium. Taxonomy (GTDB): domain Bacteria; phylum Spirochaetota; class Spirochaetia; order Sphaerochaetales; family Sphaerochaetaceae; genus Bullifex. The sequence continues at coordinate 18,645 of JAFVDZ010000083.1, read as the reverse complement.
AATGCTGAAGATTGCAATGCTCTACAAGTAGAGAATTACTAAAATTAGAGTAATTACCCACACTCTCCAACCTTAGTCTCAACATTGCGATAACTACGCTTATCAAGGTCTTGCATCAGCGTTTCTTTGTAACTGGCCAATATACGACTTTTGCTATCGCGACAATTATATTAAGACATGAAAACAGTATGTGCTTTTTAATCAATTCATGAAGTTGTCCGTCTCTTATTTGTTAGGAATTCATATCTCCTCTCTCTTCTTCGTGGAAGAAATTAGACATTTTTTAGTTAGTTTGTTCTTTTATTTTTTTGACAACTTTCCTTTTAAACTTCGTGTTGTAAATTTTATTTAAATCCTTATTCAGAAAATAAATAAATTTGACTTTACCTATACATGGACTCTAATATGAAATTATAATCGAGTTTATTTGATCGGGTAATTTCCCTAGAAACTTGAAATCTTTATTTTTGTCGGAGGTAGCTATGAAAAAGACGTTAACTTTTCGTATCTTGCTTGTGCTCTTAATTTCGTTGATGGCCTTTCCAATATTTGCAAAACCATCAGCTGAATCGTATTCAGATGTTAAAACAGCAGAAAACGTAAAAATTGTTCTTCTGCTCCCCGGTGAAATCAATGATCAAGGGTGGAATGCATCTAACTATGCTGGTGTCATTGCATGTAACAAAACACTGGGAACAAGTATGGAATATGTAGAGTCAGTTCAGCCAGCTGATTTCGAATCAACATTCCGTGAATATGCAATCAGGGGGTATGACATTGTCATGGCTGCAGGCTCTCAGTTTGATGAAGCTGCATCCAGAGTTGCAAAGAGCTTCCCAAAAACAATGTTCATGGTTGTAAATGGATCAAGCCATGACCAAGACAACCTCTGCCCTCTCTTCCCAAAAGAGTATGAAGCTTCCTATCTTGCTGCCGTTATAGCTGGTTACCTGACAAAGAATGGGCAATTTGGCCTAATCGGTGGGGACCCAAACCAGGCTATGCAGGACCTTATGGCAGTTTATGGAAAAACAGCTGTCAGCATCGCAAAGAGCAGAGGGATAATGAATGCTTCCTATAAACTGCAATATTCAAATAGTTGGAGTGACATTGCACTTGGAAAGCAGATGTCTGAAACGATGATCGATAATGGTGCAGATGTGATGTTTGTATATGCCAACGAACTTGGACTTGGCGTAATCAACGGAGCCATTGGAAAGAAAGCAAAGGTTGTAGGTTACTCATCAGACCAGACTGTTGTCGATCCTAACACAGTTGTGGCATCCATCGATTTTGATTATGCAACCATGTATGTTTGGGCTATCAAATCCTGGCTTAACGGAGACATTAAGGGGCATCAGATTATAGAAGTTGGAGTGCCAGAAGGAATTTACTTCCCTGTATACACAAAGAATTGTCCTGCAGATGCAGTCGAGGCTTGTAACAAAGCTGTTGAGGACATCAAGAACTCAAGAGTAAATCTAAAAGCTTTATTCTGATAGAGAAATGCAGTTTTACCTGGGTGCCAGACCTCTATTCCGGCACCCTTTTTAAAGAGGTACTCTATGGAAAGGACCCCGATTGTCGAATTGAGACACATCTCAAAGTATTTTGCGAAAGTAGTAGCCAATAAAGATGTTTCTCTAAAGGTTTTCCCGGGAGAAGTATTAGCATTGCTTGGAGAAAATGGTGCCGGAAAGAGCACGATCATGAAAATTCTCTATGGGCTATATAAGCATGATGACGGAGAAATCCTTATTCATTCTAAAAAGGCTGATATCAGATCACCAATGGATGCAAAGAAAAGTGGGATAGCTATGGTGCAGCAGCACTTTTCACTTGTATCGACTCATACAGGAACAGAAAATATAATTCTTGGTAACACAAAAGGTTATATCCCTATTTCTGCATACAATAGCAAGATACAGAAGCTTGCAAATGAATATGGATTTGACGTACCCGTGGACGTTAAGATTGAAAAACTTGCTGTTGGACAGCAACAGAAGATAGAAATACTTAAGGCTCTTTATTTAAACGTCAACATTCTAATCCTTGATGAACCTACAGCTGTACTGACTCCACAGGAATCAGAAACACTGATGGCGTTCATAAAGTCCTACGTAAAAAAGGGAAATTCTGTAATTTTCATAACCCACAAGTTAAAGGAAGTTATGGAAGTTGCATCAAGAGTCGTTGTTATGCGCAATGGTATTGTTGTGGGAGAAAGGCAAAGAGAGGAGCTGGAGGAACATGACCTTGCAAAACTTATGATAGGTGAAGAAATTGTTGCTCCTGTCAGAGACAGCTCAAACAGATGGGAAAAGCTTCCAACAATACTTGAAGTTGATAATATCTCCCTTCACGACAGTAAGAACACTCCTATCCTAACTGATATCTCATTCAATATTCATGCTTCCGAGATTTATGGTATTGCAGGCGTAAGTGGTAACGGACAGGATGAGCTATGCGATGTCCTTTGTGGGTTAAAAAAACCTGACAGAGGAAAAATATATTTCAAAGATAAGGATATAACAGACTCATCTATACTTGAGCATAACCTGTCAGGCTTGGGATATGTTCCTCTTGATAGATTGAGAGATGCAATCATTCCAGGAATGACTCTTAGTGAAAACATGTTGCTGAAAAATTCATTTTCAGGCAAATGGTCAAACAAGGGATTCATAAAGAAGATCGAGCTGAATAATTACACGTCCGACATGATCGAAAAACACAGAATCAAAGCAACAGGACCTGCTGATCTTTCTGGAGGACTTTCGGGAGGAAACCAGCAGAAACTTGTCCTAGGACGGGAAGTTGATATCGGAACTAGCCTTCTCATCTTCAACCAACCCACAAGAGGTCTTGATATGGGTGCTGTTGATAGAATTCATCATGTGATGATGGAAGAGAAAGAGAGAGGAAAAGCCATTCTTCTGATTTCTACCGAGATTACCGAGCTGTTTGAAATGTGTGATGTCATTTCAGTTATGTACAGAGGCAAAATACTGGGAGAGTACAGAAACGGCGAACTTAACACAGATAATCTAGGTCTGCTCATGGCAGGTATAAGACCGGAGGGACTGTAATGGCTGAAAGAAATACAAGTTTCAATATTATCCTCTACAATTCAGTAGCTGTTATCATAGGACTGCTGATCAGTACAGGTCTTCTTGCTTTCATGAAGATCAATCCCTTTGATATTGTAGCAAGGACCCTTTCAAAGATATTTGCCGATAAGTACAACATCGGAGAAATATTCGTGAAGGCCACTCCTCTGATCTTTACATCCTTGGCTTTTGCCTTTACGTACAAGGCAAATCTTTTCAATATTGGTGCACAGGGCCAGTTCTATGCAGGATCGATTGCAGCTGTATCACTTTCCCTACTCTTGGGTGGAAGAGTACCAAGAGTTCTGTTGATTCTTATTGTATTTATCACTTCAGCTCTTGCAGGTGCACTAGTAGGTGGATGCATTGGAATTGCAAAAGCGAAAAGGAACGCAAACGAGTTTCTCGTGAGCATGATGAGTACATACATAGTAAATGCAGTTATGGACTATCTTCTAAGGACAGCACTACAGGAAACAAAGGCTGAATACATGCAGACTGATGCCATAGTTCCTCAGAGCTATCTTTCGATCATAATCCCGGGGACAAGAGTCCATTCTGGATTTATCATTGCTGTTCTTGCAGCTATTGCCGTATGGATCATCCTTGATAAAACTATTCTCGGATTCAGGATCAGGGCAGTCGGAATGAATAAACATGCTGCAGAACTTGGAGGTATAAATACAAAACTTATCTTCGTTATCAGCTTTCTGATAGCTGGTGGGCTTGCAGGTATGGCTGGCGTCACTGAGATCAACGGCGTTCAGCACATGCTACTTAGAAACTTCAATTCATCTATTGGAAGTTTTGGAATTGGTATTGCAATTCTTGCTAACGCAAACCCAATTGGATGTATTTTTGCTTCTATTCTTTTTGGCTTTCTGAATGTAATTGGAACAACCATGGGAAGACTTCCAGGGACCGCGATCCCCGCAAGCCTTGTTGAGCTCATCGAAGGAATTGTCATGACATGTGTAATTATCGCAACTGCTCTTAGAGTCTACATGGGTGGCAAAGCAGAAAAACAGAGAATGAAAGAAGGAGGTGAAGCATGACCAATCTATTGTATAGAACAATCCTTATGAGCACTCCTCTTTTGCTTGGAAGCGTTGCAGAAGTGTTCAGTGAACGATGTGGAGTAATGGTTTGTGCCATAGAAGGAATCTTTCTTATAGGTGCCTGGGGTGGCTTTGTAGGAACTTATCTTACACATAATGCTTTTATAGGTATCATGCTAGCCATCCTCTGTGGTACTGCGCTCTCTGCACTGTATGCTTTTGTTACAGTTACACTAGGTCAACAACAAGTTGTTACAGGTACCGCACTGAATATTCTTGCTGCCGGTTTCTGTGCTTTCTTCCAACGTGTTATTTTCGGTGTCCCAACATCTCCACTGGTCATAGACACACTTCCTATATTGAGAATACCAATTCTAAGCAATATTCCATTCATAGGAACTATATTATTCAGCCAGAACATAATTACATATCTAGCCTACCTGCTTATTCCTTTATCATACTATGTGCTTTTCAAAACATCTCTCGGTCTCAAGATCAGGAGTGCAGGAGAGAACCCTGTTGCAGTTGATACTGCAGGAATAAATGTTACTAAACTAAGATTCCTGACAGTTCTTGTTGCAGGTTCCCTTGGTGGCCTTGCTGGCTCCTTCTATACGATAGGATATGTTGGCATGTTCACAACAAACATCATTGGAGGAAGAGGCTGGATTGCATTTGCAATATGTTTCCTTGGTAACTGGACTCCTTACGGAGTACTGTTTGGTACACTGGCCTTTGGCCTTGCTGATGCTTTATCGATCTACATTCAAGCTGTCAGCACTTCTTCATATTTCCCAAGAGAGATTGTGATCGCATTGCCTTATGCACTTACCATAATCCTTACAGTAATGAGAAGTAACCTTCGTGTTCCGGCAGTACTTGGTATTCCATATAAAAAGGATAACTAAGAGTCGATTCAGTTATATGTAAGAGTGTCTGAAGATTATGCATGCAGTCACTCTTACATTTTTTTACATTATCGTATTACCTCAAAAAAACGATATACGCAAAGTAACGATTAACTCATTGCAATAAACAATCACTTCATACGGGACACAGTCTTGGAATACTCATGGATGATTTCGATTATACTCTCATCAGGAATTGGCCTTTCGTTGGCCATCCACTCGAGAACACAATTGAATACTCCAGCATTCTGAAAGAAAGCAGTATAGTATTTGACAGGTTCGGTATCAGGACCAATCGATACTTCTACCTGAGAGCGGATAATGAGCGTCCTGTACCTCCCATTGTTCGAACAAGTGCAGAAACGCTGCAGAATTGGATTTGAAAGAAAGCGACTGAGATATGTGCTGATGAAAGTACGAGATACACCACCCTCTTCCAAGAGAAGATTCCACTGTGATCCTAAGCCCTCACACACCTCTGCTACATTCTCTCGAAGCACCTCATGGATAAGACAATCCATGAAGCCATAATGTGAATAGAAAGTAGAGCGGTTCACACCAGCCCTCTTACACAGATTGACAATGGATATATCCTCTGGGTCAATCGTTCTGAACAGCTCCAGGAATGCGGTCTTTAACGCAATCTTGCTCTGCTCTCCTCGCTCTGATCTCAGATCCATTGTACCTCCATAAAATGAGAGTATTCCGACAGATTTTGGAAAGTGTTGGTGGTATATACATTGTAACCAGTATTAAAATATTTGTATAGGTAAAAAGGAGATAAACTAAATGAAAGGTTTTGCAATGATTAAAATCGGTAAGGTTGGTTGGATCGAAAAAGAACGCCCAGCATGCGGCCCAATGGATGCTATCTGCAGGCCTCTGGCAATTGCTATCTGTACCTCAGATGTACACACTGTATGGGAAGGCGCTGTCGGAGAGAGACACAACATGATTCTCGGCCATGAAGGCTGTGCCGAAGTTGTTGAAGTTGGCGCACTGGTCAAAGATTTCAAGCCAGGTGACAGGGTATTGGTCCCTGCAATCACCCCAGATTGGAACTCTCTTGAAGCACAGGCGGGCTATTCCATGCACTCAGGCGGAATGTTGGCGGGATGGAAGTTTTCAAACATCAAGGACGGTCTAGATTCAGAGTTCTTCCATGTGAACGATGCAGACGGAAACCTTGCTCACATGCCAGAAGGAATGAGTCTTGAAGATGCTTGTATGCTCTCAGATATGGTTCCTACCGGCTTACATGGTGTAGAGCTTGCAGATGTTCAATTTGGAGACACAGTTCTCGTTATCGGTATCGGACCTGTAGGTCTAATGTCTGTTGCCGGAGCACGTCTTCGCGGAGCTGCCAAGATCATAGCTGTCGGTACACGACCAAAGTGCATCGAAGCTGCAAAGTTCTACGGAGCCGATGAATTCATCAGCTACAAGAATGGCAGCATTGAAGATCAGGTAATGGCAATGACAGGTGGCCTCGGAGTCGACAAGGTAATCGTAGCAGGCGGAGGTGTCACTACATTTGATGCTGCGATCAAATCACTGAAGCCAGGTGGAAAGATCGGTAACGTCAACTATCTAGGTAGTGGCGATTATGTCACTATTCCTCGAGCAGAGTGGGGAGTTGGAATGGGCCACAAGCAGATTGCAGGTGGTCTGATGCCAGGTGGACGCTTAAGAATGGAGAAACTGGGTGCACTAGTCTCTTCAGGCAAGCTAGATGTCAGCAAGCTTAGCTCTCATGTTTTCCACGGCTGGGAACATATCCCAGAAGCTCTTCAGCTTATGAAAGACAAGCCAGCTGATCTTATCAAACCAGTTGTCATTCTTGATAACCGTCCGTAATAGGAAAAACTAATCTAAGGGGCGGTCAACATCGCCCCTTTAATGTTCATAAAAATGAAGATATTGATCGTTTCTGGCTTCCTAGGTGCAGGGAAGACTACATTCATCAAGCACCTTATCCGTAAGTCCGATATCCGGGCTGTAATCATGGAAAACGAATATGGAGAGAACGACCTAGATTCTAGGGAGCTTGAGCAGAACATTCCTAACAAGGATGACATAAAGATCCTGGAATTCATGGAAGGTTGTGTCTGCTGCAGCATGAAAGACAGCTTTGTGAACTCTGTCATGACTGTCTACTGCGCTTTGGAACCTGAATTCCTCATTGTTGAGCCAACTGGGGTTGGCCGACTAAGTAACATTCTGAAAAATCTCAAACCTCTTCTAAATGAGAAAATCAGGCTCCTAAAGCCAATAGTCGTACTGTCTCCTGGGACATATGATTATAATATGGCAAAATGGCCTGAGCTTTACACTGACCAGATTGCAAACGCAAGTGTAGTAGTCTTTACTAAGGGAGAGAGGGAGGATCCTACAATCCTAGAATCAATTTATGATAAGGTTCGAACCATCAATCCTGATTGCGAGATAGTATCACAGCATTACAGCCTGTGTTCCAAAGAATGGTGGCTCGGTCTCATGGAATTACCAGCTAATAGCCACTGCAAGATACAAGAGTTTCCAAAAGAGGAAGGGTTTTCCCATCTTACGCTAAAAGACGTGTTCATTCAGAGCCCATCTGAGCTAGTTGTACTGCTTGAAGATTGCATACGTGGGAGATTTGGAAGCATAGTCCGTGCAAAAGGCACTCTCAAGACAAAAGGCGAGATGCTACGCTTTGATCTTGCTGACCGGCAGTATGCCATAACAGGTTCTCAAGACATAAAGACCCAAGTCGTCTTTATCGGCAAGGATATTGATAAAAAGGCTCTGTGTCGTCGTCTTGCATCTAAACTAGATACTCGCACTAGAAAGCTAGAAGAGAAAGCACTCCGTCGCTTTACTCTTTGACCCGCCTTTTATCAAGGTGACCAAAAAGGCCCGGTTTCCCGGGCCATGTTAGCAACAATCCTTAAATCAATAAGCAGCGTTGAGCCACTCGATTCCATCAATCTGTCCAACAAAGTATGGTGCACTCTGGAATTCCGATTCGTGGAAAACTCCATCGTATGTTGCATTGCCTTTGACTGCAGCAAAGCCATCATACATGACATCATTAGTTCCGACCTTACCGCCAATTGTGAAGTTATCAAGATCGAATACTTTTATCTTGCCACTCTTGATGTCAGCTTCAACTTCAGCAAGCTTTGCACTTGTTCCAGGTGCTGCGATCTTCTCGTTAAGAGATGTGAGAGCAACTGCACCATCAGCAATTGTTCCAGTGTAGTCAGCTGGGTTTTCCTTTCCGTCGATATAATTCTTGATGAATGTATAGAAGTATGGTTCCCAGTTGATGCGGCAGCTGATAATAGATGCATCAGGAGCTGCAGTTGTCATATCGGTGTTGTAACCTGTGTGGAAAACACCTGCCTTCTGTGCTGCAAGGGCTGGAGAAGTTGTATCAGAGTGCTGAGAAATCATTACACAGCCTGCATCGATGAGTGCCTTTGCAGCAGCTTCCTCAAGAGTTGCATCACCCCAAGTTCCTACGAAGTAGACTTTCATTGTTGCCTGAGGACATACACTTCTGATACCGAGGAAGTAGCCAGACATACCAGAAATAACTTCTGCAAATGAATATGCACCTACATAACCTACTACAGGAGCCTTGATCTTGCCTTCTGCAAGGAGCTGGTTAAGCTTCATACCTGCAACTACACCTGCAAGATATCTACCTTCATAGATTGAAGCAAATGCGTTGTATGTATTTGGATTCTCATCTACCTGGCCACCACAGTTTGTCATACCAACAAATTTAACATTAGGATACTCTGCTGCAGCTTCAAGCATATATGGTTCAAATCCATAGCTGTTGTTGAAGATTATTGCACAACCCTCTTCAGCAAGCTCAACGTTATTATCCTTTGCAATTGAGCTTTCGGTTGTGTTTCTCTTAACAAGCAGTTCTAGGTTGTAACCTTCAGCTTTGAGCTTATCGACAGCAGCAGTCATTCCATTCATGAAGTTCCAGGTGTACCCTTGATCGGATTCATCGTTGATAACGACAAAACCAATCTTGGTCGCAGCCTTTGCTTCTGTTGCTGACTTTGTTGCAGAATCACTTTTCTTGCAACCAACAAATAGTGTTGTCAATACAAGACAAACAACAAGCAAAATTGTCAAAGTTTTTTTCATAATCCTGTCTCCTTTTTTAGTTATTGCATAGAGTTAAACTCCTGTTATCCATAAAGTATTCATCTGTCTTCTCTGAAGTAGTTCAAGCCAAGAGAAGCAGGGGGCTGCTTGTCCTTGATATTCCTCATGCTTGTAATTACAAGCACAACGATCGTTACAACATACGGAAGTATCTTGTACAACTCCATTGGGAAGAACGGAACAATGATTCTGAGGTACATGATCATGAGGCCACCGAAGAGTATCGAGCTCCAGATCGAGTTCAGAGGCCGCCAGGTACAGAAGATTACAAGAGCAACTGCAAGCCATCCGGTTCCGGAAATCGAAGCTTCGATCCAGACACAGCCAGCTGTCGTCATGGTGTATACCATACCGCCAAGAGCTGAGATTCCTCCCCCTATTATCGTTGCCACGTATTTATATCGTGTGATGTTTATACCTGCAGCATCTGCAGTAACTGGGCTTTCTCCAACTGCTCTGAGATAGAGACCTGTCTTGGTCTTTGTCAAAAAGAGGTGCATGAGAATGGCAAGAATTATTCCCATGTAGAAGAACTCATTCTGATCAAAGAAGATTTTTCCAATTACAGGTATATCTTTCAGAAACTGTGGCATGAAGTGGTTGTCGAAAGCAAACTTCAAGTCATTTGAAAGTGTTACATATCCACCGACCTTTAGTCTTCTGAGTTCGCCAGCAAATTTGGCAACTCCAGTTCCGAATGTAGTCATTGCAAGACCAGTCACATTCTGGTTTGCTCTCATCGTTACAGTGATGAACGAAAAGAGAGCACCTGCAAGGCCTCCGATCGCAAAGGCGGAAAGCATCGCAAGAAGAATTGCGACAAAGTGGTTCGCATTTCCTGCTCCTACTGCAGTTTCATAGATATTGGGAGCAAGGAGACCAAAGATTCCACCCATGTACATGATACCTTCAACACCAAGGTTCATATTTCCAGACTTTTCTGTGAGGATTTCTCCAAGGGTTCCGAACATTAGAGCAGTGCCATATGCACCAGCTGCTGCAAAAAGTAGTACTAATGCATTCATACCTCTGCCTCCTTCTTATGTCTGAATATGAGCTTGTAGTTGATGAAGAATTCACAGGCAAGCATACAGAATAGCAGTGTTCCCGAGATGATATCGGCAACAGATGCAGGAATATTGAGCCTTGTCTGAAGTGTTGCAGATCCCTTTCCAATGATTGCAAGCAGCATTGCAATTGCAATCATTGCAAAGCTATTCAACTGGCTAAGCCAAGCAACTGTAATGGCTGTAAAGCCAACACCACCAGCAACATCGCTATTGAGGGTGCCATTTGCACCTGAAACCAGCATCCAGCCAACAACACCACAGATAGCACCAGAAAACAGCATTGTCCTCATCATGATCCAACCTACATTCATTCCAGCATAGCGAGCTGTGTTTTCTGAGTCGCCAATTACAGCAACCTCAAATCCCTGCTTGGTGTAGTTCATGTATATATGGACAATTACTACCATAACTAGGACTATGATCCAGCCACAGTAAACTCCAAGAACATTGGGAAGGCGAGCATTTGATGTGAACATAGGGATTATCTGTGTACCAGGTCTACCCTCCCATGGGCCACCCTGAAGATAACGCACAATACCTATTGCGATGTAGTTCATCATCAGTGTGAACAGGGTTTCATTTGTGTTGTATCTAGCCTTGAAGAATCCAGGGACGAAACCCCAGAAAGCTCCACCCAATGCCCCAGCGATGCACATAAGGATTGCCATCACAACCAGTGGTAGACCAGAAGGTCCGAGCTTGATGGCGATAAAGGATGCAAAGATTGCGCCCATTGTGATCTGGCCCTCAGCTCCGATATTCCAGAACCTCATTTTGAAACATGGAGCAATTGCAAGAGCAACACCAAGGAGTGGAATTGCACGCTTTACAGTCTGCCTGATGTAACCGGCCTTACCCAGAGAGCCCTGTATGATAATCATATATGATACAAAGGGATTTTCACCGGCCATGAGAATTGGGATCATGCCAAGGATAAGTGCAACAAGAATAGAGCCAATTCTGATCGCCCACGCTTTTCTTTTGTCTATGTCTGCTCTTTTTGCAAGACGGATAAGGGGAGTTTTCACTTCTTTCATGAATTGCCTCCCTTAAGACCGCCTACAGTGGTCATCATGAATCCAATCTCCTCTTTTGTAGTATTCCTTGCATCCACTATTCCGGAGACCTTTCCGCCACAGAGAACAAGAATCCTGTCACAAAGCTCAAGAAGAACATCAAGCTCTTCTCCTACGTACATTACCGCAGACCCATTCATCTTCTCTCTTGTCAGCAGATTATAGATCGCATATGAGGTATTTATATCGAGTCCACGAACTGCATAAGCAGTAAGCAGTACAGGAGGACGGGAAGCAATTTCTCGTCCAACAAGGACCTTCTGGATGTTACCGCCTGACATTTTCCTTACAGGGAAATCGATGCTCGGGGTGACAACCTCCAGGTTTTTCCATACCTTGTTTGCCTGTTCTTCAGGTTCTTTCTTTTTAAAGAAGATACCTTTACCATTCTTCCAGGATCTAAGCATCATGTTGTAGGTCATTCCCATGGAGCCAACGAGGCCCATGCCAAGTCTGTCTTCAGGAACAAAGCCCATACCAACACCTATTTTGCTGATCTGGATTGGAGTTTTTCCTACAAGTTCAATCCCCTTTCCATCTGGATTGATGAACTGAATCGTGCCTTCGCTGACATGCTGAAGACCAGTAATTGATTCAAGTAGCTCCTTTTGTCCAGAACCTGCAATTCCTGCAACTCCGAGTATTTCACCAGTTTTTGCAGTGAATGTTACGTGGTCGAGTCTCGCAATTCCATCACTATCGATGACAGTGAGGTCTTTGACTACCAGCTTGTCAGTCGGGTTCTCATACACGGGTCTGTCGATATTGAGGCTTACAGCATGACCCACCATCATATCTGTAAGGCCTTGAGGATTAGTCTCATTGGTATTTACAGTTCCAACGTATTTGCCCTTTCTCAGGATTGCAACTTTATCAGAAACATCCATAACTTCGGCAAGCTTGTGGGTGATAAGGATAATGGCCTTACCATCCTTTTTCATGTTTCTGAGAACTTTGAAGAGCTTGTCAGTTTCCTGAGGAGTAAGTACAGCAGTTGGTTCATCTAGAATAAGGATTTCTGCGCCTCTGTAAAGCTGTTTGACGATTTCAATTGTCTGCTTTTGGGAAACGCTCATGTCATAGACCTTTTTCTTGGGGTCTATGTCAAATCCGTATTTGTTACAGATTTCCAACACCTTGTCGTTGACAGCTGCAATATCCATCTTCTCCTTTTCAAGGCCAAGAATGATATTCTGCGCTGCAGTGAAGACATCTACTAGATGGTAGTGCTGATGAATCATTCCAATTCCGTAGGAGTATGCATCTCTAGGTGAACGTATCGATATCTGTTCTCCCTTTTTGAGAATCTCACCTTCATCCGGCTGGTAGATTCCTGAAAGCATGTTCATCAGTGTTGTTTTTCCCGAACCATTCTCACCTAGGAGACAGAGAATTTCTCCATAATTGATCTCCAGGTTAATCCCGTCGTTTGCAACAACCTTTCCAAACCGCTTTACAATGTTTTTTAATTCAATTGCATTATGCAAATTTTTTCCCCTTAAAAATTTAACATATAAGCAATTTTCTCCCCTTACCAAAATATTATCAGAGGCTTTCAACAGACAGCAACAGAAAAGAGAGCTTTGAAAAATGAAAGATTGGGTGTGTAATGAGATGAAAACAACGTCTTATTGCCAGATTTGTAAATTTTCACAACAAAAATTTTGTTATTTGTTTAATTATAACAACTTATAAATCTTTTTAGTGCCTAAATGTGGATTTTATGAAATTTCGTCTACTTATCCCCATTGAAAGGAAAAATCAGACCTCCAATTCAGCATTGATAAACGGTGTTTACATATCTTTGAAGCACTATGAAGAGAACCAATTCAAGAAACAAGAACGATCAAGAATTGTGAGAAATGACATGCCATTTGACAAATAGAAAGATTCCAGCATCATGTAAATGAGCCTGACCGGTACACGGTTGTTGGCACAATGTATGTTTTATTAAACCTCATTATTCACAACACAACTGCGGACTACGAGCATTTTCGAATAAATGCGGCATAGTATGCCACATTTCCTCTTTAACAAGCCAAAGTCTCTGAGAGTTGAGAGATATAACTTTATTGCCACCTTAAAATAAGTTGCGATGTTCGGACACTAGAGTTAACATCACACGACCTCTCGGGAGCCTATTGAGAAAGGAGAAAAACACGGAAATTGATTATCTGAGCCTTGGGAAAAGAATCAAGCATTTCAGAGAGAAGAAAGGACTGACACAAATTGAGCTTGCTGAGAAATCGTGCTTATCACGATTTTTTATTGGTCGAATGGAATCTGGTTCCTATAATGCGAGTCTGGAATCTGTAGTAGCTGTAGCAAATGCAATAAAAGTCAACATCGGAGAATTACTTGTGGATAGTCTGGAAGAAACCGGAAGCATTAAAGACTCCGTTGTAAACTTCATTCTTTTGGATTGCACTCCAGAGGAAGAAAAAATACTCACGAAGAATATGAAAGACCTGAGAGAAACCATCAGGCCATACGGCATTAAATAACATAGACAAAGGAATCCCGCCAGGTTAGACACCCTAGAATCTCTTGGGTGCTTCTCTGGTAGTAGGGCTACAATAGTACTCTTTATGAAAAACGTGCTTACCTAGCGGTTGAACTATTACGCAGATTGTTGTTCGTCTATCCCTCTAGTGAAATCTACTCTACTATTGGCATGTTAATCACGAAGCGACTTTATTTTTTCACTATCGACTAAATCCAACAAACAGTATTCCCCTTTAGGTATCCTTGAAAACTCAGTGTATTTCTTTATTGAAGAAAGCAATGTGTCAACATCAGAGAAGTATTCTTTCACAAAATCATATGCCTTCACGTCCCTGATCATTAGGTCGCAGACACAATAATCGCTTGGTTTTTTCTTGGACTTCTTAAAGTCATTGTACTTGTTTTCATTAAGAATTATGAGCATTTCAATCTCTGGTGCCGTTATCACATTAATTACATTGACTTTATGTTCATATTCTTTCCGTAATGTAAATCTTTCTCTACGCGAATCAAGAACCCGAAGCACAGTAATCGAACCTTTGAATCCCTTTCTCAAGTATCTTTCCTCAAAGCTCTTTGAACTTCTTGTACGGATCAATTCCCCATCAAGCAATCGATCCCTTCCGAAGCACAGGAAATTATTATCGAGCAAAACATCGATGATAGCTCTTTCTGCGCTTCCTTCGACTATACAGGCGACATAATCACCGAACTCAATCATCACTGCTCCTCTTATTCAGAGAAGAAACAAGATTATGCTTCAATCTCATATATGCTTCATAGGAAGGGGCAGTGCCTGTAAGCATATCACTCTGATAAGCCTCACTCTTCTTCACATCATTCCTCTTTAATAGATTCGACAGAACATCCATGGTAATACCATTCTGATTCTTGGTGATGAAGATGCAGTCATTGCGATCAAACTCGTCAAGCAATTCAGGGTAGTGAGTGGAGAAAATCAACGTTCCACCATTTATGTTGATGGATGTGTTCAAGAACAACCGGATCAAGGTCGCCGTAATCTCCTTGTTGAAATGATTCTCAAGTTCGTCGATGATCAGGTATCCTCCCGCCCTAAGGACCTGAATACCATAAGAGAAAGCCACAATACCTTTGATTGTTCCGGAGGA
The DNA here is from genome assembly GCA_017478205.1 of Spirochaetales bacterium. Taxonomy (GTDB): domain Bacteria; phylum Spirochaetota; class Spirochaetia; order Sphaerochaetales; family Sphaerochaetaceae; genus Bullifex. Next base: position 3,618 of record JAFVDZ010000083.1, on the reverse strand, counting down.
CAGGAACCTGTTTAAGACTCGTGAATCAGAAAGGAGAATCTCATCCTGATTCACGAATTTCAGGTGAATGGTTTTCCTATCTTCCCTGTCAAAGAAAAGAGCTTCTATTGTGGGGTCAAGATACTGAACCACATCCAAAGAGATATCATCAGATACAGGTAGCACGTTCACATCCGTCATAGACAAGAGGCTTTTCACACACGGATGATAATAATTCTTTTTGTTGTATGCAATTATTATGCTTATATCATCTGCTAGGAAGTTCTCATCATCCAATCTGGTCATGAACGGCTCAACTTCGGAAAAATCAATCAGCTGGGCTTTGGTTTTCACTTCCTTCATTGCTTTTTTCTTGAGGGTCTCGGACGTTATCCGGTATTGCCGTTCATTTCCCTTTCTCACGACTTGCAAATGCGTCTCGAGCTGACAGAGTTCTTCTGAATCTGAAAAGAAAGTTATCACAAGCTCAGCATCCGATGCTTCTCCAAGAATGTCCTTACTTTCGCAATGGCTGATTGGTTCATTATTCAGAATATCCAAAGCCAGGAGGAGAACTTTAAGTACAGATGTCTTTCCCGATGCATTGATTCCGATAACTGAAGTGACGCTATTCAAATAAAAGGGTGAACCCTTTATCAGATTGTATAAGCGATCTTTATCATCACTGGCAACACGCTGCTGTGCAATGAGCGAAAAGCGGAGACCTGATTTAAAAAGAGGAAAACCTATGGCATCAACGTGTAGTAATCTCATTTTTTCTCCATTGAATAAAAACTGATAATTCGTAATTATCAGTCAGTCCAATTGTATTTTATTGAAGATTTTTAAAATTATCAACAGAAAATTCGTTTTTAACATTAATACGCCGTCTAAGTCAATGATATTTGACAAAAGTGAAGAGAACGTTAGAACATCAGTGAAGATCAAAAATCTGTTTGACGGGTTTTTAAGGCTGGAAGTTGCGACTCCTGCTTTTTTTTCAAGCACATAGCCATCATACCGACACCATAATACCATAGTCTTCGCCTATCTCTATCCGACTCACTAACTCAAGATTATCAGATCCGATCTTCTCGATGATGGCCTTGTCTGCGATAAACTCAATCTCTTTTTCAGACATACTCAATCATCACACTTTTGATCGGCTTAAGAAAGGTTTCCTTGTCCATGTAGAGGTTCTTCAGAATCGGCTCAAGATCTATATACTCCTCGATCTCCTCATTCCGGTTCTTGTACTTTGCCATCACCTCCAGATAACCGTTGTCCCACAGATTTACCTTTGTGTACCTATCAAGGTTATTACATGTTCTGAACGTAAGCGTAGTACCGCCGAAAGAGAAGGTTGTGTATTTATCAAAGCTACTTAGTACGGCATAGTCATTTTTTTGCATGCAAATAACCTCTATATTTCTATTCTACTTCAACAGAAAAGAGTAGCCAATACCCCATACATAATGTATAGCATATCCCTACGCCAACACCAGTCGTCAATTTCATTGCAATCTGGGGATTCTTGGACCTGTTTCACGCAGTCAACCCCTTCTTCCGTCGGTAGTCAAGAGGACTAAGCCCTCCCAATGACGAGACTGTAAACAGTTTTGTGTAAATAGCTCCTGAGCATAGTACAATGACAATGCTCAGGAGTTTCCAATGGCAAAGAAAAGCAAGACATCCCCCCGAGAGGATGGAGTTGGCCAGACATCTGGTCAAGGAGTTTGATCTCAAGACTGCGGCAGACGCCCAGAATCTGCTGAAGGATATTTGGTCCAATGCTGCAGAGTATGCTGGAGGGCGAGATGGATGACCACCTCGATTCCTAATGAGAATTATGTTGATATTAGCATATACAACAAGAAGGTTATCTGGTTCGGGCACGAGAAAGGCTACAAGTCAGTCGAGGATCTTTATGCAGCAATAGACGACTTCATAAAATGGTGCAACGAGGAAAGAATACAGCACAAACTAAAAGGCCTGTCCCCTTCCCTTTACAATACAGGAAACAAGCCTTTAAACTAGTTGCATAATCAATGTGTCCAACAAATTAGGGTCACATCAATTGCGATTGTTTTTATTTTCTGGCAGCCAAGACAACCATAATTATTGTCATAATAGCCATCTCTAAAACGTCGGGATGGCTATTTGACAAATCGAAAGATTCCAGTATCATATAAATGAGCCTGACCGGTACACGGTTGTTGGCACAATGTTTATTTTTTGTTTAAAACCGCATTGTGTACTTCACATTGCGGTTGTTTTTTATCTCCTGGCAGCCAAGACGACCATAATTATCCCAAGGACGACCATAATCATCTCATAATCTGTCATCGATATTCACCTCCTTTCCTGAAGAGGATTAGAGGGTAAAGCCCTCTCATCAGGGAGAAGGCCAACAACCGCATACCGTAACTGGTCAAGCTCATTTTCTATTTTAACTATCTGCGCAAAACTTATAAATAACATTTACCAAATATGAATCCAAAGGATGAAAGAAAGAGGGATCCATCCTCAACTCCTTTATTTTGTATTGTTTTACAGTGCTCAATTGTCCAGATTTTTCCTTACTCTTTTCTTAGGTAAGAAAAAGAGTGACAACTTTTTTTAAATTGTTTTGATCAAGACTACTAACTCTCCTAATATGGGTAAATCAACATATTTCTTTTAGTTATAAATAATTAAACTTAATAAGCTATTATTACAAATCAAAATATCTGTTCAAATTGTCCATATTGAAAATATTGTTACTTATTGAATCGTATCGTAAACTATCAATGCAAATAAGGAAATTATGGAAAAGTTTTTGAAAATCAAGGATATAACTAACCAGACAGGATTATCCAAGACAACCATCCTGAAGCTAATCAACAACGGAGATTTAGAGGCTTTCAGAATTGGGAACATCTATGTAATTAAAGAGTCTGAGTTTGAAAGGTACCTTTCTTCTGTCTCTTCGAAGAAGGAAGGTAAAGGCTTGAAGACTGGAGTTCAGGCCATGATTGGACAAACAGGACTTGTTGTTGACAGGATACTGCCATACACAGGAGGTCGTGTTTATCTCAAGGGCGAACTCTGGAAGGCCTATGATGTTGAAGAAAGTACCGTAGAGGAAAATACGGCAGTCACTATAGAAAGAGTCGAGGGAGTATCCCTATATGTAAGGAGGAAAGAATGAATATCTATCTTATGACTACTATTGGTTTTCTTGCTCTAATGTTTTTCGCCATTATCTTGAAATCCATTGTCGTGGTATCACAGAGCCAGACAATGATCATCGAACGATTGGGTAAGTACAACAGGACCTTCGGCAGTGGACTTCATATCATCTGGCCAATCATCGACAAGCCTCGCACAATTTTGTGGAGAACAAGCTCCAGCATCCAGGGAGAAAACAAACTCACTGAAACAAAGATGGTGGACAGAATAGACCTCAGAGAGCAGGTCTATGACTATCCAGCTCAGAGTGTAATTACGAAGGATAATGTCAACATCGGTATCGATGCCCTTCTCTACTTCCAGATTACAGACCCAAGGTGTGCAGTCTATGAAATTGCAGATCTTCCAAATGCGATAGAAAAACTTACTCAGACTACACTCAGAAACGTAATCGGCGAGCTCGAGCTC
>JAFVDZ010000013.1 GCA_017478205.1 Spirochaetales bacterium | reverse complement strand
TCACCTGATTTCTTTAGCTCTGAAAGATTAATTCCTTCCTTGTCCTGCTTGATTTGAATTATGTTTATACCGGTATCTTTAATGATCTGAAGTGTACTTTGAAAGGTTGGTTCCTCCATCAGAAAGGTTCCCTTCTGTTCGAACATGACAGCAATTTTATTTAGGTGATATGCTGTACCATTTCCGATCACAACCTGTTCATAGGTGCAATTTATGCCTTTGTGTGTATAGACGAAATCTGCAATCGATTTTCTCAGATCCTTTTCTCCAAACAAGTCTCCGGCCTGGTCAAGCAAAGAGATGCTGGTCTTGCTGAGTGCCTCTCTGTAGAGTTGTCTAAGCGTGCTATACGGAAAGTTTGTGCTGTCTACCAGGTTTGAAGAAAGATCGAGAAGAGGTTCGCTCTTATCTTCTTTGATTTCTGATTCGATTCTGTTTTGCTTTGCTTCAGCATATAAGCCTGTTTCCATTTTTGAAACGTAGAAACCACTCTTTTCCTTTGAATAAATGTAGCCTTCAGATAAGAGAAGATTGTATGCGTTTATCACAGTATTCTTTGATATTGCATGCTCTTCTGCATATCCTCTGATCGATGGCAGCTTTGAGTCAGGCTCAAGGCGTCCTGTTCTTATATCAAGTGCAATCTTCCTGTATAGGTTTTCATAGAGACTGGTATGCATATGTGGATTATAACAAATCTGTACCCATAAAAATAGTAAATACTGTAGCTATATTTGAATACAGTTTGTAAATATATTAGGTCTTATGAAAAGAATAATTACAATACAGGATGTTTCATGTGTCGGTAAGTGCTCTCTTACAGTTGCACTTCCTATCATTTCTGCAATGGGTGTAGAAGCTGCTATCCTCCCAACTGCAGTTCTTTCTACACATACAATGTTCAAGGAATTCACCTTCAGGGACCTGACCGATGACATTAAGCCGATAATGGAGCATTGGAAGAGGGAGAAGATTGGATTCGATGCAATCTACACAGGTTACCTTGGATCATTTGAGCAGTTGAGGCTCATGGAGGAACTTTTTGAATCTTTCAGAGGAGAAAAGACAAGTGTAATCGTTGACCCTTGTATGGCTGACAATGGAAAGCTCTATCCTGGTTTCAGTGAGGAATTTGCAAAGGCAATGGGAAAGCTCTGTTCTAAGGCTGATATCATAGTTCCAAACCTTACAGAAGCAAGCTTCATGCTTGGAATCCCTTATGTCGCAGAAGGTTATGATGAGGAGTATATAGTTTCGGTTCTCAAGAAGCTTTCAACTTTAGGTGCCAAGAAGGTTGTTCTCAAGGGTATATCCTTTGATAAGGACCAGAAGAGCTTGAAGAATGTCTCTGAAAGGATTGGTATTGCAACATATGATTCCGAAAATGGAAGTATAATTTGGTATTTCCATGAGAGAATGAGCCAGAATTATCATGGTACTGGTGATATCTTCGCATCTGTTCTGGTTGGTGGTCTTACAAGAGGTCTTTCTCTTGAGAAGGCAGCAAGCCTTGCAGGTGACTTTGTTGCTGAGTCGATCAGAGAGACAATGAAGAATGATAAGGAAAAGTGGTATGGAGTTGACTTTGAAGCAGTAATTCCATATCTGCTTGAAAGACTTGATAAAGAGATCAAGTAATCACTGACGATATTTCAAGATGCTCGATGTTGTTTATTCATCGAGCGTCTTGAAGCTTTCAAGGCCCTGGAATTTTCCATTTTTGAAGGCAGTCTTGAAGAAGTTCTGCTTGTTTCTTGTTGCGATTTTCTCATTGCCTTCATAAAGAGTATATCTATCGCCATCCATTAAGACTGTATTATATTTGTTTGATATCAGATCTTTGTTGTCTGTAAGCAGAAGTGAGTTTTTTTCTGTCATCCATGTTGGGATATTTGATGATGTCTCTACGAGGATAAATGCATTTGGATATTTTTCGATTACTTCAATTGCTATCTCATTCATTTTCCTATTCTCGAGTGTTTCATAAGGGAAGAAGAGCACATCGACATCTGAGTTATCCTGCAATGAAGCAATTACATCATCCTTTTTTGCAATTGTAGTTTCATCATAATTGTTGCCTGTTGCAGTCTTTCCTCCTGCCTTTATCAGGAAAGGGTCGAATACAATCTTTTCCTTGATAAGAACATCGAGAATATAGAGTCCTGCTTTGTCATCTGCAAGACTTGCTCCGAAGCTGATTTGAGGAATCTCATGGCGAATTTCAATTGTCCTCAAAAGCCCTTTAGCTGAGATTGAATAGTTATCGTTCTTATAATCTACAGCTGCCAACGCAAAGGAAAAGATCATAATATAGCCTCCTTGGATTCAAGTTCTACTTCAAGAATTTCTCGATGAACTTTCTTGTTAGCTTGCTATATGGTTGATAGCGTATGCTGAAATCAAAAGTCGATGTATTCATGTAGATACTCTTGTAATGTGTAAAGGTCTTGAAGCCTTCCTTTCCATGGTATTGTCCCATTCCACTTTCCCTGAAACCACCAAAGCCAAGGTTATGGTTGGAAAGGTGTACCAATGTGTCATTTATACAGCCACCACCAAAACCAATCTCTTTTATGAGTTTCTTCTGGACAGATTTGTCATGTGAGAAGATGTAGATAGCAAGGGGATGATCCATTGACCAGATGGTTCTCACTGCCTGATCAAGATAATCGAATGTCATTACAGGGAGGATAGGGCCAAAGATTTCTTCCTTCATCGCCTTGTCGCTCATATTGATGTTATCAAGAATTGTGGGCTCGATCTTGAGTTTATCTCTGTTAGCTTCTCCTCCATAGACAACCTTGTTTTGTGAGATGAGTTTTACAATTCTGTCAAAGTGCTTTTCGTTGATTATCTTTGGATAGTTAATGTTATCGATTGGATTTTCTCCATACTGCAAAACTATCTGCCTCTTTAACTCTACAATAAGTGCATCATGGATCTTGCTGTCTACAAGAATATAGTCGGGGGCGACACAGGTCTGGCCTGCATTCATGAGCTTACCAAAGATTATTCTTCTTGCACTTGTGACTATGTCAGCATCTTCGCATACGATTACTGGTGACTTTCCTCCTAGCTCCAGTGTGACGGGAGTCAGATTCTTGGATGCAGCTCTCATCACAGTCTTTCCCACGCTCTTTGAGCCAGTGAAGAAGATATAATCAAAGTTGCAATCGATCAAGGCCTTGCTTTCTTCGACTCCTCCTTCTACGACTGCAACATACTCCTCATGGAAGGTTGTCTTTATCATGGAGGAGATAACTTTGGCAGTATTTGGTGCGTTTTCAGATGTCTTGATGATTGCTGTATTGCCTGCAGAAAGAGCATCTACAAGAGGCTGGATAGAAAGGAGGAAAGGGTAGTTCCAGGGTGCGATTATCAGAACATTGCCATATGGTGATGGAACAGAGAAGGAGCGACCGGGCTTGCCGCTGATCTCGGTCTTGACTCTTTTGGGACTTGTGAGACTCTTGATATGCTTCAAAAGATAGGATATTTCAGAAAGTGTAAGCCTGATTTCAGTCAGATCAGCTTCAACATCTGATTTCCCAAGATCTTTGAAGAGTGCATTCTTTATTTCATCGCTATACGTCACTATCGCCTTGTAAAGGTTCTTCAAAGCTTCGATTCTATATTCGATCTCAAGGGTTTTACCCATCCTGAAGAATATCTCCTGATGGGTCTTTAGATTCTCAATATCATCTTTTGTCACTTTCAGTACTCCCAAACTATAACAGCTAATGATTGTATCAACTTAAAGTTATAATTTAAATCGCTCGCAGCTATTATTATTTCAGAAGTAATGGTACTTGTTTCTGTTGGCGATGAAGAATATTTCAGTGACTATTACAGCGGCAACTTCAGAAGCGACAACTGAAAACCAGATACCATTTACTCCAAATATCATTGGTAGAATTATGACTGCTGCAGTCTGGAAGAGAAGTGTCTTCAGAAATGAAATTGCTGCAGAAACAAGGCCGTTGTTGAGTCCTGTGAAGAATGCAGAGCCAAAGATGTTGAAGCCAACAAGAAGAAATGATAGTGAACAGATCCTGAAGGCCTGCAATGTGAGTGAATACAACTTTTCATCGTAGCCTGTGAAAATATTGGCAATAGCAGGTGCAAGTGCAATTGCAAGAAGAGTCATTGCAATTGATGTGACCGTGAGCACCAATATTGATTTTTGTAGGATACTTTTCAGTTCAGATGAGTTAGCAGCACCATAATTGAAGCCGACAACAGGACTCATGCCCATTGAAAAGCCGATGAAGATGGCAACGAAAATGAAGTTCATGTACATCATTACTCCATATGCAGCAACTCCATCTTCTCCGATGTATCTCATGAGCTGGAAGTTGTATAGCATTCCAATTACCGAAGAAGAGATGTTGCTCATGAGTTCTGATGAACCATTGAAACATGATCTTAAAATGTATTTGGATTTGAACTTTGTCCTGCATAGCTGGAGTAGACTTGAGTTCTTCCTTGCAAAGTAGATAAAGGGAACGAGGCCTCCAACTGCCATACTGGCAGCTGTTGCAGCTGCAGCTCCCTTCAAGCCTAGCTTCAAGTAACCGACAAGAACAGCATCCAGGATAATGTTCGTCATTCCTGCAATGAATGTAATAAGAAAGCCTAAGCGTGGCTTTTCAGCTGTAATGCAATAGCTCTGGAACTCACATTGCAAAAGGAAGCATGGCATTGCTATAAGGAATATTCTTCCATACAGCAATGCATATGGAAGCAAATGTTCACTTGTTCCGATCATGCGCGCAATTGCAGGAAGAAAAATTATGCTGATTGTTGAAAGGATAATACCGACAACGAGTGAAAAATAGATCAAAAGTGAGAATATGCGATTTGCTTTCTCTCTATCTCCTTCACCTAAGGTTTTAGCAACCAATACTGTACCACCAGAGCCCAACATGAACCCTGATGAAGAAATTATCATGAGAACTGGGAATATGATATTTATGGCAGCAAATTCAGTCTTCCCTGCAAAATTGGAAATGAAAAAGCCATCGATTACGCTATAGATGGATGAGAAAATCATCATTCCAATCGTTGGCATTGTAAAACGGAGCATTCTTTTTATTGAGAAGTGATCTGAAAGCTGAATTGCATTGTGCATAGATTGTCAAACATACAATGGCAGATATAAATAGTCAACAAAAAAGGCCTGCAGCAATCTGCAGACCTTGATGGAGGATATAAGGATTGAACTTATGACATCCTGCTTGTAAGGCAGGCGCTCTCCCGCTGAGCTAATCCTCCGTAACGAGTCTTTATTCTACTGTTTTTCAAAAAATGGTCAAGTAGCTAGAGAAATATAATATTCTCACTTTGCAAAACCCATTTGTAGCCAACACGTGTAAAAAGTGCAATCCTGTCAACCTTGATCTCTTTGTCGATATTATATGTTTGCAATCTTTCAAGTATCTCAGGAGCTTTGTTAGGTGGAATGTCACGGTTTGCGATCGTGATATGTGGTTTCATTGGTCTTTTGTCCTTCTTGATATCTCCCATATCAGAAATAGCCTTGAAGACTGTATTTCTTAGGTTATCCCAATCTTTTGAGGCCTTTACATTGGCAAATACTGTTCTGTCAGAAAAGGAGCCAAAACCCTCTACAAAGGAGGTAAATGGTTTGAATTTGATGTCTTCGAGCCTCTTTAGGATATCATCAGTGGTGAATTCATCTGATAGCGTGAATGGTGGAATTATTGTGATATGGGGAAGGGTGGAGTGACCGCTGTGGCAATTATAGCGTGATGCTGTATATTGCCTTAGAACTGTTATTGTATCTTCCAAGTCCTTTGGTAGAGGATAACCGATGAAGTGAGTCTGTGTCAGAAATGGTTTCATTGATGTTAAAAAGAGGGGGCCAAGATAGCCCCCTGACAGATTATGAATCTGATTACTTGGAAAGGATGTCCTTTACAACCTTCTTGATCTCTTCACACTTTGCATCTCTGAAGAAGTACTCCTGGAAATGCTCACCTGCGAATGCACCCTTTACGAGCTCCTGGTCAAGTTCAGGAAGGATATCGACAAGCTTTCTGTGAGTTACAAGCTTTACCTGGTCGAGGATCTTCTTGTTTCTCTGCTCTGGGACAACTCTTTCCTTTGGATATCCGCCACCAGATGGTTCACACCACAGCTTCTCGAAGATGTACTGTAGGTTGAGATCTCCACCCCATCCAAAACCGAGTGCGAATGGGATTGCGATAGCATTGCCATCATTGATCTGAGAGAATGTATAGGCATCGAGAGGATTCTCGACATGACCACAGAGGACACCTGGGAAGGAGTTGAGTGCAAGCATTGCACCTTCTCCTGTACCACAACCTGTAACAACGAAATCTGCAGCACCACTGCCTAAGAGGGTTGCTGCGAGAATGCCGAGCTGTACATATGTGAGCTGTGCTTCATCTGTAGCAGTATACATGCCATAGTTGACTACCTCGAATCCCTTGGTGTCAGCTACCTTCTTGAGACTGTCGAAGATGATAGAATTCTTCGCAGCCTGACTATTTTCATTTAAAAGTGCGATTTTCATGAATCCATGATAGCACTTAAGAAAAGGGCTTTCCATTACAAATTGTACTCTGAAAATCTTTTCGGTATTTCGAACCTACCATTTTCAGTTTTTCTGTGGTTAAATTGTAATATCGAAATATTGGGAGAATATTGTTATGGCATTACATGTACTTGATGAGGCAAACAAGTGTCTTGGATGCAAGAAGCCCCTTTGTCGTCAGGGCTGTCCTATCAACACAAATATTCCTGAAGTAATTAGACTTCTAAAGGACAATAAACTGGATGAAGCAGGAAAGATGCTCTTCGAGAACAATCCTCTGACAACTATCTGTTGTATCGTCTGTAACCACGAGAAACAGTGTGAAGGAAGCTGCATAAGAAATAAGATGCCTTCTCACGATCCTGTACACTTCTCTGTTATAGAGGACTACATCTCTTCCACCTATGCTAACAAGATGACTTCAGGTCCTGCTCCCCGAAACGGCAGGAAGGCTGCAATTGTAGGTTCTGGACCTTCTGGTCTTACTATCGCAGTTCTGCTTGCAAGATGGGGCTACGATGTAACGATCTTCGAGGCTCGCGACAAGATTGGCGGTGTCATGAGATATGGTATCCCAAATTTCCGTCTTCCTGATTCCATCATAGATGACTTCAAATATCGACACCTCGATATGAAGGATATAAAGGTACGTCCTCACACCTCGATCGGTAGAACCCTTACTATCGATGATCTTTTCCGTGATGGCTATGATAGTGTCTTCATCGGCGCAGGTCTCAGAAAGCCAAATGCGATGCATATAAAGGGTGAATCCCTTGGAAATGTTGCCTTTGCAATCGACTACCTTTCTGATTCCAAGGCCTTCAATCTTGGTGACAGTGTTGCTGTCGTCGGTGTTGGCAACTCTGCTATGGACTGTGCAAGAACTGCAGTAAGAAATGGTGCAAGACACGTTGTCTGCTACTCGATCTCCAGTAAGCCATTTGTACAGGCATCTCACTATGAATATAGCTATGCCAAGCTTGAAGGTGTAATAATGCGCTTCAACCTGAGGCCTGTTGAGATTAGGGAAAATGGTCTTGTATGCCGTGAAACAGTAACTGATGAGAATGGCAATATTACAGATAAGCCAGGAACTGAAAAGCTCTATAGGCACACTGGTGTAATCGTTGCAATCGGTCAGGCTGCAGAGAACACTTTGATCAACACAACACATGGTATCGATACCAACAAGAAAGGTCTTCTTACTGTCGATGTAGATGGAAGTACAACAAGACCTGGTGTATTTGCAGGTGGAGACGCTGTTCGTGGTGCAAGAACTGTTGTAGAAGCTGTTGCCATGGCAAAGCAGGTTGCCGAATATATGGATGCATACATGAAGAGCCTACCTGGTAACTATAAGATAGACCCTTATGCAGCAGTTCCAGAATATGAGGAACCGCTTCCTGATGCTGTTGGAGAGCAGAGAATCTAAATTGACCTTATCATTTGAGCGGCAGGGCACAACGTTCTGCTGCTTTTTTTATGTCACCAAGAGAGATAGTATTTCTTCCTTCCTCGATTGTGATTATGATTGCTTCATTCATTATGCTTTCAATTGCAGCAGCAGAAAGGCCATCAGTCATGTTGACAAGGCGGTTAAGTGTGATTGAGTCATCCAATGACCTACCTTTGCTATAAAGACCGATGAGCTCCTCTCTAGCTTGCTTGTCAGGATCTGGGATAAGATACTTTCTGTCGAATCTGCCTGGGCGAATAAGAGCAGGATCGAGATCCTGGATGTTGTTTGTAGCACCTACTACAAGCACTCCAGTTGAGTGACCTGAAAAACCATCCAACTCATTTAGAAGTGATGTGATTATTCTATTATTCTCCTTATCGATAGCTTGACCTGCATAATTTCGTTTTTCACCAATGCCATCGAATTCATCTATGAATACGATACATGGTGCATGTCTTCTTGCTCTATTGAATAGGGCTTTCACCTTTGCGGGTCCAACCGCCATGAATGAAGACTGGAAGTCTGTTGCCTTGGTTGCGATGAAATTCATGTTAGCTTCCCCTGCAAGGGCTTTTGCCATCAAAGTCTTGCCGTTTCCAGGGTTTCCAACAAAGAGTACACCACTTGGCTGTCTTATGCCTCTCTTTTCATACTCCTTTGGGTTTTTAAGGATGTTTACTAGTTGCATCATATCTCTCTTGGTATCCATAAGACCTGCAACATCCTTAAAACTTGTTCCTGTCTTTCTTATGAGCTTGAACTTTCTTCCGGGTAGAGTGATGAAATAAAATATCGCACCAAAGAGCATGATAGAGAAAATAATGTTGGAAATGGTATCAAGAAAAAGTGTGAGTGTTTCATCTAAAGATGAGCTATTCTTGACTTCAATTCCTTCAAGAAGGAGTCTTTCTTCGAGGTTTGCGCTTTGAGGCTTTACAGTATTGTATTGCTTTCCTTCAGAAGTGAACTGGATTCTGGTTTTTACCAATTCTGCCTTTTCGACCTTTCCTTCTTCTACCAGAGTCATGAATGTGCGGTAAGTTGTGGCCTCTCCTCTTGGAATTGAAGGAAGGATCATCAGGGCGACAAGTGCAATTATCAATATAGCTATTGTGAGATTTCTCAGTTTTTTCATGCTTAAAACTATAATCGAATAATCGACAAGCGAAAAGGAATTGCCTGAATTTGTGTATCTATAGGGGAGTTTTTGGACAAAATGGGGATTTTGACATATTTACAACAAATGTAAAAATAGAGAGAATTCCTTTATGTACAAAACTTTACCACAGATGATGCTGGAAATTTCCAGAGACTACAAGGATGTACCGTGTCAGATAGAGAAGGATTCAAAAGGGCAGTACGTCATATATACATATAATGAAACGATGGAGAGAGTATACTCTCTGATGTTTGCCTTGAGAGAGCTTGGTATCAAAAAGGGTGATAATGTCGGTATTATCAGCGAGAACTGCTCATCCTGGCTCTGGGCAGATCTTGCAACTCTTTCTCTCGGTGCCTGTGATGTCCCACGAGGAAGAGAGAGCACTGAAGATGAGCTTGCATTCATCCTAGGCTGTGTAAAGGCACGCTTTTCCTTTGTCGAGAACAGAGCACTTCTTTTGAAGATTCTGAAGAAGAAGGATCTTCTTCAAGATCTCAAGAGTGTAATAATGCTTGATAGCAGCCATCTATTGGATGAAGAGGATATCAAGAAGAAGTTCGCTATAGATATATATTATGTAAATGACCTGGTCAAAGAGTATAGAGACAGGGCCTTGAAAGTTACATATGAACTTGATGGAATCATCATGAGTCATGACAAGGATGATGTTGCAACGATCATATTTACAAGTGGGACAACTGGAAATATAAAGGGTGCAATGCTCACGCATGATAATATCATCTGCCAGCTCGAGGCAGTTGAAGAGATAGGATTCCCTTCTCATCCAGGTCAGAGATGGCTCACTGTCCTACCTATATGGCATACTCTTGAACGTCTTATCCAGTATGTGATCATCAACAAGAAGCATGTAATCTGCTACTCAAAGCCAATTGGCAAGATCATGCTCAATGATATAAAGAATCTTGACCCGAGCTACATGTGTTCAGTTCCAAGAATTTGGGAAGTTATAAAGGCAGGTGTCTTTTCATCAGTTAGCAAGCAGAGTGCATTTAGACAGCTGCTGTTTCACAAGGCGCTCAAGATTGCATATGCCCACTGTCACCTGAAGGATATCGTCTACGATATGGAACCAAGATATGGAAGTAGGAACTATTTGAAGAGGATTATTTGCTTCTTCCCATACCTCCTTATAAAGCCGTTTCACTGCCTTTTTTCAAGCATTGTCTTTTCCAAGATAAAGACAAAGCTTGGAAAGAACTTCATCTTAGGAATTTCAGGAGGAGGTTCGCTTTCAAATAGCATCGAGCTTTTCTTCAGGAGTATCGGAATAATGATACTCAACGGTTATGGAATGACAGAAACAGCTCCTGTACTCACACTCCAGTACTATCAAAAGCCAACTAGAGGGGTCATGAGACCATTTATCGGTACTGAAATTGAGATAAGAGATGAGGAAGGAAATGTTCTTCCTCCTGGAAAGAAGGGTGTCCTCTTTGCCAAAGGAAGACAGGTCATGAAGGGTTACTATGGTCGTGAAGATCTGACGAGAAAGATAATAGGTGAGGATGGATTTATAAACACGGGTGATCTTGCAACGATGACGGTGGATGGTCTTGTCTCGATCGTTGGAAGAGCTAAGGATACTATAGTGCTTTCAGGAGGAGAGAATATCGAGCCTGTTCCAATTGAAAGTGCCATGAATGAGTCTGTCTACATACAATCGAGTGTGGTAGTGGGGCAGGACCAGAAGTATATTTCTGCATTGATAGTCCTCGATGAAAAGGAAGTAGAAAGATACTTGAATGAAAAGAGCATAGCCTATGACGCGGAAAATCTTGGTGCAATGAAGGAAGTCAGGAATCTTATTGATGATGAGATTGCACGTCTGGTTTCTAAGGATAGGGGATTCAAGAGTTTTGAACAGATCAGTCGTTTTGTCATCCTTCATAAATCTTTTGAAGTCGGCAATGAGCTTTCTGCAAAGCAGGAGCTGAAGCGTTTCAAGATAGCTGAAATATATAAGTCTGAAATCGACAGTATGTATTGAAGTCGTTGGCCTTCTGGTTCGCTGGAAGGTTTTTTTATGAAGTTCCGATTTTATTCTTGACAAATACAGTGGGTAAATGTCAAATTTGACAAAAAATCAAAAAATGTCAAAAAAAGAGGTATTGCCCATGTATGCAACAATTCCCGAACTACTGCTTGATAGAGCAAAAAAGTATCCTTCGATTTCTGCTCAGATGGAGAAGGATCAGAAGGGAGTATTCGTCTCGACAACCTATAGCGAGCTATTAGATAGAACTCTAGCACTCATGTGTGCTCTTTCTTCTCTTGAAGTGAAGAGAGGTGATAGGGTTGGACTCATGAGCGATAACAGAGCTTATTGGCTCGTTGCCGATCTTGCAGTGCTCTCACTCGGTGCTTGTGATGTTCCAAGAGGAAGAGATAGTACAGCTGAAGAAATTTCATACATCCTTTCAGTAGTTGAAGCAAGATTGTCCTTTGCTGAAAACAGTGAAATCCTTGATAAGATCCTTTCAAAGAGAGAGGATATTCCAACACTTGAAACTGTAATTCTTTTCGATGACTCGAAGGTTGAAGATATTCAAGCTCTTGAGAAGATATATTCGATCAAAATCTATACTATCTCAAAGCTTCTAGATGATTATCTTGAAGAGAGCAAAGTGAAGAAACAACAGCTACTTGGTGAGATCAAGAAGGGTGAAAGCAATGATATTGCTACGATAATCTTCACAAGTGGAACGACTGGAGAGCCTAAAGGTGTAATGATAAGGCACCGAAATCTTCTGTGTCAGCTTGATTGCATAAAAGATCAAGGTTTTCCCTTCAAGCCAGGTCAGAAGTGGCTTTCAGTACTTCCTGTCTGGCACTCTTTCGAGAGAATTGTACAGTATATCTCGATGCACAGTGCCCACACTCTCTGTTACTCAAAGCCAATTGGCAAGATAATGCTTGCAGATATCCAGAGACTTAATCCTGAATACATGTGCTCAGTACCAAGAATCTGGGAAACTGTAAAGGCAGGTGTCTTTGCAGCGATGGAAAAAGAGAAGGGCATCAAGAAGGCTTTGTTTGGTATGGGTGTATCTGTTGGTTCCCTATATTGTCACTTCAGAGATCTGTTTCATAACCTTGTTCCAAGATATGGAAGGAGAAATTATATTGTTTCTTTCCTCTCATTCTTTCCCTATATCCTATTGAAGCCACTCTATGCTTTGTTCAGCACTCTAATCTTTTCAAAGATCAAGGCAAAGCTTGGTAAGAACTTTATCTTTGGTATCTCGGGAGGTGGCTCTCTTCCATCCTCTGTCGAGAGCTTCTTCAGGTCAATTGGAATCTGTATCCTCAATGGCTATGGAATGACAGAGACCTCTCCTGTAATTGCTCTCCAGCACTATAGAAAACCTGTCAAGGGTGTAATGAGAATGCTTAGCTGCGTTGAAGGATTCGAGATAAGAGGGGAAGATGGAGCTGTTCTTGATGTAGGTAGAAAGGGTGTTCTATATGTGAAGGGACCTCAGGTAATGGCTGGCTACTACGGACGAGAGGACCTCACAAAGAGAATGATTGGAAGTGATGGGTTCATCAACACAGGAGATCTTGCCATTCTCACATCGGACAATGAGATTTCCATCGTGGGAAGAAGTAAGGATACTATCGTGTTGTCTGGAGGAGAGAATATCGAGCCAGTACCTATCGAAGCAGTGATGAATGAATCGAGATACATACAATCAAGTATAGTTGTTGGCCAGGATGAGAAGTATCTGTCAGCACTCATCGTTCCTGATAGCAAGGAAATTGAAAGATATCTCAAGGACAACAAGGTCTTCTATATGAACCGTGATAACCTTGGGACTATTGCAGAGGTCCGCGAATTGATAGACAGAGAGATTAGAAGGCTTGTATGTAAGGAAAGGGGCTTCAAGAGCTTCGAGCTGATCAATCGCTTCACATTGCTTGAAAGACCTTTTGAGGTTGGAAGAGAGCTTTCCGCAAAGCAGGAGATGAAGAGATATAAGATTGCTAAGATGTATAAGGATGAGATAATGGAGATGTACAGGTAGTCTTTATTGACTTGGGGGTGCTTTCGTTTGATAATGTCGATGATATTCTGAAGGATATCATGATGTGCTGAAGCACCCCTTTGTCGTCTTTTTCGATAGCTCATGAAGGGCTGTCAAACAATTTTGAGGCTCTATGGATTATCTTTCACCTCTTCAAGATGGTTGTACTCTTGCTGTCTTTGATAATGATTCTTTAGTTTTTTCATCAAAGGGGAGGTGGCTCCATCCACTCTTTGAGCTGGAAGGTTTTCTGAAAAGTTATAAGGGGAAGAGGGAGAATTTATCGTTGCACGATACTGTGCAGGGGCGCGCAGCAGCTGCCCTTACTCTCTATCTTGGAATCACACATGTGAATGTCGATCTCATTTCCAAGCCAGCTCTGGAGCTGTATGAGAGAAATAATGTAGTAGATATTACCTATAAGGAACAAATTGAAAGGATCCTTTGCTGCACAGAAGACCTCATAACACCATCGATGAGCATAAATGATATCTATCGCTTCTTAAGAAAGAAGGCGAATCTGACAGATGGTCTTAAGCTTGAAGTGAAGAATCTATCATTTTCATACGATGATAAGATAATCCTCGATGATGTTTCCTTTACACTCGAAAAGGGTGATGCCTATATCCTTACAGGTGATAATGGTTCAGGAAAGAGTACTCTGCTTTCATGCATACTAGGACTTTTAAAGCCGGAACAGGGGGAAATCCTTTTTGATGGAAAAGCAGAGCTTCATGATGCTGCATATGTAAAACAGCTTCAAAGTGTAAGTCCATTTCCTCTCTCTGTAGAAGAGGTTGTCAGGATGGCAATAGGAAAGGGAGAAAAGAATAAGGCAGAGCATGTAGAGCTTGCGCTAAGGAGAACAGGTGTTTACCACCTCAAGGATCGAAATTATTTCACTCTCTCTGGAGGTGAAGCTCAGAAGGTAAACCTTTCTCGCGCTCTTGCATCAAAAGCACGTCTTCTTGTGTTAGATGAGCCCACAGCGAGCCTTGATAGCACAAGTAGAGATGAGATTCTAGATCTTCTCTCATCTCTCAGGTTTTCTGAGATGCCTACAATCCTACTTGTAAGCCATGATGATGTGATGAATACGCGCCTTGCCTGGCCACAACTTCACTTAAAAGGAGGCCATCTTGCTTGAGCTCTTGTTGCTTCCACCTATCATGAAGGGGTTTGTAGCTCTTCTCTTTGCTGGTGTTTCCTTTCCTCTTGCCGGTGTGATGGTGACGCGTCTTGATATGCTTCCACTGAGGTATATGTTGATGCACTCTCTACTTTTGGGTGGTGCAATTGCACTTGCGTTCAACTTCCCACCACTTGTCTGCTATATCCTGCTTTCACTTCTGACAGTGCTTGTCATGGTATACCTCAGTGGAGGAAAGAATATGCACCTTGGGCTTTCAAGTGCAGTCTTGATGGTCTTTTCAATGGCCCTTGCTTCTGTCATTGTCCAAGTTTTCGATGTCCCTGCAAAGGATACTCTCGAACTCATCTGGGGCTCTCCATATACAATTACAAGAGTTGAACTTGGATGCTTTGCACTTCTTGCAGCTATTCTCGTGTTCTATGTCTGCTACTTTTCAAGGGAAATATCAATTCTGTTCTTTGATAGAGATGTTGCTTTTACGATGCTAAAGAGTGCAAATAGACACCGCTATGTGATGGTAATTCTAGTTGCCTTGGTCGTTGCTCTTTCCATGCGTTTTGTAGGTGCACTCCTGCTTGATGCACTTCTTATATTACCGGTAATAACTGCAGGACGCTTTGCAAGGAGCCTAAAGGGGCTATTCTTCTTATCATCTCTCTTTGGCTTTATCGTTTCTATCGTGGGTTATCTTGTTTCACTTGCTCTAGATCTTCCTCCGGGAGCAACTGTTGCATTATCTTCCTCGATCGTTTATCTCGTTTCACTACTAAGTAGAAAAAAATAGGGGACCTGAAGGTCTCTAAGGTTACGCAAGAAGCGTTGGTTTCACATCTAGATGCCTTTTTATGAAGGAAAGGCAAAATAAGGAATTAAAATGAAGAAATTTGGCATTGTTCTGCTTTTGGTCTTGTTCACAGCATCTATTTTTGCAAAGGGTGCAAAGGAAGAGAAGGTAGAAGTACTCTGTTCTACATCATGGACTTGCGCTTTTGCAGATCTTGCTGGTGTCGATAAGCTTGATGCACTTGCACCAGCAACTTTGAGACACCCACCTGAGTACGAGCTTGTTCCCTCTGATATCGTAAAGGTCAAAAACTCCAAGATCTTTATCATGGCGGGGTATGAGAAGATGATGGAGACTATAAAGAATACAATCGCTGAAGAGGATTGTATTCTTGTCAGTGTCTCAACTCAGAACTCGATCGAGAAGGTGAAGAGTGAGACAGAGAAAATTTGTAAGGTAACTGGTACTGAACCAAGAATCCAGAATTATATCGATACTGTTGAAAAGGGTGCTAAGTATGTTGCCTCATCTGGTAAGGGGAAGAAGGTATTCTGCCACGCTATGCAGATATATCTTGCGAAGGATCTAGGACTTGAAATCGTTGGAACCTATGGGCCAGGGCCTGTAACTGCTGAGCAGATTCTTTCATGCAAGGCATCGGGTGCTGATTTCATAATTGATAATGTGCATAATCCAATTGCATCTCCATTGAAAGACGCATCTGGTCTTGATGTTGTTGTCTGGAGGAACTTCCCTGAAAGACTCGAGCGCGATGCTCTTGTAAATGTAGTGAAAGAAAACATTGAAGCACTTAAGGCTGTGATTTGACTTTGATAATTGGTGTTTGGTATGTCCACTATAGGGGCATCCCAACACCTTTTATTGAAAAAAAATCTTAAGTAGTTCTCCATTTTTGATACATTATTCAAATTTTCTCACTAGATAAGGTATGAATAAAAATCATATCAAAACGGATTGTAAGATCCAGAAAAAGGTAGAAGAATTCACCCTCATGGATGATTTCTTCTTCAACTTCTTCTTCGAGGGCAACCCTGGAGCCCTTGAAGATGTCATCTCGACCTGCCTCGGAGAGGAAGGATTGAAGGTGGAGAGCGTTACGTGCCAGTATGAGATCAAGAATCTCAATGCACACTCCC
>JAFVDZ010000082.1 GCA_017478205.1 Spirochaetales bacterium | reverse complement strand
GATTTTTGCCTCTACAGACAAGAATCGATTCAGAGGGATGAGCCTTACGTTGAGTTCAACTGGGTATCATGACTCAGATTCAAGCAATAATGACGACTGGTTCCTTTTTGAATCGAACACAGTATCTCTTGCTTTGAGGAAAGGTCACTTTTCCAGAAACAACAGGCATGTTTTCGGTGGTGGCTTGAAGTTCCAGTACAATAACTCTGAGCAAACAGTAAAGCTGTCTGCAACTGCAATCGATTTCTTTGAGGATCTGCTTGATATCGAGTACGAAGAATCGGTCGAGAAGGATTTTGCAATTGTCAGACCATTTTTGAGAGTAGAAGCAAACTTCTTCTATCGCTATAGTCTGATGGACCCAGAGTTTGTTCCTCATCTCAAGGTATGGCTCGAGGCTGAGGCCTCTGTCTATAGAAAGTGGGGTATTGATGGTGGCCATATCGGAAAACCATATACTACAGGTTTCAACATCATGGTCCATCCTGTTGTTTCCTTTGAGATAAACGAGACTCTCAGCATTGAAACATCTGTGGATGTCTTCTATATCCATGGCAAGCTCTATTATCAGGAACAGCGCACAGGAAACAACAAGATAGGATATACAGCGACAGTATCGACAACCAATATAAAAACAATCATCAACGCTGCCTTGAATATCGGAATCATCAAGCGTTACTGAGAAAAGAGGGAGTGTGAGAGATGAAAGAGAACGACAATAGATCTGTATTGATGATAATTTCATCAATGCTTATCTTCGGCTCTATCGGCATTTTGATTAGATATATTCCTCTTCCATCTGCCTTCATTGCTTTCTTTCGTGGCTCTTTCGGTGGACTCTTTATCTTCATCGTTCTCAAACTGAAGCACCATAAAGTTACACGCCTACCAATTGATAAGCTAATCTGGCTTTCTGTTTCAGGTGCTGTGATGGCCTTCAATTGGATATTTCTATTCGAAGCCTACAGCTACACAAGTGTTGCTGTAGCAACTCTCTGCTATTACATGCAACCTACAATTGTCGTGCTCCTTTCACCATTTCTCTTCAAAGAAAGACTGACACGAAAGAAGATGATCTGCGTCATACTCTCGATTATCGGTATGATCTTCGTCTCAGGGATACTCAATGGAGGCTCCTTGGCATCTTCTAGCATGAAAGGAATCATATTAGGCCTTGGTGCTGCTGTTCTTTATTCAACTGTCGTCATAATGAATAAACAGCTTGGTGGTATCGATGCCTATCTGAAGACAACGATCCAATTGCTCTCTGCTGGTCTTGTGATGATCCCTTATATGTTCATGACAGATAGTTTTGATAGTATTAGTTTTACGCCACCTACTGTAATACTTTTGTTGATAATTGGACTTGTCCATACAGGTCTTGCATATACTCTCTACTTTGGAAGTATTGATGGACTCAAGGCCCAATCTGTTGCTATCTTCAGCTATATAGATCCAGTAGCTGCACTGTTTTTATCATCTGTTTTTCTCCATGAACCTCTCGATGCATTTGGCATGATCGGAGCTGTGTTGATCATAGGAAGTGCCATCATCAGCGAAACGAGGTTGAAGAGTTTGGAAAGATGATTTAAGAATAATGTGAGAGATTGGCTAGATAAGGAAAAGAAAGTGTCAGATGTAATAGAAAAGAGCAGACGGTTTTACGAAAAATATGTAAAGGATATGATCCACAATAAATATCCTGAAGTTGAAGATCGCATTGCTGTAGGCCTTGTCGGTGAAGGCTCCGACTGTTTTGGCTATGATGATGAGTTATCTAGAGATCATGATTTTGGCACTGGAGTCTGCCTTTGGCTCACTGACGAAGATATGAATCTTTTCGGTCGTCGTCTCATTTTTGACTATAACGAACTCGTTGAAAGCGATGAGAGGTCATATTTGACAAATCGTCTGAGAGAAAGAAGGGGAGTCATGACCATTCATGACTTCTATTCTGACATCCTCCATATCGATTGCAACACAGCAAGTTGTCACATGAGGGAAAGTGATTGGTTCAATCTAGACCACGCTTGTTTGAAAACTGCAACCAATGGAGAAGTGTTCAGAGATGATCTTGGCAAATTTACTGCATTTAGAAACTATCTACTTGGCTACTATCCTGACAGAGTCTGGAAAGTCAGGATTGCAGAAAAGCTTCACGAATATGCAGCTGCGTTGCAAGTAAACTATGCAAGGTGTATGACACGTGGAGACATCGTCACAGCTCTTCTTTGCAAAACAAGGGGTATAAGTGCTGCGATGGAACTCTTTTTCCTTTTCAAGCGGGAGTTCCCACCATATTATAAATGGACTTATAGAGCACTCTGTGAATTAGATAGCAAAGGTGTTTTTGCAACCAAGATAAAGGAGCTTACTGAGGAGGCGATAAATCTTGAGAACTGGGATGGCACAAGATATCATCCTACAAGATTGAACTATAGAGACCCTATCGTATCTATCTCAGAAGAACTTGCATCTGAAATAGAATTCTCTCTCATAGAAAAGGGCCTGACAAAGAGAAGGAGCCGTTATCTTGAGACTCATATCGATGAGCTTCTTGATAACTAGAAAACTCAGGAAGGAATTGAAAAGAGTCTCTCTGCTGTTTTGTGGAAGATGTTCTCATACTCATTATCTGAAAGTTTCAAAGAAAGCATCGCATCCTTTTCAGGTTTGACATCCCACATAGGGAAATCTGAACCGAACATTATTTTTTCTGAGCCATAGGCTTTGATATACTTTCTTACCTTTTCACTCTCAACCCAATGGAAGGTGGAGGAAGTGTCAACATAGAGGTTGTCATAGCCATGGAGTCTTTCTACAGCTTCATCCCAGACTGACCAGCCTGAAAAATGTGCGCCTATGAATGTTGTTCTTGGAAAGCTCTTGAGCACTGGTTCCAGTTGATCTGGGTTTGAGTAGTTATAGCGGTAATCACCAGTATGAAGCAGGACAGGAAGCCTCCCTTCACAGGCCTCGTAGAGAGGAAAGAGTCTTTTATCATCTATCGCGCATAGCTGAGTGTCAGGGTGAAGTTTTATTCCTTTGAGTCCAAGTGAGATGATCTTGTCTACAACATCTTCCATATGCTTAGAATCTTGATGAACTGTACCAAGTCCTGTAAAGAAACCTTCACTCGATTTTACAGTCTCCGAAATGAAAGTATTTATGCTGTCGACCTGAGCTAATTTGGTTGCAACAGAGAAGATGACAGCGTGGTCAACTCCACACTCTGTCCATCTCTTTTTCATACTCTGTGCAATCCCATCACCAAAGCTGTTAATCCCATCGTAGAAGTTTGAGACACTTTTTACAGCCTTCATGGCAATTGCTTCAGGGTATACATGGCAGTGGGAATCGATTATGCGCATTATCTTCTCCAATGAAAGACTATATCCGAGGAACTCTCGGATATAGCCATTTGAACTTTCAATTCAGAATGAAGTGAAATTACTCAGTATAGTTGTAACCTGCATCAATTGCTTTCAGGTTAAGCTCATACATCTCAGGGTGTCTTGCAGATACTACCTTCTTGAGTGCCTCTTCAAGATAATCTCTTGAGATGGCAGGGCAGTCCTTCAATACCTTTCCAAGCAGGACAATGTTTGCAAGGTTCTGAGCTCCCATATCCTGAGCAAGCTTTGTAGAAGGAATGTAGAAGGCTTTGACATCGTCTCTCTGAACCTTTCTTGAAACAAGAGTTGAGTCGACAAAGATCATGCCACCTTTCTTGACTGTAGATTCATATCTATCTAGTGAAGGAAGATTCATTACGATGAGGACATCTGGATGGTCAATGATAGGGGAGCCAACTGGCTCGTCACTGATAGTGACAGAGCAGGATGCTGTACCACCTCTCATTTCAGGACCATAGGAAGGGAGCCATGAAAGTTCCTTTCCCTCAGAAAGAGCCTTGTAGGCAAGAAGTTTTCCAGAAAAGAGGATTCCCTGACCACCAAAACCTGCGATGAGAATCTGTGTTGTCATGCATTTGCCTCCTTGTCCTTGAAAACACCAAG
Organism: Spirochaetales bacterium; assembly: GCA_017478205.1. Classification (GTDB taxonomy): domain Bacteria; phylum Spirochaetota; class Spirochaetia; order Sphaerochaetales; family Sphaerochaetaceae; genus Bullifex. The sequence goes on along the minus strand of JAFVDZ010000082.1, from coordinate 9,301 downwards.
TGGGTAGTAAGGGATCATCTTGTCTTCGACCCATTCAAGTGCCTTCTGTGGTGTCATGCCCCAGTTTGTAGGACAAGCTGAAACAACTTCGATCAAGGAAAAGCCTTTTCCTTCGATCTGGTTTCTGAATGCTTTCTCAATTGCCTTCTTTGCTCTGAGTACGTTCTTGACGTTGTTTGCAGCAACACGCTCGATGTAGTAAGGAGCATCCAGAGCTGAGAGCATTTCGCAGACTCTGATAGGGTAGCCAGCAACCTTTACATCACGACCATAAGGAGAAGTCTGTGTGACCTGGCCTGGGAGGGATGTAGGAGCCATCTGGCCTCCAGTCATGCCATAGATTGCATTGTTTACGAAGATTATCGTGATATTCTCATTTCTTGTTGCTGCATGGACAGTTTCTGCCATACCGATACTAGCAAGGTCACCATCGCCCTGATATGTGAAGACTACATTCTCAGGAAGGGCTCTCTTGATGCCGGTTGCAACTGCAGGAGCTCTGCCGTGTGCTGCTTCTACCATGTCACATGAGAAATAATCATATGCCATTACTGCACAGCCAACAGGAGCAACACCAACAGTCTTTCCTTCGATTCCAAGGTTATCGATAGCCTCAGCTACGAGACGGTGGATGATTCCGTGTGGACAGCCTGGACAGTAATGCAGCTCCTTTGAAGTGAGGCTTTTTGGTTTTTCAAATACAATTGCCATTACTTTCTTCCTCCTTCGACAAGTTCCTTTGTGACAGAGATGATCTGGTCAACGCTTGGAATCATACCACCAGCTCTGTTACAGAGAAGAACAGGTCTGAGACACTCTTCAGCAAGCTTTACATCTTCGATCATCTGTCCCATAGAGAGCTCTACGCTGACAAAGCCTTTGACCTTGTCGGCAGCTTCTCTGATTGCCTTCTTTGGGAATGGCCAGATTGTGATTGGTCTGATAAGGCCAACCTTAAATCCTTCCTTTCTCATTGCCGAGATTGCATTCTTTGCAACACGGGCAGCAATTCCAAAGGCAACGATACAGTATTCTGCATCGTCCATCATATAGCTTTCGTATCTGACTTCGTTCTTCTCGATCTTGGCATAGCGCTCGAATCGCTCGAAGTTGGTCTTCTCGAGAACTTCTGGTGAAAGGTAGAGTGAGTTGATTATGTTGTGCTCTCTCTTCATTTCAGTGCCAGTTACTGCCCAAGGTTTCTCAACTTTGCAATTAGTCTCTTCAGGAAGTGCAACTGGCTCCATCATCTGACCCATTGTTCCATCAGCAAGCAACATTGCAGGGCAACGATACTTGTCTGCAAGGTCAAAAGCGAGGTGTGTGAGGTCTGCCATCTCCTGAACTGAGCTAGGTGTGAGGACGATGAGGTGATAGTCCCCATGGCCACCGCCTTTTGTTGCCTGGAAGTAGTCAGACTGGGATGGCTGAATGCCTCCAAGACCTGGACCACCACGCTGGACATTTACGATTACAGCTGGCAAATCTGCACCTGCAATATAGGAAATACCTTCCTGCTTGAGTGAAATTCCTGGAGAGGAAGAGCTTGTCATTACACGCTTTCCTGTTCCTGCGACGCCGTATACCATATTGATTGCGCTGATTTCACTCTCAGCCTGCAGAAAGACACCGCCTTCAAGCTTTGGAAGTCTCTTTGCCATATAGGCAGTGAGCTCTGTCTGCGGGGTGATTGGGTAGCCGAAATAATGTCTGCAACCTGCTCTCAAAGCTGCCTCTGCGATGGCTTCATTTCCTTTCATCAATACTTTTTCGCTCATCTTATCCCCCTCATCTCTCGACTGTAATTACGCAATCAGGGCACATAGTTGCGCAGAATGCGCAGGCTATACACTTGCTCTGGTCTGTCATTACAGCAGGGTTGTGACCCTTTTTGTTGATTTTGTCCCTGTCAAGCTTGAGTATGTGCTTTGGACAGGCGTCTACACAGAGCCCGCAGCCCTTGCAGATGTCTTCATTGAATGTCACTTTCGCCATTTGATTACCCCATTTCGTCTATATTTCGAATGGTCGCTTCTGAAGAGATATAGCGACCATATCCTCTTTGGCAATACTCTTCTCTGCGCTCACATAGACTATCGGAAGATTCACAGCCAATGAAAGCTCTTTAGCTCTTTCATAGGTTGCCTCTATCTTCTCGAGTGTAGTCTCTGCTCCCAGATTAGAGTTATTTATTATACCAGTGAATGAAAGACCGCAGGCATTCTCGATTTCTCTCATGACGGTGATAGCTTCATCAACAGTTGTTGTAAGTGGTCTGTAGAAATTGACTACATAGAACATGTCATAATCATTTTCTTCCAGAATGTATGGGACAAAGCGACCAAGAGCGTAGGCTCCTCTGTCATCACCACCGATATCGAGAACAGCATAGCGTGAGCGGTCTTCCACCAGTGAGTAGGTCTCACTTGGAAGGGCAGGAAGGTCAACGCTTGAGTTTGCAAACGGTAGCGCTATTACCTTCACGCCCTCCTTTTCAAGGAGATCCTTACTATCCTTGGACCTGAAGTATGGATTCACTATGTCGATATCAGCCAAGGCAACAGGAAGATTCTTCCTTGCCAGCATCAGGGCATAGTTGATCGCAAGATTTGTCTTGCCGCTGCCATAGTGTCCACAGAATAGTGTCATTCTCTTCATTTTATTACGCCTTCAGACCGAGCTTGTAGACCCAGCCCATGAAGTCTTCGACCTTTCCAGTCTGCATACCGTAGAGGTTGTCGTAGAGCTTCTGAGCAACAGGGCCGACCTTTCCATCTCCTACAGTATAATCTTCACCCTTTACGCAGAGTGTTCCAATAGGGGAGATGACTGCTGCAGTACCGGATGCAAAGATTTCCTTGAGGTGACCACTCTTGCTAGCTTCCATGATTTCATCGATGGAAAGCTTTCTCTCTGTGATCTTGATGCCCCAGTGCTTGAGAAGCTGGATGACAGAATCACGAGTGATACCAGGAAGGATTGTCTCAGAGTCGAGTGGTGCTGTGATGACTTCATCATCGATCATGAAGAATGCATTAGAGGTACCAATCTCTTCAACATACTTGTGCTCAGCTGCATCGAGCCAGAGTACGTCCTTACAGTTGTACTTCATTGCATCTTGGCTTGCTCTCATGCCACCACCATAGTTGCCACCGACCTTTGCATAACCTGTGCCACCCTTGGCTGCACGGATGTACTTGTCCTGGACGTAGATGCGGGTTGTTGAGAGTCCACCATCATTTGCAGCATAGTAAGAGCCTGTTGGAGAAAGGATTACCATGAAGCGATAATGCTTTGCTGGAAGAACAGAGAAGGAGACTTCATCGCCGAAGATGAATGGTCTGATATAAAGTGCAGTTCCTGGTGCGGTTGGAACCCAGTCGATGTCTTCCTTGATGACAGCCTTGATACCGGCAAGGAGAATGTCGCCAGGGAGCTCTGGAATGCACATTCTCTCATTTGTGCGTGCCATTCTCTTGACGTTCATATCAGGTCTGAAAATCTGGATATCGCCTTCGCTTGTTCTGTATGCCTTCATGCCTTCGAACATCATCTGAGCATAATGAAGTACACAAGATGCTGGTTCGATGAGGATTGGTTCGTGTGGAACAACTCTACCATCGTGCCAGCCCTGGCCTTCGTCCCAGTCCATGCAGAACATGTGATCGGTGAAATACTGTGCGAATCCGAGTTTGGTCTGGTCAGTAGGCCTCTTTTTCGGATGTGTGGTCCTTGTTACTGGAAAATTGTACTCCATAATATATCTCCTTTCCCAAATCAATTTATTTTGTATATATCAGGTCTTCTGTCAGCAAAGACATTGATACTTGTTCTTATAGAATCGAGAATGCTCAAGTCAAGGTCAGCATATAGAATTTCCTCTTCTTCTTTTGCATGTGCGATAGTGACTCCCCATGGATCGTTTACAGAACTGTTTCCACCAAAGACTGTCCCAGGAGCCTTGCCTGCTGAGTTGCAGCAGACAACAAACATCTGGTTTTCTATGGCTCTTGCCTTTGTGAGAGCATCAAGATGTGGAACACGGACAAGAGGCCACTGGGATACCATGAAAAGAACATCGAGTCCCTTAGTGCTCATTGTCCTGACAAGCTCTGGGAAGCGCACATCGTAACAGATGATGATGCCGCACTTGATTCCATCTAGATTGAAGGTTGAAATGTGATCTCCTTTCTTGAAGAACTTATCTTCTCCCATCGGTGAAAACAGGTGAGTCTTGTCGTACTCTGCTACCACATTTCCACTGCGGTCAAAGACATATGAAGTATTGTAGATCCCATCTGCTTTTCTGTTGGCAATGCTTCCTGCAACTATGTTTACATCAAGTTCCTTCGAAAGGCTTGAGAATGTCTCTTTCAGTTGTTTTCCATCCAGATCTGAAAGAGTGTCAAGATTTTCCTGTGGGAAGAATCCTACATTCCAAGTCTCAGGAAGGATGATGACATCAGGGTTGTTCCTCTTGGCTTCACGCACAAGAGAAACAGCTTTCTTGAAATTGTCTTCCGGCTTTGCAAATGCCATATCCATCTGGATACATGCTGTCTTCATCATCGTCTTCCTCCCTTAGAGCATATTGCGGATTATCTTGCCACTGATTGTCTTTGGAAGCTCGTCCCTGAAGACAATCTGTCTTGGATACTTGTAAGGTGCAGTGTGAGATTTTACATAGTTCTGGATCTCTTTCTTGAGCTCTTCTGATGGCTCTGGTCCCTTTGTCAGGACGATGGATGCCTTGACAACCTGTCCTCTTACTGGATCTGGAGATGCAGATACGCCACACTCGAGAACATAAGGAAGCTCCATGATTACAGATTCGACTTCGAATGGTCCAATTCTGTAGCCAGAGGACTTGATTATGTCATCTACGCGGCCAACGTAGAAGAAGTAGCCTTCCTCATCCTGCCATGCAGTGTCTCCTGTGTGATAAAAGCCATCGTGAATTGCTTCCTTTGTCTTTGCCTCGTCCCTGTAATATTCAGTGAAAAGACCGACAGGATAGCTTTCCTTGAGGTCGATGACGATTTCACCAACTTCACCAGGTGCTACGCTGTTTCCTTCGCTGTCAACAAGCTTGACTGCATACTGTGGGGATGCCTTACCCATGGAGCCGAGCTTGACTTTTCCTCCACCGAAGTTTGCAACAGTAAGTGTTGTCTCGGTCTGGCCAAAGCCTTCGCAGATTTCAAGTCCAGTTGCCTTATAGAACTGGGTTGCAACCTCTGGGTTCAATGCTTCACCTGCAGTAGTCATATGCTTTACTGAGCTGAAGTTGTACTTGGAAAGGTCTTCCTTTATCATCATTCTGAGCATTGTTGGAGGTGCACAGAAGGTCTTGATCTGGTAGTTTGCGAACATGGGAAGGATGTCATCTGCATGGAAGCGGTCGAAGTCATAGACAAAGACAGCACCCTCGCACATCCACTGTCCATAGAGCTTGCCCCAGAGAGATTTGCCCCAACCTGTATCGGAGATCGTGAAGTGTAGGCCATCTGGCTCACAGCAATGCCAATACTTGGCAGTGAGGAAGTGTCCAAGGCCATATGTGTGCTTGTGTTCGACCATCTTTGGATTTCCTGTTGTTCCAGAAGAGAAGAACATCAATGCAGGTTCATCGCCACATGGAGTCTTTTCGCTTCTCTTGAGAGAGCTCTTGAATCTTGGGTACTCCTCGTTGAAGTCTCTCCATCCCTCTCTCTTTCCATTTACTATCATCTTGATTTTCAGAGTAGGGCAGTTTGGCTGTACCTTATCGACAGTCTCTGCGCAGTCGCCATCGGCTGTACATACGATTGCCTTTACACCGGCTGCATTGAAGCGATATTCGAAATCATGCTCCCTAAGCTGATATGTTGCAGGGATTGCGATTGCACCGATCTTGTGAAGGGCAACCATTGTAGGCCAGAACTGGTAGTGTCTCTTCAAAACCAGCATGACCTTGTCTCCCGGTTCGATACCGAGTGAAAGGAAGTAGTTTGCAACTCTTGCACTTTCCTTCTTGATATCCATGAATGTCAGTCTGCGCTCTACCTTGTTCTTGTCCAGGTGGATCATTGCAAGCTTCTCTGGATACTTTTCTGCAAGAGCATCGACAACGTCATAGCCGAAGTTGAATTTGTCGGTATTCTTGAACTTTACATCCTTGAGTACACCTTTTTCATCTTCTATGCAGTCAACGAACTTGTTGATAAGGAGTTTGCGGGTTGATGGAGCTGGAGCAAGGGATGCTGCGATGCTCTGGTCCCCACTTTCGTCTTCGCCTGAAAGGACTACAGCGACAAAGAGACAGTCCTTTCCGTCGATTGCGATCATGCCATGAGGGGTTGCAGAGTTGTAGTAGATACAGTCGCCCTCGTGAAGTATTTCCTTATTGGTGCCGATCTGGACAAGGAGGGAACCCTGAATGATGATATCGAACTCCTGGCCTGCGTGGGTTGCAAGCTGGATTGGCTTTCCCTGTAGCTCATCTGAGTAGTCATACTTTACCCAGTATGGCTCTGCAATCTTGTTCTTGAACTTTGGCGCAAGATTCTGGATATCGATACCAGTTTCCTTTGCTGTCTGCTGACCTTGCCCCTTGCGGGTGACAGTGTAGGACGAAAGTCTTGTTGAATGACCTTCGAGCAGATCGGTGATGTCGATTGCAAAGACTAGGGCACACTTGTGGATGAAGGAGAATGGAAGATCTGCTTCACCACTTTCATATGCCTTGTATTCAGCAAGGCTCAAATCTGTTTTCTGGGCCATCGTATTCTGTGAAAAGCCCATGATTTCGCGCATGTCTCTAATTCTGGATGCGACTTCCAGCAGCTGTGATTCAGTATCCACAACTAACCCCCCATAATAAAAAAGCTCGTCTCAAAGACTTGCAGATTATCTTTGAGACGAGCTACATATCCAATCAAAGAATGAGATATGATACCCGCGGTACCACTCAAATTGCGCACATGTGCGCCACTCAGGCTCTATCAAGCCGTATGCCCTAACGCGGCAAGTTCGGGGGCCCATTACTCACCATCTCTGGCTTTCCTTTCCCCAGCTCGGAAGTGATAGGATTGCAGGCTCTTCACAACTGGCTCACACCGTACCCAGCTCGCTTTTGCTATCTTCCTGGTCCCTCTTCGTCTTAGCTATTGTTAGGTTTTTTACCATTTCAGAAAAAAAGAGTCAACAAAGATTATACTTTTTTTCAGAAACCTCTTTCATTTTGTATTTCAGTATCTTTCCTGCAGCATTCATAGGGAAGCTGTCTACAAATTCGAAGTAGCGAGGCACCTTGTGCTTTGCCATCGATCTGTAGCCGTAATCCTTCATTTCGGCCTCGTCTGCACTCTGGCCTTCATGCAGAATTACCCAGGCACAGGCCTCTTCTCCGTAGACCTTGTCCTTGACGCCAACTACCTGCACATCCTTTATCTTAGGATTTGTCAGATAGAACTCCTCGATCTCTCTTGGATAGATGTTCTCTCCGCCTCGGATGATCATATCCTTGAGTCTTCCTGTTACCTTGAAATATCCATCAGGTGTCCTACAGCAGATATCACCTGTATGAAGCCAGCCATCGGCATCGATTGTCTTGGCTGTTGCCTCAGGCATCTTGTAGTAACCCTTCATGATATTGAAGCCTCTAGCGACAAACTCACCATTCTCTCCATCAGGAAGGTCCTTGCCAGTCTCTGGGTCGATGATCTTGCACTCGACACCTGGGAATGCAGAGCCTACAGTTTCGACTCGGTGGTCCAGGTCTTCATTGACCTCTCCCATCGTACAGCCAGGGGATGACTCAGTCTGTCCATATACCGAGATGATCTCTTTCATGTTCATTTCATCTGCTGCTCTTCTCATGAGATCTGCAGGGCAGTTTGCACCTGCCATGATTCCAGTTCTCATGTATGAAAAGTCAGTCTTCGCAAAATCTGCATGGTTGAACATTGCGATGAACATTGTTGGAACACCATTGAAGCATGTGATCCTCTCTTGGTTGATGCATGCCAAAGATGAACGTGGAGAGAAGTATGGCATAGGGCAGATAGTGCCACCATGGGTCATGAGATTGGTCATCGAAAGTACCATGCCAAAGCAATGGAACATAGGGACCTGGATCATCATCCTATCTGCTGTGGAGATATCCATCCTGTCTCCAATAGTTTTTCCGTTGTTGATTATATTTCTGTGTGTCAGCATGACGCCCTTAGGAAAGCCTGTAGTGCCTGATGTGTATTGCATATTGCAAACATCATCAGGTTTGACAGCAGCAGCTCTTCTCCTGACTTCATCCATTGGGACGCTGTCAGCTCTTGAAAGCATCTCATCCCAATTGAGGGCTCCATCCATATCAAAGCCAACTGTAATGACGTTTCTGAGAAATGGCAGTCTCTTTGCAAAGAGAGGATCTCCCTTCTTGTGTTTCTTAAGCTCGGGACAGAGCTCTTCGACAATTTCCTTGTAGCTTATATCCTTCAAGCTGTCGATCATGACAAGCGTGTGGGTATCAGACTGTCTGAGAAGGTATTCGACTTCGTGGATCTTATATGCAGTGTTGACTGTTACAAGGACTGCACCAATCTTGGTTGCGGCCCAGAAGGAGAGGAACCAAGAAGGGATGTTTGTGGCCCAGACTGCTACGTGATATCCAGGTTTAACACCTAATGAAATGAATGCAGCAGCAACGCGGTCCACATCGCGCCTGAATTCGCTATATGTCCTTGTGTAGTCAAGAGTTGTATATTTGAAAGCATACTGGTCTGGATAGGTCTCGGCCATCGTGTCGAGAACCTCTCCGAAGGTCTTGTCGATCACCTCATACTTCTTCCATGGGAATGTGCCAGTTCGAGAGCGATTGAAATAGAGTGATGTACTCTGGTTATCCTCTCCCGAGAGGCGAGAAATATAATTTACAAAGTGTGTGAGGACAATATCTTCATCCTGTACTTCATCATTCCAGTCAACTGCGAAGAAACCTTCGTAGTTGAGTGATCTCAAGGCCTTTAAGAAGTCCTCGACCGGAAGTTTTCCTTCCCCGATAAGCACATTTGTATCATCCAGACGGTCTCCGAGCCTTACATAGCGGATATATGCACCGAGAGTCTTTATAGTTGTCTCTGCGCTCTCTCCACCAAAGAAGAATGTTTCTCTGACATTCCAGCTTGCGCCAATGGCAGCGGATGCAAAGACGTTGATTATCTCCAATAGTTCACTTGTCTTGGCAAGTGGACCACTTGTTTCGAAGAGAATTTCAATATTCTTCTTCTCTGCCTTGTCGATGGCAGGTGAGAACTTCTCGAGT
>JAFVDZ010000002.1 GCA_017478205.1 Spirochaetales bacterium | reverse complement strand
CTAAATCCTTACATCCTGTTTTTCAACCCATTTCGGATGGGTTGGGTTGTTATTGCCCAATGCTTTCCATGAATTTCCTAGAAAGGACGCCATCTGAATAATTCTTCTGAAAAGTTATTGACAGCTTTGGACAAATTAAAAGGGAGTGCGTGATGACAAATGGTGCACTCGACTTTGTTGACGATTAAGCCCATTGATTATATCTTTAATCCTATAAAACAAACGGGATTAAAAATGAGAAACGTATATCTAGATAACAACGCTACAACTCCAATGGCCAAAGAGGTCATTGAGCTCATAAAGGATAACGTGGAGCTCTACGGCAATGCATCTAGCATGCACCGTTCAGGTAGAGATGCTGATACAGCAGTCGAATGGGCCCGCGAACAGGTTGCTTCTCTTATAAACTGTGACAAGAAGGGTATTGTCTTCACAAGCGGTGCTTCTGAGGCCAATAACTTTGTCTTTTTGACCTTCAGAGATCTGATTGACGAAGGATATAAGAGAAACAGGATTATCACCACAACTATCGAGCATCCTTGTATCGAAGAGACATCTCAGTATCTGATCAAGAGAGGCTACAAGGTAGACTTCCTATCTGTTGACAGAACTGGAAAGATCAGTCTGAAAGAGCTCGAAGAAAAACTTGGTGACGATGTTGCCCTTGTTTCCATAATGACTGGAAACAATGAGGTCGGAACTATCGAGCCTATCAAGGAAGCTTGCGCCCTTGCCCATAAGGCAGGTGCTCTCTTCCATACCGATGCAACCCAGGCAATTGGTAAGATCGATGTGGATGTAAAGGCTTGGGATGTCGATTATCTTTCGATGTCTGCTCATAAGTTCTATGGTCCAAAGGGTGTCGGTGCTCTCTATGCCCGTCCTGGTGTACCCCTCAGACCTCTGATCCACGGTGGTCATCAGGAAGGGGGCTTCAGGGCTGGAACCTACAACACTCTTGCTATTGCTGGTATGGGTGAAGCTGCAAGGCTTGCAAAGCTTTCCTGGAAGGAAGAAGCAGAGTATCTTTGGGATCTCAGAGAGATGCTCAGAAAGGGTATCGAAGAAAAGATTCCTAATGTCGTTATCAATGGTCATCCAACTGATTGTCTTCCTGGAACTCTAGATGTATCCTTCCCATGTGCAGAAGGTGAATCTATTCTCCTCTATCTTGATATGGAAGGAATTCAGGTATCCACAGGCTCTGCCTGTGCAACAGGTAGCCTCGAACCGAGCTACGTGCTGCTTGCCTGCGGTGTCGATGTTGAAATCGCACACGGTTCCATCCGTTTCTCACTTGGCCGTGAGAATACAAAGGAAGATGTCGAGTATGTACTCGAGAAGCTTCCTCCAATTATCAAGAGGGTAAGAATGATGTCTACCCGTAAGGAGCAAAGTAATGGCTAATAGTTTCATGTCCCAGTGGGTATATACAGATACAGTCAAGGAACACTTCATGAATCCTCGCAATCTCTGGCAGGATGGTGAAGATTTCGATGCAAATGGTGTTGGAGAGGTCGGCTCTCTTGCTTGTGGTGATCAGATGAGAGTCGGAATCAAGGTTGTCGATGGAAAGATCGAAGACCTCAGATGGCTCACATATGGTTGTGCAAGTGCAATTGCTTCAACCTCAATGATGAGCGAGATGGCAATTGGTATGACTCTCGAGGAGGCATATCATCTGACTCCTACCATGATCATGGACAAGCTCGGTGGTCTTCCAGAGCATAAGTTCCATTGTTCTGTTCTCGGTGACAAGGCACTGCGTGCTGCAATCGATGACTATCTTGAGAAGCACAATATGCCTAACCCTTACAAGCACAAGGTCGCAAAGGTCATGTGTGAATGCAAGAATGTTACCGATGTACAGATTGAGGAGCTTGTAAAGACAGATAAGGTTCACTCCTTTGAGGAACTTCAGGCTCTCACTGGTGTTTCTACTGTATGTGGAAAGTGCAAGAACAAGATCAAGGAAGAGCTTGAGGAGCTGCTTCACATCTACAGCAAGTAAGGAAGATGATAAGCATATACAAGGATGGGGTGAAGGATCTTCTTTACCCCAAGAAGGGCAATATAACAAAGCACAAAGACCTTATCATCATCGAAAAGCCTCAAAGCTATTCAGCATCGCAAGTTCGAAAGCTGAGACGCTTTCTGCAGCTTTCACAGGGGCTCTTTGCCGAGGTTATGGGTGTTTCATTAGCTACAGTGGTTGCTTGGGAGAATGGAGCAAATTACCCATCTCCTGCATCCTGCCGTTTGATGGATATGCTTGCGATCAACCCAGATATACTTCTTGAGTGCAAGGTTATAGAATTCAAGAGCTAAGGACGGATCTCCGTCCTTTTCTCATCTTCTGACTTGGTGTAGAATTTCCCAAAGGGAATGTTATGAGAAAGAACTATAGAGAGGCTCTTCTCTATGAAACGATAAAAGAGCTGGTAAAAAAGAAGGATGATAGCGCCTGGAATCTTTTTCAGGAGATAGGAAAAAGGGCTGATGTAAGTAAGCCTATTTCTGAAATTGTTCCTGCCATCCTAGAAACTCTTTCCTTGACACTTGAAGTGTTTACTAGTGTATATAATCGCTTTGAACTCAAGTTCGAAGCATATGAAAAGCACATCAATTATACGATATTGAGTGAAGATGATGAGCTCTGGCCAAAGGGAGCTGAGAAGGGAGATAATCCTGTACACTTCCTTTATCTTTGTGGAAACAGTGAACTACTTAGCCGCCCAAGGCTAAGTGTCTTTGGACAGGTCAACCCAACAGAGAAGGGACTTGATAATGCAAAGAGGATTGTCGATGAGATGCATAAGACTGGATATAGCCTCTTTTGTGTACTTGAAAAGGGTATAGAGCAGAAGATACTTCAGGAATCCCTCAAGACTCATCTTCCTGTGATTGTTGTTCTTGCATCTCCTCTTCATCAAAGTAATCCTGAAGCCTTGAGGGATATAATGGTGCAGGTAGTCAATTCAGGCTCGCTTCTCCTTACAGGATTTTCTCCATGTTCATCTGTTGAGAAATGGTTCTCTATTCCTCGAAATCGACTGTTTATCGAGATAAGCCAGAATCTGGCAATCCCTGAAGAGCGCGATGGAGGACCGGCATGGATGCTTGCAAATCTTGCACTCGAAATGCAGAAGCCTGTCTTCATATTCGAGTCCTCTCTTCAGGATTCTAATAATACCTACGCCTTCAAGTTCTCAAGGACCAAAGGGGTAACTGTGATAAGAAAAAAGGGCGAGCTGAAAAGCTCTCTTGGTATAGAGAAAAGACGAGTCAGGAAGAAAGCTGACAACCCTGATCAGCTTACTCTCTTCTAGTCCCCTTTTTATCTTTAACAAAACAATCAAAAGGAATATACTCACAACTTATGAAAGCCTTAACTGCAAACGAACTAAGAAAGAATTATATCGATTTCTTCGTGTCCAAAGGACATAGACAGATTTCCGGAGCATCTCTCATTCCTGAGAATGATCCAACTGTTCTCTTTACTACCGCTGGTATGCATCCACTTGTACCATACATCCTTGGTGCAGAACACCCAGCTGGAAAGATGCTTACCGATTATCAGAAGTGTATCAGAACTGGTGATATCGACGCTGTCGGCGATCCTCATCACCTCACATGTTTCGAAATGCTTGGTAACTGGTCCCTTGGCGCTTACTTCAAGAAGGAAGCTATCAACTATAGCTATGAGTTCCTGACTCAGGTACTTGGTCTCGATCCAAACAAACTCAGTGTAACAGTTTTCGCAGGAGATAATGATGTTCCTCGTGATGATATCGCTGCAGATGCCTGGAGAAGCCTCGGTATCCCTGATGAGAGAATCTACTTCCTCCCAAGAGAGGACAACTGGTGGGGTCCTGCAGGAGAGACAGGTCCATGTGGTCCAGACTCTGAGATGTTCATCGATACAGGTCGCCCAGCTTGTGGCCCAGATTGTCGCCCAGGCTGCTCATGTGGAAAGTACTTCGAAATCTGGAACGACGTTTTCATGGGCTACAGAAAAGATGAGAACGGCAATTTCCTTGAAATGGAGAGAAAGTGTATCGATACTGGTATGGGTATCGAGAGAACTGTAGCAATCCTCCAGGGAAAGAAAAGTGTATACGAAACTGAAGTCTTCCAGCCAATTATTCGTGGTATCGAAGGCCTGACAGGCAAAAAGTATGGCGAGAATGAAGATGATGATACTTCAATCAGAATCATCGCTGACCATATCAGAACAAGTGTCTTCATCCTTGGGGACCAGAACGGTATGGCTCCTTCAAACGTTGGACAGGGTTACATTCTACGACGTCTGATCAGAAGAGCTATCAGACACGGAAAGAAGCTCGGAATCGAGAATGCATTCCTCTCTGATCTTGCAAGAATTGTTGTTGACCTCTATGGAAAGCCATATCCAGAAATTGCTGGTAGAACAGATTTCATCTATGACGAACTTAATAAGGAAGAAGCAAAGTTCAGCGATACTCTTGTAAAGGGTGAGAAGGAATTCCAGAAGATGCTTCCTAACCTCATGAAGGGTTCTTCTAGAGAGATTTCTGGTCGCCTTGCATTCAAGTTGTATGATACATACGGCTTCCCAATCGAGATCACAAGAGACCTCGCAGCAGAAAATGGCTTCACAGTCGATGAAAAGGGCTTCCAGGCAGCATTCGAGAAGCATCAGGAGGTTTCCAGGGCTGGTGCTGAGCAGCAGTTCAAGGGCGGTCTTGCCGACCATAGTGATGCAACAACTGCACTTCATACTGCAACTCATCTGCTACATAAAGCACTGTGTGTTGTCCTCGGTGGCTATGTAAAGCAGCTTGGTTCCAACATCACTGCAGAACGTCTCAGATTCGACTTCAACCATCCATGTCCTGTAACTAAGGAAGAGCTCAAGAAGGTTGAGGACCTCGTAAATGATGCAATTAGCAAGGACCTTCCTGTAAAGTGTGAAACTATGACACTTGAAGAGGCTAGAGATAAGGGTGCTTTTGCTCAGTTCGATGCCAAGTATGGCGAAGATGTAAAGGTCTACTCGATTGGCGATTTCTCCATGGAAGTCTGTGGTGGTCCACACGTTGAGCACACTGGTACAATGGGACACTTCAGAATTGTCAAGGAGCAGTCATCTTCTGCAGGAGTAAGAAGAATAAAGGCTGTTTTGGAGAAGTAAGAATAGCAAGAGATATTCGTTTAGGAAGACTGAGCGCATGATGGTGTGTTCAGTCTTCTTTTTTCAAAAGAACTTCACTAATTCTTCAGATTAAACAATCGAAAAACTGTTTTCATTTACATATACTTTTTTGGGTGGAGACACGGGGACCTACTTTCAGGTCAAAAGGAGTCAACATGAAAGAAAAGAGCATCATTGCACTTCTTCTTATGGCCTTTTGTTCAGCGTTTGTGAGCGCAGCAACGATTTCTGTTGATGATGCGATAAAGCTCGCACAAGATAACAATAAGCAATTGCAAGTTGCACGCATCAACTTGGAAAACAGCATAAGAAGTGCATCGGCAATATCGTATCTACCTTCCCTTAGCATTGGTTCGACTGCTTCCTTGAGGGATGTATCCTTTATTGATTCGACCTATGCGACCAACATCGATCCAACAATCGGTGCAAGTATTTCAATGAGTGTGAAATCTACAGACTTTCTCTCTGGCAATACAAACAAGCTGACAAAGCAGAGCGCCTACAATAGTTATGAGCAGAGCGTATTATCTGTTGAAAACTCAGTAAGGACTGCTTATTACAATCTTGTCAGTACAATGCTCGCTGTTGAGAGTGCAGAAAGGAACTTGCAGGATAACAAGAGAAGCTATGAGAGTGTGGAAAGACAGTATGAAGGTGGAAAAGCAACTACACTTGCTCTTTCACAGGCAGAGCTCTCACTCTATGATGCCACTCTAGCATATGACAATGCAGTCACAACAAAGGAGAATGCATATCTTGCTCTCAGTTATCTTATCGGGCTTGATGATTTCGAAGTCGAGAGAGAGTTCCCTGAAATTAGAGAGATAAAGAGTTATGAAGAGATCAAGGGGATGATTTCTTCCTCCCTGACATATCAGAAAGCTCTCATCGAGGTCTCTCAGGCCGAGGATACGGAGAAGAACAGAAAAGCTTCATTGGTGTATCCAACAGTCTCTGTCAACGCAAGCTATAGAATTGGACAGAGTATCGAAGGTCCATATAAGACTTCAAGCAGGAAAAATAGTAGCTGGGGTGATGGTGAAATGTATGATAGTGCAAGTGTAAGCTTGTCTGTCTCCCTTCCTCTTGACCATCTGCTTCCAAGATCTAATGCAAAGGTCAATTTGCAGAATGCTTCAAGCAATGTCACAAAAGCACAGATAAGTGCAGAAAGTACACTTGAAAGTCTGATGCAGAATGTCGAGAAGGCATATAGAAGCCTTGAGAGTGCAAGGAACAACATAACAAAGTATGAAAAATATCTGACACTGGCCCAGAAGAAACTCACTCTCACAGAAGAATCATATGAGGGTGGAAAGGCAACATATAATGAGCTCTCTGATGCCAAGAGTGCTCTCTTTGAAAGAGAGATTGCTCTGCTTGACCAGAAGCTTTCATACATAACTGCGATTTCAGACCTTGCCCTGATGCTCGGTGTTGATAGCGAAACACTTTTGAAATAATCGAGGAGATGCACCTATGTCCAATGAAAATAGAAAATTGACATTCGATAGAATTGTCACACTTATCCTGCTTGCAGTAATTATTGTTCTCGCAGTTGTTATCCTGATGAAGCTTGTCAGAAATGCTGGCGATGTAGACATGACGAGAAGACAAGGTGGAGATGTGAGGTCCAACGAAATATCGGTTATGGTACAGAATATGGAGAAGGAGACCTTCATCCAGATCACAACCATCGGTGCAGAAGTTACTAATGCCCTTGATAGCTATAGCCTAACATCCGATGTTGGAGGAAAGGTCACGGAAATCTTGGTCGAGAAGAATCAGAGTGTCAGCAAGGGCGATATCATCGCCTATGTAGACCCATCTGTTCCTGGAGCTGAATACAAAGTACAGCCAGTTGTCAGCTCTCTTTCAGGTGTTATCGATGATGTGAAGGTATATGTAGGACAGACTATATCTTCCTCGACCGCAATTGCTTCCGTTGGCTCTGTTGGAGAGCTTGAGATCACAGCAAAGCTCCCAGAAAGATATCTTTCTACAATCAAGGTAGGAATGGAAGCAACCTTTACAACTGCTGCATGGCCAAATGACGAGATGAAGGCCACAGTAAAGTCCATTTCCAGCACTGTAAACACATCCAATAGAACCTTTACAGTAACGCTTACTGTTGATCCAGATGAAAGACTCAAGGCAGGTATGTATGTCACCTTAAGTCTCACAACCGATATAGAGGAAGGTGTTTTGATGCTGCCAACTACTGCAATCGGCACATACATAAACGATCCTTGCGTATATGTTGTAGAGGATGGCAAGGCGACAAGAAGATTGGTCACTACAGGAAAGAGTGAAAAGGGTAGAAGCATCATCACATCTGGTCTGAATGTAGGTGAAAGGGTTGTCGTCAAGGGTACCGTAACAGAGGGCTCTGCTCTCAAGATTGTCGAATAAGGTGGCAGGAAATGAAAATCAGTGAATTATCGGTCAGAAGACCTGTCACGATTACCATGCTCTTTGTTCTGGTAATCGTTGTTTCGGCCCTCTTCCTGTCAAATCTATCGATAGCTCTCTACCCATCTGTAGATTTACCTATTATCGGAGTCATGGTCTCCCTTGATGAGGATGTAGACCCAGAGCAGGTAGAGCTTCAGCTTGTAAAGAGGATTGAGAATTCTGTGACCTCGATTACGGGTCTTAAGACCATGTCTTCTCGTGCCTCCTCATCCAGCTGTAATGTAATACTTGAATTCGAATATGGAACTGACCTAGATGAAGCACAGTCTGATGTCCAGAATGTCATCAACAGATTGCTTTCGAGCTGGCCAGACTGGGCAGAAACTCCTCGAGTAATGCAGTTCGATATGTCTTCAAGCTCATCCTTCATGACTCTGATTATCTCGGGACCTGGATCAACTGAGGAGACATACAATGTCGCAAATGATGTGGCAAAGCCACTCTTTGAAAGAATCGATGGCATTTCCCAAGTCACAGTCTATGGTGGTACTTCAAGCGAATACAAGGTGCTTGTCGATCCAATCAGGCTTGAAGCATACGGCCTCTCTCTTTCTTCTGTTACATCATCTCTCTCTGCCAGAAATGTCCAGTCCTCTGGTGGTACTCTTACCCAGGAGGGTATGAACTATCAGGTAACAATCGATGCAAGATATCGAACCCTTGATGAGATTGGAAATACCACAATTGCAACAATCGATGGCGTACAGATAAGAGTTGAGGATGTTGCTGAAGTAATAGTGGAGGAGTCCACAAGCTCAAGAAGAAGCTTCATCGATGGAGAAAGAGTCATAACGCTGAGACTCTCAAATGATTCGGACACAAATTCTGCTGATGTTGCAAAGCTTGTCTATGCATCGTTAGATGAAATAAACAAGGGGCTCCCAACAGGCTACAGATTGCAGGTTCAGAGGGATAACACTTCGATGATTTCATCGACGATGAACGAAGTGTACAAGAGTGCCGTCATGGGTGTAATCCTTGCAGCTCTCATCATCTTTATCTTCCTTCGTTCCTTCAGAACTACATTCATCATCGCACTCTCGATGCCTATTTCGATCCTGGTAACACTTGCTTGTATGTCGGTGATGGATATTACTGTGAATGCAATGTCAATGTCTGGACTTATCTTGGGTATCGGTATGATTGTCGATGCATCCATTGTTATCCTCGAGAATACTGTAAAATTCAGAGAGCAGGGCAGAAGCTCAGCTGCATCAGCAATCCTTGGAAGCCACAACATGACCAATGCGATCATGTCATCGACAATGACAACTCTGTGTGTATTCATCCCTCTTATCATCTACAAGGGAAAGCTTGAGATGATCGGTATGATGTTCCAGGATCTGATATACACTGTCTGTATCTCTCTGGTCGTTTCTCTCTTTGTTGCTTTGACGCTGGTACCAGCTCTTTCTGGTTCTATCATGGGAATCTCGACAAGAGTCCAGAAGCCGATCAGAAATGCTTATCTCAGAAAAGTCGATACCTTCTTTGCGAGAATTGAGGATGTGCTTGAAGATAGCTATGTAAAGGTTCTGGATTATTTCCTTGACCACAAGCTATTGCTTATCGTGTTGCTTGTTCTCCTGCTTGCATTCTCTCTTGGTGAATTTTCAGGTGTCGGAATGTCACTCACTCCACGAATGAGTACAGATGATAGTGTAAGAATGAACCTTACACTTCCTGCCGGTACCGACAAGGATGTAACTCTGGAGGAAGTATTCAGAATCTATGGCGAGATATTGAAAGTGCTTCCAAAAGAAGCGTTTGAATACATAATGATCAATGCGGGGTCTTCCAATACAGGTTCTATAGAAATCTGCATGCCAGATATAACAGAGCAGAAGTACTCTGTTGATGACATAAAGAAGATCTGTTCTCCTCTCCTTGAGGGAAATCCAGATGCTGTCTGGACCTATTCTGCAGGACGAGGACCTGGTTCTGGGTCTGCAATCAATATATCTGTTTCATCTAGTGATATTGATAAGACACTTGAGACTGTAAATGAGATTGCTGCAATTCTGAGAACCTATGTTCCTGAAGCAACTGATGTCGATACAGATTTGGCCAATGGTGCTCCAAAGGTGAGTGTGAATGTGAATATGGACTTAGCTTCAGATCTTGGTGTCTCTCTTTCAAACGTTTCCCAGATCCTGACTTATGCTCTTTCTGGCAAAAGTGCAACTTCTCTTACTACATTCTCATCTGATACTACCTATAGCTTGAAGGTTACTATGGATGACAGCACGCTCACAGATATCAATGCGCTGGGTGCTCTCTTGATTCCTGCAAGAAATGGGTACGTACGACTTGATTCCATAGCCACATTCGAGCTTGGAACTGCACCTAAATCCATTTCTAGAGTGGATAAGAAGAGGATCAACCACGTAACAGCCGCAGCTGCAGCAGGTTTGACATCTTCTGAAGTTCAAGCTGCAGTAGATAGGGCTCTCGATGAACATCTGTTCGTCCCTGAAGGTGTAACTGTATCTCAGAGTGGTGAGATGTCAGACTTTGCTGAGTATGCACCAACTCTTGCCTTGATTATCATACTGGCACTTGTGTTGGTATATGCAGTTATGGCTGCTCAATTTGAGTCGATGATAGACCCTTTCATCATCTTCGCAACGATACCGTTGCTCTTGATTGGTGTTGTATTCATTCACCTGTGGATGAATCAGGCTCTTTCGCTGTTTTCGATAGTTGGCATCATTGCCCTCATCGGTGTCGTTGTCAACAATGGTATCGTAATGGTCGATTCCATCAATCAGCTTGTAAGAAAGAAGACAATGGTAAGAGAAGCCTGCCTGAGGGCTGCAAAGACTCGTCTCAGACCTATATTGATGACAACACTCACTACAATTCTGGGCATGGTCCCAATGGCTTTCTTCCCAGGTAGTGGTGCTGAGATGATGCAGCCAATTGCACTTACTTTTGTCGGTGGTCTTGTAACAGGTGCCTTCCTGACACTTCTGTTGTCGCCAACGCTTTATATGATATTCAACAAGCGAAGGGAGAAGAGATTCGACAACCCTGAGAGCTTGATGAATCAGCTTGCTTCCTTCGATCAGGAATTCCCATTAGGCCGATACGATAAGGCCTAAGCGAAAAGAGGTTGCAACAAATCTGATGAGGAGTTACAGCCTCTTATTATTTGAATCATCAGAACACTCAAAATAGAAAGGCTGTAATCCTGGTCATCCATTATTACAGCCCTTCATTCTCGCAGTATTGCAATCAAATAGCCTGAACTATATTTAGTGGGATATCAGTGAAGTTAGATATCTGCTCATTTGTCAGGCCTTTTCTTTTCATTTTCTGAATAGTTTCATCGCGATATTGTTCTCTTCCTTGTACAATTCCCTGTTCAATTCCCTGTTCAATTCCCTGTTCAACTCCTTGCTTGATCTCTTCACTGAAGATTTCTCTGATTTTACTATACATTTCCTTTCTACCCTCCGGACTCTTGATATCTCTCATTCTCTCTTTGAGAACATTATAGTACATATCTTCATATGATGTGCACCTGAAATCTCTCATAAGATAGCCAATGGCTGTCTCACTGTCTGCCTGACCATTGATGTATATAATATGACACTGGTTCTCATCGACCTCAGGGAAAGACTGCTTGTAAGCAACATTATCCAGTGTCTCGTACTTCTCATAGCCTCCTTTCCAGTAATCCTTGTCCAGGATGCAGATGAAATAGGAATCGGGCATGTTCGTATAATCCTCATTCTTTGGAAGAGAGTTGAAGACAAGTGCACCAAGATAGAATTTGGCCCTCCTCTTCATCTCTTTGAAACTACCATTCTGGACTTCAAGGTCTATGTGCTTTCTATCCATGAGGATAGCTCGTGCATCCATTCTTATCGAATGGGCTTCGATGTTCGTGATTTCCTTCTCTATGGTCATGCTTTTCAATTTCACCTTATCATCATCGAGACAGATCGAGATTACCTTCTCGAGCCCTTTCGGACATGCTGCGAAGAAGTGGTGGAAGAAAAGATTGTCCATGAGAGTGAAATCATCAATTGTCTTTTGAATTTTTTCATCAACAGAAGCCATCTGATACCTCCGAAATAATATTTATACTTCTCTCTACCCTCGAAATTTGTTTTTTGTTCTAATTTTTATAGATGTTTGAAAAAATATTTTTTTCAAAGGAGAGGCGTGGATTTCTACAATTTGAAACATTATTTAAATTTTGAGTGTAGAAGGAGGTATGGATGAAAAACTTGCACTTTCTCTTATTTCTCTTTCAAAGAAGATAGCAATCGTCTCTCCTCTTAGATATATTTCTCAGGATGGAGAGAGGAAGCTCTATTCGATAGATACAGCCAATGTCCCCAGAGCTGGCACAGACAATTATATCTATGTCTATGAGTTCACAAAGGGGGAAGATATCTTCTATGAGGACCATATAATTTTCAGAAAGGTCATCATGGAAGATTTTGCAAATGCAACCTGTGTACTTTCTCTCTATTCATTTCTAAAGGAAAGACCTTTAGAAGATTTGAGCCTGAAAGCAATGATGAAAGGAAGTGGGATCAAGGATTTTTACAAAGTACGAAAGATATTTGAGCGTCTTGTAGAAATTGGGCTTGTAATTCCTCTCAGCAGTATAAGTAAGAGTGAAAGAGATATCTATCTTACTTACTTCTATCATGGAGATGATCCAAATGTACTAATTGTCCGTCACCTGCTTTCTTTGGGTTTTCGTGTAAAGTATGAGATGGTCGGAAGAGTAATCTTATTCCATGCAGAAAGACTTGATGAAAGATTTTCAGTTTGTTATGGGGAAAATGAAGCGCAACTTGCACTGCTTGGCCTTGATGAAGGAATAAAATGTATCCTGGTGAGTGAAAAAAGCCATACAATTCATTTCAAGAGGATAGTGAATTTGACCTTAAGAGAGTTCCTTGGTTCTATTTGCCCCGGTTCTTGAAGGTTTAGATAGATGATGAAAGCCCATTTTGACCCAATTTTTGTATCGTTCTGACAATGTGTATCAAAATGACACCCTATGCCTTTCCATATCTCTATCCTATTCTTGGCTAGAAAATACAAATCGTTGTAATACAATGAAATATTTTATTTTGGCACAGCTTTTGCATATATATTGGTACAAAAGAAAAAGATATTACAAGGAGGCCGAATATGGCAAACGATGTACAGAAATATAATGAAACAGGTTTTGAGAGGATGCTCGATTCCTTCTTCGATGGTTGGACTTTCAAGGGTGGTAAGATTCCACCTGTAGACATCGAGGAAACAAACAATGAGTATGTCATCAAGGCAAGCCTTCCAGGCGTAGATGAAAAGGAGCTTGATGTTCATGTAGATGACCACGTGCTCCACATTGCGGGAAAGAACTCTAGCAAGAGTGAAGATACTACAGAGCGACACTACATCCTCAAGGAGAGATACAGCTCCACATTCGATAGAGCATTCACTCTTCCAGAGGAAGCAGATGAAGAGAATATAAGCGCTGCATTTGAAAAGGGCGTCCTGACTCTTACAGTGCCTAAGAAGGCAAAGCAGGAAGCTAAGAAGATCAGCGTAACAATCAACAGATAAGTAAAGGAGAGAGACAATTATGAAATTCTATAGAAACGTAGACCCATTCCTTGGATTCGATCCAATTTTCAATGACCTTTTTGATGCATGGTCAAACCCAGTAAAGAAGATTCCATCAGTCGATGTATATGAGACTGAGAAGGAATATGTGATCGAGGCAGAGGTTGCCGGCTATGATCAGGACAAGATCGAGCTCAATGTTGATAAGCACATTCTCACACTTTCTTGCAAGGTAGAAGAGAAGAAGAGAGAAAAGGAGACTGTTCTTGTTAAGGAGATCATGACTCCTTCCTTCTCAAGAAGCTTCTCGCTACCAGACAGTGTTGAGGAGGATGCAATCAAGGCAGATTACAGCAAGGGCATCCTTACTATCACAATTCCTAAGAAGGAAAAGGTTCAGCCAAGAAGGATTGAGGTTAAGATCAACTAAAACAACAGGAGAATCCTGACACACATAAAAAGCCACTTCGTTCAATCGAAGTGGCTTCTTCTTTGTCAATCAAGCTCTGCTTTTACAAGCTCCAATGCTGCAAGAACAGTCTTGTCCATATCAAAGTATGCATATTGGGCAAGGCGACCGCCGAGGATGAGCTTTGAATCCTTTTGGGCAAGTTCCTTGTACTTCTGATATAGTTCAGTATTTTTCTTGTCGTTGATTGGATAATAAGGCTCACCAGTTTCCTTGTAATCAACAGGATATTCGCGACTGATCCAGGTGACTGGACTCTGGTCCTTTTCAAAGTGCTTGTGCTCAATAATTCTTGTCCAAGGTGTCTCTCTATCTGTATAGTTGACAACTGCGACTCCTTGATAGTTCTCCGTCTCGATTCTTTCAAGTTCGAACTTCTCAGAGCGGTATTGAAGAGGACCGAGAGAGTAGTGGAAGTACTCATCTAGGCAACCTGTATAGACTACCTTATTTGCCATGGCCTTCCATTTCTCCTCTTCTTCATTGAAGTTGACACCAAGCTTTACTTCGATTCCCTCTAAAAGCTTTTCGATTATCTGTGTATATCCACCAATTGGGATTCCCTGATAGATATCGTTAAAGTAGTTGTTGTCGTATGTAAATCGGACTGGGAGTCTCTTTATGATCGAGGAAGGAAGCTCTGTGCAGTCTCTTCCCCATTGCTTTTCTGTGTAGCCCTTGACGAGCTTTTCGTAGATATCTCTGCCAACTAGGCTGATTGCCTGGTCCTCAAGGTTTTCGATAGAGCCTGTAATTTCCTTTTTCTGCTCGTCGATTATCTCTTTAGCTTCCTCAGGTGTGCTTATATTCCACATCCTTGAGAATGTATTCATGTTGAACGGCATGTTATAGATTTCACCTTTGTAGTTGGCAATAGGACTGTTGATGTAGTTATTGAAGGAGACGAACCTATTCATGTAATCCCAGACTTCCTTTATGGATGTGTGGAATATGTGGGCTCCATACTTGTGGATGTTTATACCATCTTCCTTGTATGTGTAGATATTTCCCCCGATATGGTCTCTCTTCTCAAGAACAAGGACACTCTTTCCTCTCTTTTTTGCTTCATGGGCGAAAACTGAACCAAAAAGACCTGAACCAACAACTAGATAATCGTACATTTTCTATCTTTTCCCCTTGCTTCATTCATCAAAGATGTGTAGCTATTTTACTGCATTTAAGATTACAATAAAAGAATGAAAGCTCTGTGTGTTTATATTGATGGTGGAAAAGGGCACTATGTTCCTGCGAAAGCTGTCGAAGAAAAGCTTGCTCTGATGGGTCATGAAGTCAAAATTGTCGAGTTCTTTGAACTCTTGGATATCAAGATGGTAGGAAAGATAAACAAGAGGTATTGGAGAACAATGCTGAAAATGCCGAAATATGAACGCAAGATGAGTGAGAAGAATGACCATAGCTCGAGTGCTATGGACAATGCTTCAAAATGGATATGTCGTCTTTTGACAGGTAAGATGAAGAAGATCGTTGAGAAAGAGAAGCTAGACTTCATCTTCACTACACACCCTTATCCAAATCGTTTTTTGACTGATCTGGTCAGAAGCTGTGGACACTCTGAGATTCCTGTATACTATTTTGCAACCGATGTATTCTCGGTCCCTCGGGCTACTATCAACAACGGTCTTGATAAGTTCTATGTTTCCACTGTGGAAGGGTTGGAAAGTGCCAAAGCGCAGGGCCAGAGGCCAGACAGCCTTAAGCTAGTCCCATTCCCTCTCCAATCTTCTCTCGCTTCTTCTCCTGTGCTTACAAAGTCAGAAGCAAGAAAGAAGCTTGGTCTTGAACAGAAGCCATTCACTCTACAGCTTAACTTTGGAGGAGAAGGACTTGGCACAACAGGTCTGCTTGAGCTCCTGGGCAAGGCCAATGTTCCTATGCAGATCGTTATCATTGGTGGAATGAGAGATACGATGAGATCGAAGCTTGAAGGGATCATCAAGAACTTCCCTCCTCATGTGAAGGTATATATCAGGGGCTTTGTTTCCAATGTCAATGAATATGTCTATGCAGCTGATGTCGTAGCAGGTAGAGCTGGTATCAACACAATTGTTGAAACAATCTATGCGCATAGACCATTTTTGATTACAGAGACAGTTTATACAGTATTGGCTTCCGCAAGTTATATTGAACGTTATAACCTGGGTTGGAATGCTTCCTTCGATTATGAGAAGCAAGCATCAATTGTCATCGATTATGCAACACATCCTGAAAAACTTGCTCAGTTTGATGACAAGTTCGATAAGGTTCCCATATCATATGGAGCTGATGAGCTTGCAAAGATAATCATTTCAGATGTCGAGGAGTTCAAGAAAAACCTCAAGTAAAGTTCCTGTTGTAATATCGGGCCTTTTCCTTGCCTTTCTTTACATAGAAGCCACTTTTCTTTCTCTCTAGAAGTTCGTTGTAGAGAGCTTCGAACTGCTTTGCAATCTTCTTGCCGTCATATAGCTCTTTGTTCTTGAGTGCATTTGCTGCCTTTCTATCTCTCTCTTCCTCATTGGAAAGTGCTTCTATCATCTTGGATGCCATGTCTTCTGGGTTGGAAGGCTGGAAGTACCAGCCTGCATCTGGTCCTACAAGACTTGTCATGTTATATACATCTGCGCAGATAACAGGAGTGCCGGAGCAGATTGCCTCTATGATGGTCATGGACTGGTTTTCAGAGAGTGAAGCTGTTACAAATGAGTTTACTCTCTTCATGAGTCTAGAATCTATGACCTCTGTGTTTGGAATCATGCCTGTGAAGAGGACACTGTCTTCAAGATCATTTACTCTTACCATGTCCTTGAGCTCATTCTTTGCAGGGCCCTGTCCCACGATGATGAATTTCGCTTCAGGATGCTTCTTGTGAGCAATGGAGAAGGCCTTGATCGCAACATCGATTGCCTTCTCGAAGCCGAGTCTTCCGACATAGATGAAGGTCTTCTTTCCAAGCCACTCTTCTGAGATCGCTTTAGGAAGTTTTCCTGAGCACACAGCATCATCGAACTTGGAAATATCGATTCCATTGGAAACATATCTTACATCTAGAAATGGCATGTGTGACTTTACGCTTTCACAAGTCTGCTTGTTTGGTGCTGTTGCCATCCAGACAAGTTCAAAGAAAGGACTGAAGATGATCTGCCACATTGGCTTTCTGGCAAGTTTTGCCAGAGTGTCACTCTTGAGTGCATACTTGATGTAGTTCGGATCATCGATGAGTGTATGGTGGGTTGCCAGAACAGGAGTATGGGTTCTTCTTGCTGCATGGTTAAGTGCCATGCACATCAACCAAGGAGAGGTGTTATGGATGATGTCGAAGTTATACTTCTTGAAATACTTTGAAAGGAACCAACCCCAGATAGGCATTATCTTGATCCCTTTGTAGATAAATGTAGGGAGGGCTTTTATGTGAATTATCTTGATTCCATTTTCAATGACATCATCCTTGAACTCTCTATCATCTGGGACAAAGAAGAAAACTTCATGTCCCATGTCGATAAGGTTCCTTGCCAGGTCGATGGTGGCAGTTATGACACCATTGGTCTCGGGATAGAATATGTCAAATCCAAATGCTATTCGCATTGTTATCTGAAATGCCTCTCTACTAAATTATTACCTTTATTATGTAATAAAATTGAATTCAATTCCATAACCTAATTATTATCACTTATTTTATAAGGTCTGAAACATGAAATTGGTTACTAAAACTTGTTCAAAAGTCTGTTTTTAATTGAATGACTTTGGATTTTGCATGATACTTCTAGTCATGAATAAGCATATTACTGTTGTACTGTTTATATTTTTCGTCTGCCTATTATCTCTTGTTGCGGGGGAACAGGAAATAATACCACTTTCTGATTCGATATATAGAGAAATCGATTCACTGTACATAATGGAAGGAAAGGCATTGCCTTCAGGTGCAAGGCCTTGGACTCGAGGTGAAGCTAAAGAGATATTAACTTCTCTCAGAGCAAGTGATAGATTCGTTGAAAGCAGAAAGAATTATCTTCTCTCTCTTTTAGTCGATGATGAGGAAGGCTTCAATTACAGTTATGACATAGTGCTTACTCCGAAGGCTATCTTCCAGACAGGAGATAGCTATGCAACCTCTATGGCTGTACTTCCTTCAGACCTTGAAGAAGATCCAATAAACATAGCTGCAACCATAAACCATGGAAACCTTCTGACAGGTTTTGCAAACCTCAATATCGGAGCTAAGGATGGGGATGTGGAAGATCATGCTAAATATGGCACAAATGGATATTATAAGATGTCCAAGCGATATGAGCATGCAATAGGAACAAATGTCCCATACTTCATGAACGATGGAGTTGCAATGGACTTCCCAAATAGGGCATATGTGACACTTGGAAACAGCTTTGCTCGATTTACTGTTGGACGAGATAGACTCTCTTGGGGTAATGGAGAGATGGGCAACCTGATCTTGGGTGATACTCTTCCTTACCATGATTATTTCACATTGACATATCGAGCTGGAAATAAGTTCAAGTATCAATTGCTGACAAGCTTCTTTACACATCCTAATAATTACAACCTTGCTGAGGTTGAATCTGGAAGTGCTGCAAATGATTATGACAGACGTCCAACAAATGGAATCAGATTCATGCTTGGACATAGATTTGAATTTACATTCATGCAGGGACGCCTATCTGTTGCTTTAAATGAAGCTGTCATGTATCAATCTAAATCTGGCGATGTGGACTACAGAGTATTGAACCCACTTCTTTTCATGCATAATTTCTATATCGCTGGCAACGCAAACTCTCTTGCTTCTATAGAAATCAACTATGCAAAGGACAAGAATGTCTCCTACTACATGCAGCTTGCAATCGATGATCTTGCTGTCGGAGAAGCAAAGGCGCCAGAAGATGGTGCTTCTGCTGATGGATATGCCGTTGTTTTGGGAAGGAAGCAGACCAGGGCAGAAATGGATGGTTATCGTTATAACTCATTCGAGCTTGTCTATACTTCTCCATTCATGTATCACAGGGCAAATGGAAAATCTACAGATAACGATCAGGCGCTCTATTATGTCTCTACAATAAGAATATCCAATGGTGGCTCTGTTGATAATGTTTCAAGATATCTTTCTTATTCCTTTGGTAGCGATGCTCTAGTTGCTCAGTATAAGATGGGCTACAGGAGATTTGAGGGTCTTTCATATGAAGGATCAATCCTCTTGATGGCTCATGGTGTAATTGATAAGTACAGCAAGACATATTACTACGGTAGCACATATGATAATGGATCTACTCCAGGATTCCTTTGCAAGACAAATCCATTCGATACCTCAGAAACAGGAGAGATCGAATATTCTGTTATTGCAGGCTTGAAGGTTGAAAAGCCAATAAACGAAAGACTTACTGTCAATGGAAGTGTTTTCGTCCTTGGTGCAACAAATTACAAGAATGTAAAGGATGAGACAGGATTCGATATCCAGCTAGCTGGTGGTGCTAGATACGTATTCTGATGTGATATAATGCTTTTATAAGGAAAGATTTGTGAATCATTCTATTTGCTTAATTGTGCCATATTTTGGCAAATTTCCAAATTACTTTGATATGTGGCTATATTCCTGTGGCCAGAATAAAGATATTTCTTTCCTTTTGATAAGTAACAATGATAGACCAGAAAATCTTCCTGAGAACTTTATATACATCAAGGAAGAGTTTGATGAGACCGTTAGAAGATTCCAGAACTGCTATGATTTTCCTATCTGCCTTGACAGCCCATATAAGTTCTGTGATTTCCGTCCAGCCTATGGAGAAGTATTCTCAAAAGAACTTGAAGGTTTTGATTACTGGGGCTTTGTGGATGTCGATCTGATTTTGGGTGATATCCGAAAATGTTTAACCGATGAGATTCTTGATAGCTATGATAAATTCTATGCCCATGGACATCTGACAGTCTTTAGAAATACAAGAGAACTCAATCTTTTATATCGCAATATGGATTATAGAAAGGTTTTCTCACACAGTTATCCTTTCCATTTCGATGAGGGAGGTGGGATTACAGAGTATTATTCGAAGTATGGACTGAAACAGTACTTCAAGGTGGATATGGCTGATATCCTTCCATTCAGATATCGTTTCAGTAATACAAGTGAAGACATTGGAAGATTTCCTCAGATCTATCGCTATCACGATGGGAAGGTCATCTGTATCTATGAAGAGAAGGGTGAATTGAAAGAACGAGAATATATCTACATGCACCTTCAAAAAAGGCCGATGGAGAGAAATAATCGTTCCATTGAAAGCTATTATGTAATTCCAAACGAATTCTTGGATATTGACGACAAGGATATTGCTTCTTGTGTCAAAGAGCAGGCAAAACAGAGAATCTGTTGGCATTGGAAGAAGGCAAGAAGCAAGGAACTTTGGACAAATATAAAGAAAGGAGCGATAAGATTCCAGCTTGAGATGCTGCTTGCAAAGCTGCATATCTTGAAGAGTATAGTGTAAAGACATAAAGCTACTTATTCATTAGGACACTATGCGTCATAATAAATCTTTGTTTTCTAGATTAAGCTTCGAATTACACGGTTTTTGTGAATATGTGAAAAAAAAGGTTATCAATTCTTGTTGTTGGGAGGTTGATATAGTATTCTGCTTTTCTCCAAGGAAAATAGACTCTGTATTTCGTTTTTAACTAATATATGGATTTCAGATTTTGAAGAGGGTTTTGTGAAAAATAAATATTTTTGGAATACAATTGCTGGCTTGCTGAATGCATCAGAGGCTATTTTCTTATGTATGTTCACCAATAGGATTACAGGACTCTCCGATTCTGGAATTTTGACTGTTGCGTTCTCAATTGGTAATTTGTTTTCCAGTATTGGGCGATGGGGAATAAGGACTGTACAGGTTACTGATGGTGGAGAATTTTCTTTCAAAGATTATTCCAACGCAAGGAAGATTTCAATCTCAGTACAAATTTTATCTTCGTTCATATATATATTGGCATATTTAGCTGTCGCTGGTTGTTCACTCATCAAGACATATGTGATGATAGTCATGTCTTTGATTTATGCTTCGGAGATAATTGAGGATACATTTTGGGGACATTTTCAAAAATTTGGTCATATTGAAACCGGGGCAAAGATATTTATACTTAGATGGTCTGTCATAATTATTTCTTATGGCATCATTCTGTATGCTACGCATAGCATAGTTTTATCGATAACAGTTGCAGCAATACTTTCTTTCGTTGTCCTTTATTTTGCTCTTAAAAGGACGTGGATTCCATACAAGCAAATGAAAGAAAAATATAAGCATGCCGAAAAAGATATCTTAAGAAGGTGTTTTCAAATTATGATTACATCCTTTCTATCGTTTTATATCATAAACGCTGCAAAAATATCTGTCGACGCAAATTTAGGAAGCAAAGAGGTTGCTATATTTGGCTTTATCTCTATGCCAATTTTTGGTGTAAACCTATTAAGTGGTTTTATATATAATCCACAAATTGTTGATTATTCTAAAGATTTGTTTGCAAAACGATGGAAAACATATCGCAAACGCGTAGCAATACAGTTGCTTGCTATTGTTGTCATTACAATTATTTCGTTGATTGGTGTTGATTTGATAGGAATCCCAATTTTAAACTTTATATATGCTGTCAATCTTTATCCTTATAAGCAGGCGTTGATGATATTGATGTTAGCTAGTGGTTGTTATGCTGTTACTACTTTTTTGAGTACAACCCTTGTAATAGAGAAAAAACCTCGATATGCTCTAATTGCTTTTACAGTTGCTTCGATTTTCTCTTTGTTTATATATAAGCCATTGATTGCATTTAATGGAATCAATGGTGTTGCCCTAGGGGTTTTCTTTGTAATGCTTGTAAATGCAGCAGTTTCGCTGGGATTTGAAATTTATAGTCAATATAGACTAGCTCATGGAAAAGGAAGATGGTGATGTTTGAGCAATTACACGAAAATCTAATCGAAATGTGGGATGTCTTCGATGGGTTATGTAAGAAATATAATATTCCATATTGGCTCGATAGCGGATGTGCTATTGGGGCTGTTAGAGAGAAAGATTTCATACCATGGGATGATGATATCGATGTTGCAATTATGAGAGACGATTTCAACCGATTGAAGGTAGTGCTTACTCAAGAATTGGATTCGAAGTATAAGCTTGTTGAACCGAAGGATTATTCTCCTTATTTTTTTGATTTCATCCCGAAGCTGATCGATCTCACAGTTCCTCTTAGGTCTGAAACTGCAGAAGATCGTGCATATAAGAACTTTCAAAACCGCATGAGTATCGATTTCATTATTTTGGATGAGGTCCCAGATGCTAAATGGAAGCAAAAAATTATAAAATTCAAGTGTAAGTTTCTTTATGGTTTAGCTAGATCAAAAAGATATCATATGGTCTACGACAAGAAAACTTCATGTGTTGAAAAATTAGCTGGAGGGTTATGTTATATTCTAGGAAAGCCTTTTCAGCTTGAGACGCTGCTGAAAATGTATGAAAACAATACTGTAAGGTATCATGGCATCCACTCTAACACAATTATCCGTAGCAATTCTTTGCTGTATTTCATAGATTTCTTTCCAAAGGAAAGTTACAAAGGAACTGTTTATATGAAATTTCATGGAAGAGAAGTCTCTCTTCCGTCAGGCTATGATCAGATACTTACTCAAATGTATGGAGATTATATGACACCTGTAAAGGATTATAAATGGTTTGTTAGTCATGCAGAATCAAACTAAAGATTTCATCATAGGTGTGCTTGGAGGAATGGGCACATACGCAACCATACATCTATTTCAACAGTATGCAGAAGTATTTCCGGCAGAGAAGGAATGGGAAAGACCCCGAATCATTATTGATAACAGATGCACGATGCCGAGCCGGGTGAGGGCATTTCTATATAAAGAAAACGTAGATCAGCTTGTAGATGAAATGGCAAATTCAATGCAGCATTTGGTAGATGCTGGGGCAAACCGAATTTTACTTGCCTGTAATACATCGCATTTGTTTCTTCCAAAGATTTATGAAAAAGTTCCGGAATTGGAAGATAGAGTTGTTAACATCATTCATGCCTGCGTGCAGCAGCTTGATAAAGATAAGATATCTTCAGTCTATCTGCTTGGATCTGAAGGAACCATAGACTCAGGTGTTTATCAAAGAGCACTTGAGGATAAAGGCATCAGGTGTGAAACTCCAAGTTTGGACGAATATCATATGCTGAGAGATTGTATTGAAGCTGTAAAGCAGAACAAGTACTTTGAAGAAACAAGAGAAACATTTATGACGTTGATAAACCGATTTGAAACATGTATTCTTGGATGCACAGAACTTCCTATACTGTATGAGATGTATAAAGAAGGGGTTTCTTGCAAGAATGTTTATGACCCCCTCTTTATTGCACTTAATAATATTCATGATGAATTTGTCGATAATGAATGATGTGGAGATAAAAAAGTTCTTAAAAAGGTTTATTTGATGAGGATTCTTACTTTTGGTGTATTTGACTATTTCCATTTTGGGCATCTCCGCCTTTTCAAACAGTGCAAAATGCATGCTGATTATCTAATTGTCGCCGTACAGAATGGAGAATATATAAAAAAATTCAAGTCCGACGCAGAAGTTCTATATAGTACAGATGAAAGGGTTGAAATCCTTGAGGCTTTAAGAATTGTAGACAAAGTTGTCGTTTA
The DNA here is from genome assembly GCA_017478205.1 of Spirochaetales bacterium. Lineage (GTDB taxonomy): Bacteria > Spirochaetota > Spirochaetia > Sphaerochaetales > Sphaerochaetaceae > Bullifex. The sequence continues at coordinate 22,391 of JAFVDZ010000002.1, read as the reverse complement.
CGATACAGTTGGTATTTCAGCCCTTGAAAAGATAGATTTTGATATTCTTGCTCTTGGTGAAGATCATATTGGAGCAAGATTTGATGAGATTACAGACTGGTGCAAGTCTCATGGGAAACAGGTTGTAAGGCTGAAGAGAACACCAGGAATTGCATCTTCTGAAATCAAGAAAGATTTATCAAGATAATATACTAAGAGTAATTACTAAGTTACACGTTACGTAAAAAGGCTTTACATGTAATTCAATAAAGATTATCAACGCTCAAAGTGTTTACTTGATTTGACAATAGCTTCAGTTAAGGCTACTGGAAAAAACAAAATCAGCAAGGATGTCTGAAAGAGATAAAGAAAATGACTTTGAGTCATCTTTTTGTTGCTGATTCAACTTCTAGCTATTCGTAGCTAACGCTTTTTTTTGTCAATATATGTAATTTGCATCCTTAAAGGTCTCTTGTTTGGTTACACAAGTCATATGATGTGTTAGGATTGTTTTATTAGATTAATTCAAGGAAAGATAATGAAAGTTGTAATTCTTGCGGGTGGGTATGGGACTAGAATATCAGAAGAGTCATTATATAAACCTAAGCCAATGATCGAGATTGGCGGTAAGCCAATATTATGGCATATCATGAAATTGTATTCATTTCGTGGCTTTAATGAATTCATAATTTGCGCTGGCTACAAACAATATGTTATCAAGGAGTGGTTTGCTGATTACTTTTTACACAACAGTGATGTCACATTTGATTTTACAAGCGGTAAAAATGATTTGATTATCCACGAGCAGCATTGTGAACCATGGAAGGTGACAATTGTCGATACTGGCCTCAATACTATGACAGGCGGAAGAATAAAGAGAATACAGAAATATGTAGGAGATGAAACTTTCTGCCTTACTTATGGTGATGCTGTAAGTGATGTGAACATCAATGATGTTGTAGATTATCATAACAGACATGACAGCATAGTGACTTTGACAAGTGTCAGTATTTCACAGCAAAAGGGAGTCCTGGATGTCGATTGCAATGGAAATGTTCGGTCGTTCCGGGAAAAAAGCAAGGATGATGGAGCAGTAATAAATGGTGGCTTTATGGTATGCAGTCCTCAAATCTTCAGATACCTCAAGGACGATTCAACTGTATTCGAGAAAGAACCAATGAATACTCTTGCCAAAGAAAAGAAATTGAATACATATTTCCATAAGGATTTTTGGCAGTGCATGGATACAAAAAGAGAAAAGGATAGACTGGAAGAGCTTTGGAACAGCGGAAAAGCTCCTTGGAAAGTTTGGAACGACTGAATATGTTAGATTTGAGTTTTTATAAAGGCAAAAGAGTCCTTGTTACAGGGCATACAGGATTCAAGGGTTCGTGGTTTTGTTTTCTTCTTTATCATTTAGGTGCAGAAGTTACAGGATATTCACTTGAACCTCCAACACATCCTTCTCTGTTTGAGATAGCTGAAATCGAAAGTGATATAAATTCTGTCATTGGTGATATAAGGGATTTTGATAAATTATGGGAAGTGTTTTCTGATTTCAAGCCTGAAATAGTTTTACACTTGGCTGCTCAACCAATTGTGCGAGATAGCTACAAGAACCCAAAATATACTTATGAAACCAATGTTATGGGTACTGTAAACATATTAGAATGTGTTAGGAAAAGTAACTGTGTGAAATCATTTCTCAATGTTACTACTGACAAAGTCTATCTCAACAAAGAGTGGCCTTGGGGATACAGAGAAGATGATGCGCTCGATGGCTTTGACCCATATTCTAATTCCAAGTCTTGTAGCGAAATAATTACACATAGCTATAAAAATAGTTTTTTCTCTGATGGATCAGTGCCAATATCGACTGCTCGTGCAGGAAATGTAATTGGTGGTGGTGATTTTGCAAATGATAGAATCATACCTGACTGTGTAAGGGCTGTGTCCAGAAAAGAGCCAATAATAGTAAGAAATCCTTACTCTACTCGACCTTATCAGCATGTACTTGAACCTCTTTGTGCATATTTGATGATCGCAGCTGAACAGTATAAAGATAGTGCTAAAGCAGGTTGGTATAATGTTGGACCAGATGATAGGGATTGTTTTCAGACAGGAGCATTGGTGGACTTATTTGTTAAGCACTGGAAGGATGGATCTAGCTGGATAAATAAGAGTGACGATGGTCCTCATGAGGCAACATTCTTGAAGCTTGATTGCTCAAAGATCAAAAATACTTTTGGTTGGAAGCCTCACTGGAATCTGGATAAAGCTGTTGAAGAGACAGTTGAATGGACAAAATGTTGGATTTCGGGTATGGACGTAAGAAAATGCATGAGAAATCAGATTGATGAGTTTTTAAAGGATAATTGATATGAAATGGGAAAATGAAGCAGAAGCAAGAGAATATATAAAGAGTGTTGTTGCACAATACTATCATGACTTCAAAGAGAGAAAGATGGATTTCAAAGAGGGAGATCGCATTAGTTATGCGTCCCGTGTATTTGATGAAAAGGAGATGCAGGCACTCACAGATGCGACACTTGATTTCTGGTTGACCACAGGTAGATTTGCAGACAAATTCGAGAAGGAGTTTGCCTCATGGATTGGTGTAAAGTATGCTCATTTGGTAAATAGTGGGTCTTCTGCCAATCTGATTGCCTTCATGGCATTGACAGCACCTGAACTTAAGGAAAGGCAAATAAGAAAGGGTGATGAAGTAATTACAGTTGCATGCGGTTTCCCTACCACTGTTGCACCAATTATCCAATATGGTGCGATTCCTGTCTTTGTGGATGTGACTGTCCCTCAATACAATATTGATATTTCAAAGCTGGAAGATGCTCTTTCAGAAAAGACAAAGGCTGTTATGATTGCTCACACTCTAGGCAATCCTTTCGACTTGAAAGCAGTGAAGGCCTTCTGTGACAAGCATGAGCTTTGGCTCATTGAGGACAATTGTGATTCTCTTGGATCGAAGTATACGATTGATGGTGTAACGAAATTTACTGGAACTTGGGGTGACATCGGTACAAGCAGTTTCTATCCCCCTCATCATATGACGATGGGGGAAGGTGGTTGTGTCTATACTGACAATCCTTTGCTTCACAGGCTGATCCTTTCATATAGAGATTGGGGTAGAGAATGTGTTTGTCCTTCGGGAAGAGATAACTTCTGTGGTCACAGATTTGACGGCCAATATGGAGAATTGCCTGCAGGATATGATCATAAGTATGTATATTCACACTTTGGTTACAATCTCAAGGTTACAGATATGCAAGCTGCCATTGGATGCGAACAGCTGAAGAAATTCCCTAAGTTTATCGAGAGAAGAAGACATAACTGGGAAAGGCTTTATAAGGCCTTAGAATGCGTAAAGGACAGAATTATTCTTCCTGAACCAGCAGAGCACAGTGAACCTTCCTGGTTTGGCTTTCTCATGTCAGTTCGCCCTGAAAAGGGAATCAATCGAAATGTTGTCACACGATATGTTGAAAGCCATAATGTTCAGACAAGATTGCTTTTCAGCGGGAATCTGATAAAGCATCCTTGTTTCGATCAATTGAGGGGTACTGATTCATATAGGGTTGTAGGTGATCTTTCCAACACAGAATTCATAATGAACAATTCATTCTGGGTTGGTGTATACCCTGGCATGACTGATGAGATGATAGACTATATGGCCAAGGTGATTATTGAGGCTGTCAGTTAAATTATCGGTCTGGATGTATAAAAGGATAGGGAGAGATAAATGAAGATTAGGCTTGCGGACTATGTGGCGAATTTTCTAGTAGAGAAGGGCGTTACAGATGTATTCAGTGTAGTTGGCGGTGGTGCTATGCATCTGAATGATGCATTTGGTCATTGTCAAGGACTTAAAGTTACTTACAATCATCACGAACAAGCCTGTTCTATCGCAGCTGAGGCATATGCTCGTCTGGACAATCGTATCGCAGCTGTATGCGTCACAACTGGTCCTGGTGGAACGAATGCTCTGACAGGAGTAGTCGGAGGATGGCTGGACTCCATTCCTATGTTCATAATCAGCGGTCAGGTTCGCTATGATACTACGGCAAGATTTGCATTGAAAGAAACAGGAGCTGTTGTTCGAGCCTTAGGTGATCAGGAGTATGATATTGTCAAGTCTGTAGAGTCTATGACTAAATATGCCGTGATGATAGAAGATCCAAAAACAATCAGATATCATCTTGAACGAGCATGGCATCTTGCAACTACAGGACGACCGGGTCCTGTGTGGGTTGATATCCCTGTTAACTATCAGGGCTGTTATATCGAAACTGATGAACTTGAAGAATATAATTCGTCAGACGATGATGCAAAGCTTCCGCCTCCAGTCTCTGATAATTTAATACAAGCAGTATTGGAGAAGATCAAGAAGGCAAAACGTCCTGTATTCCATCCAGGTTATGGTGTTCGTCTATCTGGTGGCTATGAAGCATTTCGCTCTGTACTCGAAAAGTTGAATATTCCTGTAGTTACATACTGGAATGCAGTGGACCTCATCGAGGATGAACACCCACTTTATGTAGGGCGAGCAGGAAATATGGGTGATCGTCCGGGCAACTGGGCAATTCAGAACGCTGACTTGATTATTGCCATTGGAACCCGTATTTCAATTCGACAGGTTGGCTACAACTGGAAAACATGGGCTAGAGCTGCTGAAGTCATCATGGTCGATATAGATCAGGGAGAAATGAAGAAGCATACTCTTCACGTAGATATGCCTATCTGGGCAGACGCTAAGGATTTCTTGACAAAGCTGGACAAGGCAACTAGTGAAAAGGTGTTTACTGGCCAAGAATGGCTTGATGTCTGCAAGAAGTGGAAAAAAGACTATCCTGTAGTGCTTCCTCGTCAATGGGAAGAGAATGGTGAGACTGCCAATGTATATGCCTTCATTCGTTATCTTAGTTCTCGATTGCCAGAAAATAGTCTTACAGCTGTTTCTAATGGTGCCTGCTGTGTTGTTGGCAATCAGGCATATGTAATCCAAAAGGGGAGCCGTATGGCCAATAACAGTGCGACTGCATCAATGGGCTATGGACTTCCTGCCAGCATAGGTACATGCATTGGAGGAGGAAGAAGAAATACGATCTGCCTTGAAGGTGATGGTTCTATAATGATGAACTTGCAGGAACTTCAAACAATCATCAGCAACAAGCTGCCTGTCAAAATCTTCCTTATCAACAATAATGGATATCATTCCATTCGCATCACTCAAACCAACCTGTTCAACAAGAACTTTGTTGGTGTTGGTCCTGAATCTGGTGATATTTCCTTCCCTGAGTTCAAGAAGATAGCTGAAGCTTTTGGATATCGCTATTTCAGTGCTCACAGTAATGCTGAAATGAAAGCGGTGGTCGATGAAGTACTGAATCTCGATGGTCCGGTATTTACAGAAATCTTCACAGACACAAAGCAGGTATGGGAACCAAAGAGTGGTACAAAGAGATTGGAAGATGGTACACTTGTATCTCCGCCTTTGGAAGATCTGACTCCATTCCTTCCTAGAGAAGAGTTGGAAAAGATTATGGTCATACCGCTGATGGATGAGAAGCAGGGGCATTGATTTAAATATTGTTTGAGGAACATGTGATGAAATCAGCTATTGTCACTGGCGCTACTGGAGCTATTGGTACTGCCCTTGTCGCAGAGTTAATCAGGAACAAGGTTGAAGTACTTGTCCTTTGCCGTAAGGATTCAAAAAGAAATGATGTAATCCCAGTTCATCCGCTAGTAGAGAAATTATATCTGTCTATAGATGAATATCACGATGCAGAGAATGTAACTGGTAAGCAATATGATGTGTTCTATCATCTGGCCTGGGAAGGAACTAGTGGACAGGCAAGAAATGATATGTACATGCAAAATCAGAATGTGAGATATTCTTTGGATGCCGTGAATCTTGCAAAGCGATTTGGTTGCACAACTTTTATTGGTGCAGGATCTCAGGCTGAATATGGAAGATATGAAGGTGTTTTGACACCTTATACTCCGGTGCATCCTGATAACGGCTACGGCATTGGAAAGCTTGCAGCTGGATTCATGACTAGAGAGTTCGCACATCAGTGCGATATGAACCATATTTGGGTTCGTGTGCTCAGTGTATATGGCCCAAATGATGGAAAGCAGTCAATGGTAATGTCCACAATTTCAAAGTTGAAGGCAGGAGAGGTACCTGCACTGACGAAAGGTGAACAGGTCTGGGACTATCTATATAGTGAAGATGCAGCTAGAGCCTTCTATTTGCTTGGTGATAAGGGTATAGATGGAAAGACATATGTATTGGGAGGAGGTGTGGCAAGACCTCTAAGGGAGTACATAGAAACAATTAGAGATGTTGTAGCTCCTGGCGCAAAACTTGGTTTTGGAGAATTGCCATATTCAGATAGACAGGTAATGCATCTGTGTGCAGACATATCTGAGCTGAAAGCGGATACAGACTGGATGCCTTTGTATTCTTTTCATGATGGAATAAAGAAAATTGATGTTCGAAAGTGATGATGCTCTATGGATTCTAAAATAATGTTCGTTAAAGATATGTTTCGTAAGTATGGAATATGGCAGTTCATTAAATTCTGTTTTGTGGGTGTGTCAAATACTCTTTTATCATATCTAATATATGTTGCTGTGATTACCATGTTGAAGGATTCTCAACTAAGCTATGATTACATCATTGCAAATGTTGTTGCTTTTATTTTGAGTGTTCTTTGGTCCTTTTGCTGGAACAGAAGATATGTTTTCAATGGAAGTGAGGAAAATGTATTCATCAGTTTGCTGAAAACATATATTTCCTATGGCTTTTCTGGAATTGTCCTGAGTAATCTACTATCATGGGTCTGGATTGATATTTTCAATATTTCAAAATACATTGCACCTTTATTCAACCTTGTATTGAGTGTTCCAATCAATTTCTTGTTGAATAAGTATTGGGCTTTCAAAAAATGATATACAAAGTGAATTGATTGGAGAACTTTTATGAAAAAGATAAGCATAATGATTCCCTGCTATAACGAAGAGGAGAATGCACGTCCAATTTACGAAGCAGTCAAGAAGGAGTTGACTACTAGCTGCTCATGCTACGATTTTGAGATTCTGTTCATAGATAATTGTAGTACTGACAGGACGAGAGAGATAATTGAAGCCATTTGTCAGGAAGATAAGAGGGTTAAGGCAATCTTCAACTCCAAGAATTTTGGTCAGTTCAACAGCCCATACTATGGGATATTGAATACAAGTGGTGACTGTACCATACCTCTTTGCGCCGATTTCCAGGATCCTGTCGAATTGATTCCTAGATTCATCGAAGAGTGGGAAAAGGGATACAAGATAGTAATTGGTAGGAAAACAAAGAGCAAAGAAAATCGCATAATGTATTTTCTCAGAGGCGTATACTACAAGCTGATCCGCAAAATGAGTAGCGTTGAACAGATTGAACAGTTCACTGGATTTGGTCTCTATGATAAATCATTTGTTGATGTACTGAGAAACTTACATGATCCAACTCCTTTTATCCGCGGAATAGTCGCAGAACTTGGCCCCGCAAGAAAAGAAATTGAATATGAACAACCTGCGAGAAGAGCTGGAAAGACACATAACAATTTCTATAGTCTTTATGATGCAGCAATGCTTAGTTTCACAAGCTATACAAAGGTCGGAATGAGATTGGCCACATTTTTAGGCTTTCTGATATCCTTTTGCAGCTTCCTGGCTGCTTTGGGCTTTTTTGTTGCGAAGCTTAAATGGTGGAACAGATTTGATGCGGGGTATGTTCCTATAATAATTGCTGTATTCTTTATGGGTGGTGTCCAATTAGCATTCATGGGCTTTTTGGGAGAGTATATAATGGCCATGAATTCTCGAATCATGAATAGACCTTTGGTTGTTGAAGAGAGGAGAATTAATTTCGATGAGTGAAAAAAAAGAGCTTCTTGAATTTAAAAGAGTAGTAAACTCCTCAGCAATTATCTATCTTGGCCTTCCTTTCTGTCTGTTTCTGCTTTTTTGGGTGCGCCCTGTTATTGCTATACCTCTGTTCTTGATAATGTGCATATCAATTATCAAGGCTATACACAACGAGAAGAAACAGGAAGAGGGACAACATTATTCGTTATCAAAGAATGAATGGTACAAGCTCTTGATTGCATGGTGTGTGATCATTGTTTGGGTCTATCTTTCGGGCATAGGAGGTTTTGTATTCCAGAATACAGATCATATTTGGCGAAATACTATTTTCAATATTCTTGTGAAGTATGATTGGCCTGTAGTTACAAAACTTTCTGTTGATGGTGTTACAGAGACAAGAGGCCTTGTTTATTATATAGGTTTTTGGCTTCCTGCAGCATTGATAGGAAAGCTTACTTCAATTGGTATCGGTAATATTTTTCAGCTCATCTGGGCTTCTTTAGGTATTTTTCTTTTTTATTGTGGAGTATGTATCTACCGCAAGAAAATAGAGATTTGGCCTCTGCTTTTATTTATATTTTTCTCTACAATAGATATTGTCGGTTGGGTATTGGGTGTTTTTTGTTGGGGTCATAAGCTGACATTAGGCACTCATATAGATTGCTGGTATAAATTCGAGTATTCATGCATAACCAAACAACTTTTTTGGGTATTCAACCAAGCGATGCCTGCATGGCTTTGCTTTCTTGCTGTTTTGAACTCAAGAAATAATAGAAATATTGTTCTCTTGCTGGGACTAGTGCTTATATGTAGCCCATTACCTTTCATTGGATTACTTCCATACGCTGTCTATGTATGCCTTTCTAGAAAATATGGTGAAAAGTTTATCTCTCTTGATTATTTCAAGGCATTGTTCAAAGACACCTTCACCTTCCAGAACTTCTTTGGGGGTGGTATTTCTGGCATTCTAACTTTTCTTTATCTAATGAATAATGATTCTGGACAAGCTATTGGAGCTCCGAACAATACAACCAGGTTTTTGAATGACTATTTGCTTTTTATAGCTTTAGAAGTTCTAGCATTCATAATCATACTGTTCTTTTTCCATAAGAAAAATTACATGTATTACTTGACTTGTATGTTGTTACTTCTTTTTCCTTTCGGCAGAATTGGTAATGGTGGAGATTTCTGTATGCGAGCATCTATCCCTGCTCTTATTATGCTCTATCTTCTTTGCCTAGAAGCTTTGGATAACCCAAAACCTAAACTTTTAAAATTTGCTTTGATATTTATTCTTTGTATCGGGGCAATTACACCCATAAATGAATTTGCAAGAACGATTATCAATACTGCAGCTATCAAGAAAGGGAGTTCTGATTTTGTTGATTACATTATTTTTAAAGATGTAATTATATTACAAAATAAACTAGGCGTATATGGATATATGAAGGAACTTCCAGAAGAAATGATTATGACAGGAGGTAACTTTTCAGGAAACGCTGAAAAAAGTCTGTTTTTCAAGTATTTTGCAAAACGTTGATATTTTTCTTGTTTGTTCTTTCAAAGATATCCAAGGTTGGAGTTTTAAAATTACATCGTAGGGCAATGGATAAAGATCAAGAAGAGAGCAATTTGTTGCTTGCATGAGTTGATATTGTCAACATTCATACTTGTTGAAGTATCGTGTAGATATTTTGACATTTTCATGGTAGAACCTAGTTAAAGATATTTGGAGACATTGTTTTCTGGATGAAGAAAAATATAAAGATCAATTTTGTTTTCAATATAATAGTTAACATAGTCAACACTTTGATATCTATTTTTGCAACAGGGTATCTTGCTAGAGTCCTTGGCGCAAATAATATTGGTCTTTATTCGTATCTTGTTTCTATCGTTTCATATTTTACTTTGTTCGGTTCCATTGGAACTGCAAAATATGCAAGTAGAGAAATTGCTTATAGGCGAGATGATAAGGAAGAAATGAGTAGGTTGTTCGAAGAGGTTCTTCTTCTTCGTTTTTTTCTAAATGCAATTGCTTTTGCTGTCTATTTCCTTATAATGCATTTTTCCAATTTCGATTCAAGACTCATTATAATAATATCCTTCTTTATTGTTAATGAAGTTGTTGATATTACGTGGTTCTGCCATGGAGTAGAGAACTTTAAAATCATTTTCTATTCTACTTTTTTAATGAGGATCATTTTCCTGATTTCGATTCTCACCTTTGTCAGGTCCAGTGATGATTTTATTCGATATGTCATAATAGAGGTTGCGTATAATCTTTTGTTCAATGGAATGCTATGGACAAGCATTCGAAAACATATAAGATGGACGAGACATCTGAATCCATTTAAGCATGTGAAAGAATCTATTCTTCTATTTCTTCCTTCTATAGCCGTTCAAATTTATGTTGTTTTAGATAAAACTATGCTAGGTTTTCTATCAGCAGGTAATTACGAAGAGAACTCATATTATAGTTTGGCAGAAGGTATTGTTAAGGCATTCCTTCTTGTTGGAAGCTCTCTAACTAAAGTAACAGCTCCAAGGATCGCCTATCTAAATGCCAATAATAAAAAAGAAGAGATATCAGAAACACTATATGAATCTTACCGGATAGGGTGGTTTATAACTCTTCCTATCACGCTTCTTATATTCAAGGCCTCGGATTATATTGTGCCTCTATATTTTGGAACGGGGTATGACGGGGTAATAATACTGCTGAAGATCCTTTCTCCGCTTGTTATATTTATTACTTTTAGTGGCATCACAGGAGAGCAGTATTTAATTCCTTGCAAATATACCAATACTCAAACAGCTATTTTGTTTGGAGGGGCTGGAATAAACCTTGTCCTCAATGTTTTCCTTATTTTAAGATTCTTTTCGGTTGGTGCCAGTATTGCAACAATATGTGCAGAAGGCTTTGTTACTGTCGCTCAATTGATTGTGGCAGATAGACATGGAATTCTAAAAATTTCTCAAGTACTCAAAGAAGGAAAGAATTATATAATTTCTTCGATTTGTCTTGTTGCGTTCTTTGTTATCACTTCAACAATAACGACTTCAGTATTTTCTTTTGCTATAAGTGCTTTCATTGGCCTACTTATTTATCTGATTATTCTTGTTGTACTCAAAGATAAGATAGTATTTCAAAAGATTCAGAAGCTAAGTCAGAGGAATACGTCAACTTGACAATTATATTCATAGCGACTTTATAATAACAAAATGAGTAAAAGACTATCAGAAGAAGAGATTAGACATATTCAACTGAGCATATTAGTGGAAATCGATTCAATATGTCGTAAGAATAATCTCCGATACTATCTATGTGGGGGAACTCTTTTAGGTGCGGTCAGGCATAAGGGATTCATCCCATGGGATGACGATATAGATATTGATATGCCCAGAAAGGATCTTCTGATTCTAGAAAGGCTTTTGGAGAATCATCCTGTTCTAGGAGTATTGGGTGACAATTCAGAAGAGAATTATAATTGCATGTATAAAATAGTAGATAAGCGAACTTATTTGCGTGAATCTACATTGGCCGATATCCCGGGGATGGGAATTTTTATTGATGTTTTCCCTCAAGATGGTCTTCCTGATAATCATTCTGCAGCCCTGAAGCATTTTAGAAGGGCTAGAAAACTTCAAGATTATCTTTATTATTTTGGGCAGGATGGTTTTGATAAGACCGGGAATAAGATTTACGATTTCATAAGAGAATTAAGATGGAAATCCATCAAGAAAAAAGGGCTCGATTATTGGAGAAGGTTACATCACGATATCGTAACTGCATATAACTTTGACGATTCAAAGGAAGTGTTCAGTAGTGGAGGAAGACAAAGGGAAAAGGAGATCAAACCAAAGAAATTCCTTGAAAATACCTTGGACATTGATTTTGAGGGATATAAGCTTCTAGCTCCTGCAGATTACGATACTGTTCTTAGACATTTTTATGGAAACTATATGGAATTGCCACCAGAAGATAAACGTATTCCTGAACATTCTTTGGTTGTTTATTGGAAATAGATAATTGGTAGTTTACTCTAGAAAAGTAATATTGATTGGCTATTAAGTTTTTAACTATATGAGTTAAGTGTTATGCTAATAGTTGAATAGTTTTTCGGAGATAAGACTTTATGGAAAAAAAGATTTTAACAATTGTGATTTGTGCCTACAACATGGAAAAGTATATTCAAGAAGCTCTTGATAGTTGCATTGTTGATAATATGAATCGAATTGAGGTTCTTATCATGAATGATGGCTCAACTGACAAGACGGCAGAGATATCTAGGAGCTATCAAGAAAAATATCCAGAAGTATTTAAACTTGTTGATAAACCAAATGGAGGTTGGGGATCAAACATCAATCTTGCTGTTGGAATGGCTAAAGGAAAATATTTCAAAGTCCTTGATGCAGATGACTGGTTTGATAAAAGTCTGTTAGTGCAATTTCTGGACTTGCTCGAAAAAAATGATACAGATGCTTTTATTTCAAGTCATGCCGAAGTTTCTTCTATCGAAAAGGTTGTTGATATTCCTGATTGGAGAATGTATTCAGGCTCGTTGCAGTATTTGGACCAGTTGAAAGATTCTATTTTTTTCTCTATCTGGGATGCTTGCTTCAAAACTTCAATTGTACAGGCCCACCATAGAGACTTGCCTGAAAAGACCTTATATACCGATACCTTGTTTCTTTCCCAAATTATTCCATTTTTAAATAAAGTGTTCTTTATCAATATCCCTTTATATAATTATCGAGTTGGCAGAGTTGGGCAAAGTGTGAGTGCTGAATCTGTAATGAAACACTATAAGGAACTTTTACTTGTAACTAGACTCGGGCTAAAAGTTCTTGATGAAAATGATAACAAGAAGAACATTCATCTGATAAGTAGAGTTGCTCAAACATATAGATCAAATATGATTTCTATTAGAAAAAGTTATGGTAAAGTAAAAAATGTAAGAAAAATTCTAATGGAAGAGGACGCTTATCTGAAGAAGAATTATAAGTATATATACGAGGCAACAAATAACAGACTGGATTTCAAGATATTGAGAATGACCAGATATGTCCTTCTTCCTTTCTTTGTAGGGGAAAAAATGTGATATCAATCATCGTACCTATATATAATGTTGAGCAGTACTTGAGAAAATGCTTGGACAGTATAAAGAATCAGACATTCGAAGATTTTGAAGTTGTCCTTGTCGATGATGGTTCTCCTGATAACAGTGCATCAATTTGTGAAGAATACGTTTCGAAAGATTCACGTTTCAAGCTCGTTAGAAAAAAGAATGGAGGGGTCAGTTCTGCACGAAATGCTGGCATAGAGAATTCAAATGGCGAATATCTTACCTTTGTTGACCCCGATGACTGGATCGATGAACACTATCTTGAAAGACTATATGATTTAAAAATAGAGCACAATGCTGATGTCTCTGCTGTTGCGATAATGAATTTTTCTGAAGAGCAAGGTTTTTACAAGGTTGAGACCTGTGCTCCTGAAGGTATACATGAGTATTCGGGACCAGAGTTCACACGAATGATGAATCGCTCTAAGAAGCAGCTTGGAAATTATCAGGTTGCAAAGCTGTATGACAAGCATCTTTTGCCTAAAAATATGTACCCAGAAGGGAAGACTTATGAGGATGCACTCACTCTTCCTTATTTATTCTATAACGTAGGAAAGGTAGTATATTCTTCAGAGTACCTTTACTTCTATCTGATGCGTTCAGATAGCATTGTCCATCGTCAATATCTTAACTGTGACCATATTGAGGCTCTTATAAAGCTTGAAGAGTTTGCAGAAGAGAAGAAGGACCATAAACTATGTTGGAATATGAGGTACACTCTGATTCGTTATTACATTGGCATGCCATTCATACTTAGAAAGTATGGGGGAGATAGCAAGCGAGTGTGGGCCCTGGGAAAGAGATCTGTTGCCAGATGGTGGTGGAAGTGGCTGTTATACTTTATCTGAGAGGAGCTGACTTATCAAAAAACGTGTTCTTGTAATAGTTCCACATCAAGATGATGAACTAAATATTGCACTTTCATTGATTTACACATTGTGCAAAGAGAAAAAGCACGAGTTGTTTGTCCTCTTTACCACAAATGGTGATTACTACCCATGGTGGCAGAAACTTAGAATCAATGAATCTGTCAAGGTTCTTGCTTCTCTTGGACTTCCTGAAGATAAGATTATCTATCTTGGCTATGGTGATAGGTGGCTTGGACCAAAGCACCCTTATAATCAGGAAGGGAATAAACAATGCATCAGTTATAGTCTTAGGGAAGAAACTGCTGGATATGGAAATGTACAGGATTATCGATACAAGAAGTCTGGCTATCACAGCAAGTTCACAAGAAAGAACTACCTTAATGATCTTAAGGATGCTATTTATGATGTCAAAGCTGATATCATCATCTGCACAGATTTCGATCGTCATGACGAACATCGAGCTCTCACTCTGGTTTTTGATGAGGCAATGTGTGCTCTTATCAAAGAAAAAGATTATCGTCCTATAGTCCTTAAGAAGTTTGCATACGCAAGCGTTTTTGAAGGTGTGGATGATTACTACTCATATCCATTCAAACCTACAGAACCACCAATCAAGAATTTGTTAAATGATGATAGATTCGATACCGATGTGCCTCAATATAGATGGGAAGATAGGATTAGACTGAAGGTCGACGATGACCTCAAGAAGATTCCACTACGGGGTTCATATATTTTCAGTGTTTCCAAGCTATATCGATCGCAGCTCATGACCAATAGACTTTGGTACATGATCAATGACGATGCTGTCTATTGGTGGAGGAACACAAAGGGCCTTCAATATGATGCAAAAATTGATGCATCTAGTGGAAACGCTGCATACCTCAATGACTTCAAATATATCGACTGTTCTGATATCTATCCACCTTATGGATCGATAAAGATGTTCGATCGTTGTGTTTGGTCACCAGAAGAGGAAGACAACAAGAAAGAGTTTACGATGACTTTTTCCTCTCCTAAGGATATTGGTGAAATAATCCTGTTCGAGAACTTCGATCCTGAATCGAATATAGATGACATGGAAATCTGTTTTGACAATGGATACTCCTTCCATACAGGAGAACTGAAGCATGATGGAAGTGCATCTGTGTTTACCTTTGAAAAACAAACTGGTATTTTACGGATTATCTTCAAGCTTCAGAAAACCTCTGGCCCAATGCCAGGTCTTACTGAAGTCGAGGTGTATGAATGTCATCAGGAATTCCAGTATGACGATGAAATCCTTGTGAAATATGAAGAGGGGAAGTCATCTGTAAACAGGATTCCTGAATGGAGAATCAGTTTAGAAAGATTCCTGATTCTGGCAGGGTATAACATAACCCTATTCGTAAGCCCTTGGAATCTTGTAGAGAATATACGTGAGCGTAGATATAACAACATGATATTGAAGAAGTACGATCCTAATCAGAGGAGTACCAATCAATAACGTTATATTATTTTTAAGGCACAAATTTATTTTTCGTTGTTTATCATGCGTTCGTACATTTCTTCTAAAGGTATTTCAGGCTCCCATCCAAGATCTCTAAGCTTTTTGGATGATAGTTTTAGTCTTGTTTCCGGAGCATAGCCATACAAATTGTTTTCCGGAATGTCAAAAACTACTTTTGATTGTCCTCTAGAGAATCTTTCTGCTACCATGCTTGCCATTTGTGAAATCGTTGTAGTGGTTTCTTCGTTAACTACAGTATATACATCTCCTTTTTTTCCTTTTGTAAGGATCAAAAAGATTGCTTTGAGAGCATCTCGTGTATAGCAATAGTTGCCAAATGATTTTCCTGTTGTATGTAGAACGATGTCTTCTCCCTTAGTGGCGCTGTTTGCAAATTGTTTGAATACTCTATTATCAGTCTTTGGAATGCCTGCTCCAAAAGTCTGTGCAAGTCTAGCGATTACTACGTTGACATCATATTCTTCAGCATAGCATTTGCAAAGTAGTTCTGCGTGACGTTTCCCTTCGGAGTAACAGCTTCTGATATTTTGTATATCAATTATCCCTAACTCATCCTCTCTGACTCTTCTGGCTTCATTGACTACACCAAAAACTTCCATCGATGAAAGGTAAACAACACCTTTAATTTTATTAATTCTGGCAAACTCTAGTATTTGTTTTGTTCCTTCATAAATACAATCAATCACTTCGACAGGATTGGATATGAAGTATTTTGATGAAGTAGGGTTTGCGGTATGTATGATATAGTCACATCTTAAATCTTTTGGAAGGGGATCAGTTATTTCTTGATATAAAAATTTAATTCCTTCTGTTTCTTCATAGAGAGCTTTTACTTTATTTTCATTACGAGCCATTGCAATTACGGGAATCTTTCCGTTTTTTTGCATAGCCTTTACACAGAGTGAGCCAATAAGACCCGTTGCCCCTGTTACAAGGACAGTGGAGCTTTCGAGATTTTTTATAAACTCAGCAATGTTATTCAGATCTTCTTCTATATAATTCATTTTAAATTCCATAAAGTTGTGAATCTTCTCTAGCATCGAGAAGAGCTCTGCAAATATAGAAATCTGAAGGATTTGTTACCTTTATATTCTCTGCCGGTCCCTCTACGATATGAACCTTGTAATCAAAATGGAGCATTAAGGATGTGGAATCAATAAATATGTGATTGTTTTCTTGTATTGCTCTTTCATGGGCAGACAGAATGTCGTCAAGGTAGAAGCATTGAGGAGCCCTTGCTAGAAAGCACTTGGAGCGTTCTATCGTGGTTTGTATGGTATCAGCACCATCTGTCTGTACGATAGTTTCTATGGCTGGTGCTATTGTAACGGCTGAGCCGAATTCTTTTACATCTGCAATACACCTGGAAATGAGTTCTGTATTTATGAGTGGACGAACTCCATCATGGATGAGCACAATATCTTTATCTGTTTGTGAATATTCTTTGATTGCTTTTAAACCATTATATTGAGAATCTAAAGAAGTATTCCCTCCAGGAACAACCCATTTGACTTTCGAAAGTTGGAATCGTAAAATCAATTGTTTCATATAATCGATGTAATCATCTAAAACAACTACACAAATGTAATCTATCTCAGTGTTTTTCTGAAAGTATTCAATTGTGTGGACAATTATTGGTTTACCATGGATTTCAAGAAACTGTTTTGGCTTCGCTTTGGTGTTCATTCTGTGTCCAACACCGCCAGCGAAGATAAGTCCGTAATTCATATCACCACTCCATAGAGAAAATTATCTCATTGCTAAGTATACCCGTGAATAATTCTGTTGAAAAGCAATTGTAATACCTCACATAACCCATCTGAATCCAAAGGCTCCCTGGAAGCTCTGCTTGAATTCGTTCTTCACATTTTGATAATTCCACTGAGAGATACTTGCACCCTGTAATCTGACACTCAGGTGTTCGTTGATAGGGCGAGAGTAAGCGATATCGAATCTTAAAGTGGTCTCTACATACCCAGTTGGAAGAATTGCAGATGTTGATGTGTTGTTATCAGCACCCTGATTATGCTGGTTGTTTGAGTTCCTGTAGCCATATTCGATACCCTTGTTGCCATGCAACTTAACTAGGGCATTGAAAGCAAGCTGAGAACCCTTTTCGTAGATATATGTTCTTCTCAGATTCAATGCAATTGTACCAGGCCCGTATGGGTGGCCAGTGTATGCAAGTGATTCTGTTCCGTTATATGCATAACCTACGATAAAGTCATAGCCCCAGTGATACTTTCCATCCTTAGTTTTTGTGTTGAGGTAGAGGTATGGGCTTGTGAAGACAGCTTCTGCCTGATCTTGAATTGTTACGTTTCCTC
Organism: Spirochaetales bacterium; assembly: GCA_017478205.1. Lineage (GTDB taxonomy): Bacteria > Spirochaetota > Spirochaetia > Sphaerochaetales > Sphaerochaetaceae > Bullifex. Next base: position 4,651 of record JAFVDZ010000002.1, on the reverse strand, counting down.
TATCCTTGAGTTTCGTGATGTTTGCAATGAAGCCATAAGCATCTGGAACAACAGAATACTTTTCAACTGCAATCCTGAATTGGTCTATAACAATCTGGCCTGAAAGAATGATGCCTGGTTTCAGGACATATTCAACTTCGAAACCCATGATATTGTTTCCTTCATCTCCTGCCTCAAGCTCAATTGCTTCATCCAGGTTTTCCCAGTTGTGAACTAGAGCCATTGGCATGATAAGGCGCCAATCGAGAGGGGCATCTGTGTTATAGATGGCACCAATGTTCATTGCGAGACGCAAGCGGTTAGAGAAGTTGAAATCAAGTCTCTGTATTGTCCTGTTCTGATGTTCGCCATTGAGTGTAAAGTCGTTGGTTCCATAATCATAGGAGTTTGCAAGGTCTCCCTGTGTGTTGTCAAAGTGAGTGAGAGAAAGTTCATAGGTAATGAAGTCTGTTGAAGCCTCGAACTTCATGAATTCCTGATATGGCAAATTGTCTCCAAGGACAAGGTTACCTGTCTGACCATTACCGAAGGCCTGTCTGTTTCTACCGATGAAGAAGTTATATAGATGATTACCAAAGGAAGCACCGGCCTTGAGTGGAGTGGAGTTGAACATGTTGTGCTCGTCAGAGGTAACAGTTTCCCAACCTCCGGTGTACCTAGGAGAAAGGAAATAAGAGAAGTTTGTGAAATTATAGAAATAGCCAGAATCGGTTGTTTTCAAGCCTGAATCATCAACAAAACCTGCATAGTTGTCCATAAGATCATACTTGAAGTCAAAATATAGGTTGTTTCCAACAAAGATTTCGCCCTCGACACCAATCATTGAAGGTCTGTCCTGATAAGGAATGAAGAACTCATTGAGATATGTGCTCTTCATATGGTTGAATACATATCCTTCGAGTGCTGCATCTACATTAATTCTGAATGCATAGTCACTACCTTTGAATTGAGCTGAATTTGTAGCATTATCAAGCTCTGCAATTATCTCGTTGTATATCTTCTTATCCTTATTTGAGAGTCTATTGTAATTAAGTCTCTTGAGAGCTCTAATGATGTTTTCACCAGAAGTTGGGGAAACAGGAGCCGGCCCCAATGAACCATTCATGATACAGAGTCTATTTGTCTTCTGCCATATTTCATCACTCATAAGGTAGGTCTTCTGATAATTAGCAGCAAAAAGTGAAAGCGTTAATGCTGTGAGGACAATAATAGTGACAATTAGTTTCTTCATTCTATTTTCCTTTTGTCGATGCTTGAATTGAATTTTAAGTGAATATGATTACTTGTTCAATGTGGGAGCAAAGGATATATGGTCAAAGGAAATTCTTTGTAATATGAGTAAATATTGTTTCTTTTCCATCTACTTCAGTTTTGTACTTCTTATGCCAATCAAGTTTTGAGAAGGTGCATTCAGACAGGAGCTCGTTCAACTTGTTTTCATCATATTTATCACTGAGAGAGTGAACAAGTTCATACAGCCTTTCACTTGTATATGGGAGAGAATCGATTTCTCTCTTGAATGCATCAAAATTCCTGTATGCGACATAGATTGTATAGTCTGAAAGGAAGTAATCGATGATTGTATCATGATTCTTCCAGTACTCGATCAGAAAATCATATGCAAAAGTACACAGCAGGTTGCCCTTCAAGCCTCCGATAGTGAAGAAGTGGTAAAGATTCTTCTGAACATATGCATTCTTTTCATACTTTGTATGCTGGGACCAGAATGGTAGAGAGAAGATCTCTTCTGGGATGTTGTGCCCAACGAAGATTGTCGAGTCAAGCCAGATCCCACCATACAATGAAAGAAGGCGAAAGCGCATGATATCAGAAAGTAGGGCAAAGGAAATTCTTCCATTTTTATATTTATCCCAGATGAAGTCAGGGAGAGTCAGATAATCCTTATAGTTATCCTTTGTGACAACGATCAGTTTCGCTTCATTTGCATTTCTTCGTATTGAATCAAGGCAAGCCTTTACAAGAGGTGGAGCTTGATCTTCACCCTGCCACCAGATAGTCCATATGATTTTCTCTTCACTCTTGATAAGGGGTTCTTGATAGGATTTATACCTTTCAATTACTTCCTTCTGGTTCTTTTCAAGGTACTCGATGATATATTTGTGCTTCTTTTCAGAAAGATTGTAGAGCCAATTGAAATTTAGTTTGGGAGACATGTACATGAAGCTTGCAAGTGTATAGACATCGAGAAGGGGTGAGAAATCACGGGCGACTCTAAGACCATTCTTGACAAACCATATGTTGCTCATACTCTCTTCATTTCCTTCTTCAGAACCTTGAGTTTACCAAGCAGTTCCTTATTTCCTGCATGGTATTTCTTGACTCTGTATACAGCTTCAAGGTGAACAGTGAAGAAGAATAGCTTCATCTGTCTAAGTAGTTTTTTATCATTATTCTTGCGTGCAAACTTTGCGTTGATTATATATGCCTCGAGCAGGTCGCTGTTGATTCGAGTCTTCAGGCGTGATATCCCATCGACTCTCTGGAAGTAGTAGTAGAGTACTTCAGTTGAGTAGACAACTTTCTTCATTGGATAGACTGTCTGAGGAATTACATGAACATCCTCATAATCCTTTCTTGGTGGGAACTGCTTTCCATCGAAGGCCTTCTTGTCATAGAGTCGTGCCCATACCTGATCTCCAACAGGGTTTCTGAGAGTATTCATATTATCGACGAAATCTCGTCCGGTATATTCCTTGACTGTTACTTCTGCCTTTACTCTCGGATAGTTTCTGTCGCTTGTTTTTACAAAGCTGACAGCAGACATGTCCGCATTATGTTTCTCCTTGAGTTCTACAAGGCGCTGGAGATATTCAGGATGAATCCAGTCATCTGGATCGAGGAATGTGATGAGATCACCTTTTGCATGCTTCAATCCAGTATTTCTTGCAGCAGAAAGGCCACCATTTTCTTGATGAACGACAACGAATCTCTTATCCTTTCTTGCATATTCATTGCACATCTCAAGGCTATTGTCTTTAGATCCGTCATCGACAAGTATGCATTCGTAGTCTGTGTAGGTCTGTGCCAGGACACTGTCCAGGCACTGAACGAGATAGTCCTTCATGTTATAAACGGAAACAAGAATTGAAATCATGATTTGATTATCACAATGCAGGTTGATTATGTCAAACTCTAACTTGTCACTATTTTTTTAGTATACACACGAACAGAAACTGAATCATATTTTTTCTGCAACAGACAATTTGAGGTATATTGCTTGAGTGTTGAATACCATTATGAAGTAAGAAGGCAAAGCTGACAAAATTGATTTTCATAAATTTCTATTACGCATTGATTTTATTGTTTTGATAGCTTCATATGTGAGAATACAGAGGAATATATGTCTTAAAGAGTAAAAACAAATCAAGAGATTGTCATTTCGATTTGTTGGAAGAATGTATTGAGTAAATTGTAGCGGGTTAAGAAGACAAAAGAAATATATAAAAAAGAAATATTTATAAAAAGAACTCATCGAGTATCTTTCATCTTGATTGTTATTAAATAAGAGAATAATTAGCGGATAGAAATAAAGCGTGGTATAAAAGCCGGCATTTGTAGATAACAAAAGGAACGGAAAAATAATACATATCAAACGTTCCAACAGTGTTTTTTGAAAAATCGAAAGGATCAAAGAAAATATGCAAAAGAGTCTAACTAACGAAAAAAACAGACTATGATTCTCCATTGTTGTAAATTGTTTTATGTTCCATAACAATCTTGTGAAATTATTCAATCCGTGTTTGAAGAATAAAAAGGGTACAAAAAAGAGAAATATTGTCATGAGCGCAGATATAACAATCTCTTTGTTTTGCTTTTTTTCAAAATATAGAAATCCAAACAAAGCTGGATAGATTTTCATGCTTGCTGCTAGAGCAAGACACAGACAGGAAAGAAGTCTGAGTAACTGTTCATCTCTATCATAAAAGGCAATAAAGTAATTGATGCATGCTGCCGTGAACAATACATGATTTGCTCTTTCTAATGTATAAAGCATTGGATATGACATCATAAGAGGAATAAGAATTAACTGATTGGTCTTAAATTTTTTGCATAGACAAATTATAGAGTGGCCAATTAAAAGATATTGAATTATAAGATAGTAGAAAGTCATAAGTATAACTGTATGATTGGCCCATAAATCTTGAAGTGTACTATTACTTTCAATTCCTGCAATTTGTTTCACACACCAACAAACAATATAAAACAGACCAGGATTGTTATGATGCATGGGATGTATTGTCTCATCAAAGTAAGGGTCACGATTTGCGGTATATCTTACAGGATTCAGGAAATCAGCCAAGAAATCATTTAGATTCAAAAAGTACAAATCAAGTTGATTCCCTATCTGTAAAATCAAAAGCAAAATATGTATAAACAATGAAACAAGAAAGATGCTGATAAATAAAATTAACCAACGACTAGCTGTTTGATTCTCATCATTTACGTTCTTAAGAAACTGACTTTTCGTGTTCATTTTTTTCCTGTATAAACATTTAATATTTGTAGATCCAATTAGCTTGCTTATATGAGATGGATAGAATAGTGAAATTGCTGAAGTTCACACTTTCTGCAAAGATTCCGAAGAACAGATGCTTAATCTGCTTCTTTTTCAGTATTTCCAGCATCTGTT
>JAFVDZ010000081.1 GCA_017478205.1 Spirochaetales bacterium | reverse complement strand
GTATTCGATGACCGGCTATTGTATTTTTTTGTTGAAGGTACCTGATGTCCTCACTAAAAGGGATTACACGATCACCGGCTCCTGCATCCGTCAATGCAAGAATATCATCGTCTTCTCTAGCTGAGGACATCCTAATTTTTGTCCATTTGGCCCCAAAACAGAATGATTCAAGGTTTGTTATTACATGGAATATGATTTTTTTGATTCTTTTGTCATAAGTTTTATTTAATTCACATGTCTCTTTATTTATGTATTTCAAATTAATATAAAAATTCAAACTGTATTTTTGATTTTACTTAATAAAAATCAAATAGAAATTGATTATCAAAATATTTTATAAATATAAAATCAAAAATATTTTATAATTATTGTATTTTTTGTTGACATCGTATATTTCCCATTTCATAATTAATTCAGTTTTAAGCCTTTTGGCTGTAAATGTGGCTATTTTGAGGATTTCCTCACTGATATTTGAAACTGATAGGATGGGCAACCATTCTATTTATAAAGGAGATAATTATTATGAAGAAGATGATTGCAGTTCTGCTTTTGGCAGCTCTCGTCATGACTTCTGTCTTCGCTCAGGGCGGAGCAGAGACCAAGGCAACATTCAAGGGTCAGAATGTTAGAATGGTTATTGGTTCTACATCAACAAGTGGTGACTCTTACCTCATCGCTGAGACAGTATGTAGATACCTTGCTAAGGAACTTGGTTGTAACATCAAGTGTGATGCTGTTGGTGCAGGTCCTGCATTCAATGCTCTTGGTTCTGCTAAGGGTGACGGCTCTACTCTCATGATGTTCCATGATATGACTTACCTCTCAGTTATGTTCGGTTCCCAGCCAGAGACATACAAGCTTGAGAATCTCACAATTGGACCACGCGGTGGTATCAACGCAGTTTCCTGTTGGGCTACATACAAGGATGCTCCATACAACAACCTCGTAGAGGCTGCTGAATGGCTCAAGGCAAACCCAAGCAAGAAGCTTCTTGTTGCTTGTGAAGCTGGTGGTGTTTCTCACGTTGGTTATGTTGTCTATTGGAAGTGGGTTAAGGACACATATGGTGACGACGTTGTTTCCAGAATGAAGGTTGTTATCGGTGGTTCCTTCGATAAGAAGTCTCAGCTTCTCTGGGATAGAAACGCAGACATCATCTTCGCTGACTATACATCCGTATATCAGTACACTCAGACCAACGATGCTAAGATCGCAATGAAGGTTGTAGGTCTTCTTGACAACCTCGAAGGTGTCAATTCTCCTTCCTATGCTGATCTTGGAATTACTCTCAATGGTCAGAAGTGGTCATTCTGCAAGGAATTCGTCATCTACGGACCAAAGAATCTCGATCCAGCACTCGTAGCTGAACTCGATGCTGCTATGCAGAGAGCAAATGCTAACCCAGAGCTCAGGGCTGCTCTTGAGAAGATGAGTTATGGCACTGGCGATTATATGGATAGCGCAGCTACTTCCAAGCACATCTATGAGAAGAGAAATGCTATCGAGCCACTCATCAAGTCTGCTCCATCTATGGACGAACTCACCAAGTAAAATAATCTGATATAATCAAAGCTATCGTCTATTATGGGCGATAGCTTTTTAAAAAACAAAATGGAGAACAAATCAAATGTTCAAGATCAATTATTCATGGGGTAATGCCCATTGGATTGTTCCACCAATCATTATCGGAGTACTCTGTGTCCTTTTTGTGCTCATCTTGATCAGAAGAGCATTGAAGTGTGCAAAGGATCATACTCCATTCATCAATCTTAACTATCATTTCTTTGTCGAAAATTGGGATAAGCTTAAGCTTATTGGCTGCCTTGTCCTTCTCTTGCTCTATCCAATAGCTATGAAGGCTATTCATTTCCTTCCTGCTTCTATTATCTTTATTTTCCTTTTCAACGTTCTCTTCTGTGGCGTTGATAAGCTTGCGATGATCAAGCAGGGCGGTGGTCTAAAGAACGAAGGACTTAAGTCTGTTCTCGTTTCTCTCCTGATTTCCGTTATTGCATCAGTTCTGATCTGGTTCATTTTCGGTACTATTTTCAGAGTAACACTGCCTTAAGGAGAATAGATTATGGTATTTTCATTTACTTATCTGATAATGTGTTTTATTGGCGTTGCAGTTGGTATCATTTTCGGTGCTCTTCCAGGCATGACCGCAACAATGGCAATTGCAATCTTTCTGCCACTTACATATGCATATGACCTCCATACTTCCCTCTTCTTGCTTCTTGGCTTGTATGTTGGTGGTATTTCTGGTGGTCTTGTACCAGCTATTCTTGTAAATATTCCTGGTACACCTTCCTCAATTACTACAGGCTTCGATGGTCATCCAATGGCTCAGAGAGGCGAAGGTGAAAAGGCTCTCAAGATTGGTATCACAGCATCCTTCGTTGGTGGTATCGTCTCCCTTCTCTGTCTTTGGTTCCTCACTCCACCTCTTGCAAAGCTTGCAATCAACTTCGGTGCTGTTGAGAAGTTCCTTGTAATTCTCTTCGCTCTTACTATCATTGCAGCTCTTTCCAAGGGTGATATGCTCAAGGGTATCTTTGCAGGTTTCCTTGGTGTACTTGTTTCTCTTGCAAAGAACTACACATTGAACAACAAATTCAGATTGGTTCCTGAATTCATGGAACCTAACATGTATAGTGGCTTTACACTTCTTCCTGTTCTTATCGGTCTCTTCGCTCTGACCCAGATCTTCCAGGAAGCAGAGAAAGGTATGAAGGAAAATGACTTCAAGCCAACTGACATTTCCAATAACGATGAATCCAAGAAATTCCACTTCTCATGCATGAAAGGAAATGGTATCAACCTTATCCGTTCTGCTTTGATCGGTACCTTTGTTGGTGTTCTTCCTGGTGTTGGTGGTTCTGCTGCATCCCTTCTTTCCTACTCTCAGTGTAAGAACTTCTCCAAGCATCCAGAGAAGCTTGGTACAGGTGCTGTTGAAGGCCTAATTGCCAGTGAAGCTGCTAACAATGGCCTTACTGGTGGTGCTCTAATTCCACTTCTTTCTCTTGGTATTCCTGGTGACTCAACAACTGCAGTTCTTGTTGGTGCATTCATGCTTCAGGGTATCTCTGTAGGTCCTCTATTCATTACTCAGAATCCAGACCTCTGGAGAACAATTCTCATGGCTCTTGCAATTTCCAACATCTTCATGTTCATTGTCATGTTCTACCCTATCAAGTACATTGCAAAGATCATCAACCTTCCTAAGGCAAGACTCTATCCAGTCATCATCCTTATGTGTATCGTTGGTTCTTATGCTGCTAACAATGGTAACATGTTCGATGTATGGACAATGATCGGTTTTGGTCTTCTTGGTTACTTCTTCAGCAAGTTTGGTCTTTCATCACCATCCTTCCTGATCGGCTTCATCCTTGGCCGTGACCTTGAAACCTACTTCATCGATGCTATCCAGGGTTCTCAGGGAAGTCTTGTTTGCTTCTTCCAGAGACCAATTGGTAATGTCGTATGGGTATTGATCGTTGCTTCTATCGCATTTGCAATTTGGGATGCAAGAAGATCTGCCAAGATAGAAAAATAATCTTGCAAGTAGGATTTAAATTGCTTTTTCTTTGGTCTTGCTTCCTCTGGTTGCAAGGCTTATCTTTTCAAAAGGACTAAATTATGCCAATGAAATTTGATGAGGAATCCTATTCCTTTATTTCTAAGTTACTGAATGTCTACACCCTTCCCCGTATGGCCAAGGTTCATCAGACCTTTGATGACCAAAAAATAGACGATGTTTCTTCTGCCTTGATAGATGAATTGAACAGACCTGAAATTATGGCTACGTTGAAAAAGATCAAGAGAGGAGATACTGTTGCTATCACCTCAGGTTCTAGGCAACTGAGAAATATCGTAAAGATTACTTCTACATTAGTTGAGGAAATAAAGAAACTTGGAGGCAGTCCTTTCATCATTCCATCAATGGGTTCGCATGGCGGAGCAACTGCAAAGGGACAAAGAGAACTAATCGAAAGCTTTGGAATAACTGAAGATGCTGTCAACTGCCCTATCATATCAGACATGACAACCGTAAAGGTTGGAACAGCCCCTGATGGCAAGGATGTCTATATAGATAAAAATGCAGCCCGTGCTGACCATGTACTAGTCCTCAATAGAATCAAACCACACACCTGTTTCCATGGTCCTTATGAAAGCGGGCTGATGAAGATGATGGCAATTGGCCTTGGTAAACAGCATGGTGCAGAAATCTGTCATGATGACGGTTTTGGCAAGATGAGCGGAAATATCAAGAATTTCGGTAAAGTCATTCTTGATAACGTCAATATACTCTTGGGAATCGGGCTTGTAGAAAATGCTTACGACCAGACTTGTATAATCAGGGCTATCACTCCAGATATGATTCCAATCGAAGAGCCAAAGCTTTTGGAGATAGCAAGAAGCAAGATGCCACGAATATTTATTCCTGAGTGCGATATCTTAATTGTAGATAGGATGGGCAAGAATTTTTCTGGTGGCGGAATGGATCCAAATGTAACAGGTCGCTTTGTCACTCCTTATGCACAAGGTGGTATCAAAGCCCAGAGAGTTGCTGTTCTTGACCTTTCTGATGAAGCACATGGAAACTGTATCGGCGTCGGCTGTGCAGATGTCACTACAAAACGTCTTTATGATAAGGCTCACCCTGCCCTATCTTATATAAATGGAATGACAAGCCTGGTGATTCTAGGAACAAAGATGCCAATGGTTATGCTAAATGACAGAGACGCTATTCTTGCATGCCTTAGGACCTGCACAGGAATTGATAGAGCAAAGCCAAGGATTATTAGAATTGCGAATACTCTTCAGATTTCTGATATCTATGTCTCTGAAGCATTGAAGGAGACAGTTGAAAAGACAGAAGGCCTTGAGTTGGTTTCTGATTTCAAAGAGTTTGAATTTGATGAGAACGGTAATCTTGAATATGTAAATGCATGATTGTTTTCAAAGCCATATTTAGATAGTTTAACTTTGATATAAATCAAATGCATTTTGAAAAACAATGAATATAAATATATAAAATATAAATATTGTTATATTTTGTTTGACAACTACAGATTCAATATATACGATTAATTTTATAGGTAGATAAATCTTTACATTCTCGAGTTATATATTTATCTACCCTATTTTTCGTGAATTTTCCCCTGAATTCTTGTCATGTACATCTGTTTGCTGAAAAACAGATTCATTTTTTCAAAACATGAACCTCATCTATACAAGATGACTGGTTCAATTACAGGGGGAATAATCAAATGAAGAAAGTTCTTATCGTATCTCTTATGATTGCATTAGTATCATGCTTTGTTTTTGCTAGAGGTGAAGCCGAGACTTCTGCAAGCGTTACAAAATGGCCACAGAAACCTATTAACATTGTAGTAGCATTCGGTGCTGGAGGAAACTCTGATGTTAACACACGTGCTATTGCTAAACATCTTACAAAAGAGCTTGGACAGCCTGTTGTTGTCACCAATGTAAGTGGTAGCGGTGGTACTATCGGAGCCAACCAGGTAAAGAATGCTGCCAATGATGGTTATACTATTCTATGCTCACAGCTTTCTATGAACGTTGCTAAGGTTGTTGGTCTTGTTGATTACGCAGCAGAAGCTTTTGAGCCAGCTTGTGTATTTTCACAGGCTTCTGATGAAGTCCTCGTCGCAAGAGCTGACTCAGGATGGAAGACATATGAAGATATGTTCAACGCAACTCTTGCAGAACCAGGTAAATATCGTCTGACTTCAAATGCTGGTGCATCTACTCAGTGGATTGCAGTAGCTCTTACCAAGGCTGGTGCGAAGTTCAATATTGTTCCTTCCGGAGGATCTGGCGAGCGTCTTAAACTCTTGCTTGGAAAGCATGTCGATGTAATTGCAATGAACTACAATGCTATTAAAGATTATGTTGATAGAGGTGAATTTGTTATCCTTGCAACCGATAGCCCAGAAAGACCATATAACCTTCCTAATGTTCCAACCCTCAAGGAAAAGGGTGTTGACTGTGAATACTATTATTACAACACTTTCTTCTTCCCTAAGGGAACTGATAAAGCTATCGTCGAGAAGTTTGCAAACGCTTGTAAGTCTGTTATCGAAAACAACAAAGAATATGCGGAATTCCTTGAGCAACAGATGCAACCAAAGGTCTATCTAGGTCCAGAAGAAACAGTAAAGTACTATGAAAATGAGCTCGCTCACATCATGATGTATCAATCTGATTTCATAAGCAAGTAATTATGGTTTAAGTTGCTCCTCTCCTTTCAGTAGAGGAGTAACTATCTGTTTGACAATAAAATAGAAGAATCCATCAAGGAGAATAAAAATGAAATTCAACAGAGAGGCCAAGGTTGCAATTATCTTCATCGCATTTGCAATATTCTATCTTGCATTATCAAGCCAAATAGATTCCAAGAATTTATATGCAAGTGGTGGTGTTAGCTCAAAATCACTTCCTTTGATCTATGGTATTGTGATGATAATATTTTCCATAGCCTTATTCATAACATCAATGCTAAAGCAGAAGGATTTGCACAGTAATGATCAGGATAAGAAGCCAGTTTCAACAGTATATATATTTGGTCATCAAATTAAGCGTAAGCCATTGTATTTGGCACTCTCAATCATATTGTTTGCGTTCTATGCATTTACATATACGAGGCTTGGATTTGTCCTTTCTGGCTTCATTTATCTTGGTTGCATGATTATGCTTCTTACTCCAACAGATAAGAAGTCAAAGAAGATGCTTATGTTTGGATGGTGTTTTTCATTTGTTTTTGTACTAGGACTATACCTTGTCTTTACAAAGTTTCTTTCGATGATGCTCCCTCGTGGCATTCTTTTCTGATCTGGAGGTGACTATGCTTACAATGCTTTTACAGGGATTTGGTACAGTTATTGGTAATCCTCTTATCATTCTTGCAATGCTTGGTGGTGTTTTTGTTGGTATCATATTTGGTTCTCTTCCAGGACTCACAACAGTTGCGTGTCTTTCAATGTTCTTGCCAGTTACATACGTTATGAGCCACGAGATGGGACTATCATTGCTTACAGCAATCTATATTGGCGGTATGTCGGGTGGCCTTGTTTCTGCAATTCTTTTAAATATCCCTGGAACCCCATCTTCGATTGCAACCTGTTTTGATGGCACCCCAATGGCCAAAAAGGGTCAAGCAGGTAGAGCGCTTGGTATCGGTGTTTTTGCTTCTATCATCGGTAATTTCATAGGTGTATTAGCCATGATATTTATCTCTGCTCCTCTTGCTGCATTTACTATCAAGTTCGGGCCATGGGAAAATTTTGGTGTAACAGTGTTTGCCCTCACTCTGATTTCATCATTATGCGGCAAGAATATCCTGACAGGTCTTCTTTCAGCTATTGCTGGCATGATGTTCAGTACGGTTGGTCTTGATAGAATTGATAGTTCAGTTCGTTTTACATTTGGTATGAGTGAATTGACATCTGGTTTTGGCCTCCTCACTGTTCTTGTTGGTATGTATGCAGTAAGTGAAGTTCTCAGAATTGCAAGTGCAGATCCTGAAAAGGCAACAGTAAATGAAGAATTCAAGATGAAGGGAATAGGCCTTACGCTATCTGAGGTTATCGAGCAGATTCCTAATTTGATAAGGTCGTCAATTATCGGCTTATGTATTGGTATTCTTCCTGGAATTGGAGGTTCGACTGCAAACATCATAGCCTATTCTGTTGCCAAGAGCTCAAGTAAATACCCAGAGAAATTCGGAACTGGTATCCCCGATGGTATAATTGCATCTGAATCTGCTAACAATGCTTCTATCGGCGGTGCAATGATTCCTTTGCTTACTCTTGGAATTCCTGGAGATGGTTCTACTGCTCTTCTCCTTGGTGGCTTTATGCTTCATGGCATGACTCCAGGACCACTTCTTTTCCAGACTAATGGTCCTACTGTTTATGCAATATTTGCATCGATGATAATCTCAACAATTCTGATGGGACTTGTTATGTATTTCTGCATGAGATGGTTTGTCAAGATTCTTAAGGTTCCTTCATTCATCTTGATTCCTTGTATAATCGTGCTTTGTGCAATAGGTGCCTATACACTTAACTATAGATCATTCGATATATGGGCTCTTTTATTCTTTGGTATCTTTGGTCTTATACTTTCTAATGTTAATGTTCCAATTGCACCTTTTATTCTCGGTTTCATTTTAGGTGGTGATTTTGAAGTAAACCTCAGAACTGGACTTCAATATGCATCTAGTGATCGCTTCATGCTCCTTCACAGACCAATTGCAATGGTATTCATTATCTTGGCTATCTTCTTCTTCATCTATTCATTCAAAAAGCAAAGGAGGCAATAAAATGACTAACACACCTATAGTTACAGATATGAAGGTTATTCCTGTTGCAGGATATGATTCACTTCTACTTTCTCTCTCAGGAGCTCATGCACCTTTCTACACAAGAAATCTTGTGATATTGAAAGACAACAGTGGAAACACTGGTGTTGGTGAGGTGCACGGTGGTGTTGCAATTAAGGAAAGTCTAGAAGCTGCTATTCCATTTGTTGTAGGAAAACCAATTGGTGATTACCGCAAGATTATTTCAACCTTGTTTGATGCACATAACAGAATTGCAAATTCTGAAAGTCTTCAGAATCTTGATCTTTCAAAACTCAAGGATATCGTCCATGGAGAAACCGCAATAGAAGCAGCTCTTCTTGATTTGATGGGAAAGTTCCTAAATTGTCCTGTCTGTGACCTCTTGGGAGATGGAAGACAGAGAGATGATATAACAATTCTTGGTTATCTCTTCTATATCGAGGATAAGAATAAGACAGACCTTCCATATATTGATGAATCAGATAGCAAGAATCCTTGGTATCAAATTAGAAGAAATCGTAGCATGACACCTGATGCAATCGTTAGAGAAGCTCAGGCTCTTTATGATGTCTATGGTTTTGAACACTTCAAGCTAAAAGGTGGTGTTCTTCGTGGTGAAGAAGAGATGGAAGCAATTGAGGCTGTGAAGTCTGCTTTCCCTAATGCTCGTGTCAATATCGATCCAAATGGTGCTTGGAAGGTTGCTGATGCAATCAAGCTCTGTAAGGGTTCTTCCCTCACCTATGCTGAAGATCCATGTGGAACAGAATCTGGCTTCTCAGGAAGAGAGACGATGGCCGATTTCAAGGAGGCTACAGGTATTCCAACTGCAACCAATATGATCGCAACAGATTGGAGACAACTCAAGCACGCAATAATTGAAAAGAGTGTCGATATTGTTCTTGCTGATCCTCATTTCTGGGGAATGTCTGGTTCTGTTAGATGCTCTCAGATTTTATCAGACTGGAATCTCACTTGGGGCTCCCACTCTAACAACCATTTCGATATTACTCTAGCTCAATATGTACAGTGTGCAGCTGCTGCCAAGGGGGATATCACAGCACTCGACACACATTGGATCTGGCAGGAGGGTCATGATGAGCTCACTAACAATCCTCATAAGATCGTAAATGGAAAGATTCATGTAAGCGATGAACCAGGACTAGGAATTGAAATCAACATGGATAAGGTAATGAAAGCAAATGAGCTTTACAATAAGCTCACCTATTGGGATAGAAATGATTCTATCTCGATGCAGTACTTCATAAAGGATTGGAAGTTCGATTCCAAGAAACCATCAATGGTTAGATAATGATTAAACCCAGGGGCTATCATTAGTTCCTGGGTTTTCTCTTTATTAGGGCCTCAAGGAAAGGAACCTTGAATACAATATAGAATATCAAGGTTATGAGGCCACTAAGAGAGCCAAAGAATGAAAGATATAGAAGGTTGATGAAATTTGACCCACTCATCCACCATCCATTTTGTAGCTTCAGGTAGCAGAGTAAATAAAGAAGTAACGGTATGTTGATTATCATCAGCTTGATAATGCTGATTATCAAAGCTTTGATGTCTTCATACCTTATTATGATTAGATAGATTACAAGGCCTAGTGATGATGAGATGATAAAGGCAAGAGAAAGTGCTTCTGCTCCCCTACCTAAGGCGATCAATAACGTAGCTGAGATGATTTCAACTACTGTTGTTATTAAAGATATTCTAACAGTTGTCCAATACTTTCCTTCAGATTGCAAAAACCTCTGCATCATTCCATTGAAGGATGCTGGAATCATAGCAATCAAAAAGAAGAAAAGTACATTATACGTCATCAATGTGTTATCAAGAGTGAATTCTCCACTCTGGAGAAGAACTGCAATGCATTCTCGACCAAATGCAATCAAGATAATCGCACTTGGATAGAGGAATGTAAAAAGATATGTAAGAGAAAGTGTCAATTCCTTTCTCCTTTCTCTTCCCTCTTCTGCTTGTGCAAACTTTGGAAAGAAGACTCCAGCAATTGATGTGAAGAAGATTCCATATGGAGTTTGATAGAAAATGATTGAATTTGAGTATGCTGTAATTGAGCCAACTTCGAGGCTCGATGCAAGATATAGGATGATCTGCTGAGACAGCACCATGATCATCGAATTGAGTGTTGCTGGACCCCAATCTGAGAGAATCCTTTTGAAATCCTCATCGAGGAAATTGAAATTTGGTCGAAAACGCAAGCCTCTTCTCTTTATCGCTACATATGTAACAGTAAGCTGCATTATAGAGCCTGCAACTGCACCTAGGCCCATTGCTGTAGCTTTCAGCTCTGGCCCTAATAGATAGACAGAAAGAATTACAGCGACAGAAAAAGCAATTGGTGATGCACTTGATGCAAGAAATCTTTCCCTTGCCTGTAAAAGAGATGAAAAGATTGAGGAAAGTGAAATGAAGATAAGAAAGAGAAAGAAATAAGGTAGTAGGAATGCAGCGATTTCAATCTGCTCCTCTGTCCTGAAAGATGAAAAGAAAACTATTATCTTCCTCGAAAAAAGAGAAATTAGAAGAATCAATGGCAAGAAAAAGGATAGCTGGAAGGTTATAAGGATTGAAGCGATCTTCTCGCTTCTTTCCTTATCCTCTCTACATCTTGCAAACAAAGGAAGGTATGCAGTTGTGAAAGCTCCTTCTGCGAACAGCTTTCTTGCATTGTTTGGTATGTTGTATGAAAAGTTTATCGCATCTGTGACTGCACCAGAGCCAAAGACAGCGGCTATTGCCCTTGCCTTGAAGATTCCCAAGAATCTTGAAAGGAAGGTACATACCATCATGATGATCGAGTTTTTCTCTCTTTTAGCCATAGAATCTTGCAAGATATTCTTTCTTGAAAGTAGCAAAGTTTCCTTCTCTTATCGCTTTCTTGATCCTCTCAAGGAAGGTATAGAAGTAGGTCATATTGTGTTCTGTGCAAAGCATGCCACCAAGCATTTCATTGCATTTGATAAGATGGTGAACATAGCTTCTGGAATACTTTGTACATGCTGAGCAGGTACAGCCTTCCATGAGTGGTCCATCATCGAACTTGAAAGCAGCCTTCTTCATAGTGAGAACACCATCATCTGTGAATACAGCACCATTTCTTGCCATTCTAGTTGCAAGTACACAATCAAAAAGATCGATTCCATTCTCTACACAGGCAAGGATGTAATCTGGAGAACCTATTCCCATTACATAGCGTGGCTTTTCAGGTGTCACGTACTGTGCTGTATAAGAGACGAAATCAATGAACTTTTCCTTGCTTTCACCGACACTGAGGCCTCCGATAGCGATACCCGGGAAGTCCATTTCAGACAAGACCTCTGCAGATTCCTTTCTCAAATCCTCATAGAAGTTTCCCTGGACAATTCCAAAGAGATTTCCATTGAACTTTTCCCCTAGCCTGTTTCTTTCAGCAATCGACCTTTCTGCCCAGAGCTTGGTAACTCTCCAAGCTTCCTTTGCAGCTCTATAGTCGATATCTGGAGGTGTGCACACATCGAGTGTCATGCAGATATCAGAGTTGATGATATTCTGAATATCAACAACCTTTTCAGGTGTGAATATGTGCTTTGAGCCATCTATGTGAGACTGGAATGTAACACCGCTATCCTTGATCTTTCTCAAGCCTGAAAGAGAAAATACCTGAAAGCCACCTGAATCAGTAAGTATATTGTAGTTCCAGTTGGAAAACTTGTGGATTCCTCCAAATTTCTCCATGACCTCCATACCGGGTCTAAGGTAGAGATGATATGTGTTTGCCAAGATAATGCGGTATCCAATTTCCTTTATCTTATCATGGTAGATACCCTTCACTGTTGCATTGGTTCCAACTGGCATGAAGGCAGGAGTTTCAATTCTTCCGTGAGGAAGGTCGATATAACCAAGACGAGCTTTTGTTTCTTTGTCCTGATAAGTGCACGTATAAATCTTTTTAGCCATTTCTAAATCCTATAAGTCTGATGAACACAACGAAAGCTACGATCAGAATGATTGGTCCAATGAGATAAATATACTCTGGTGAATATCCCTGTTTTGTCGTAATTGCCAATACCATCTGAGCAACGTAGTAGACAACCGCTGTGCATAATGATTGTATGATCGAGAAGAGAAATACATTCTTCTTGAATCTGTAGCTCATTGAACACGAAATGAGCATCAAAATCAATACAGAGAATGGAGAAAACAGTCTATCGATGAGGTCTACAACATTCTCTCTGTATGCCCTAGAATCAAGCTTCTGCATCCTATAAAGATAGTTTCTTGCATCCTCAAGTGGCATCGATTTGATACTGCCTGAGAGGTTCTTGAAAAGGCGTGGTTCAAGATGATATCGCTCATCGCTGTAATGAGAAAATTCTTCAATTTTGATCTTATCATCAACAAAGTTGAAAATTATGACTCTTGAAAAATCCCATACCCTCTTATCTTCATCGAAAGTAGCCCTATTAGCTTCAAGTCTTGAGACAATATTTCCATCTCTATAGTTGATGATCGTTATATTGTTCAGTGTCTGATTCTTTTCTCTGTATGAAGCTGCATGCAATAGATACTCCTCTTCTGTATCTAGGAAATTCACATTTCTATTATCATGCGTGCTGCTTCGACCAAATATTTCATCCCTCTTCATATCCTTCAACTTAGTCATCGATATGAATAGATTCTCTGAAAGGAAACTAAAGAGCAAAGATAGACAAATAGCAAGAAGAATAATTGGTCTCAATATCCTTCTATAACTCAGTCCTGTGTTGTAAAAGATTATCATCTCATTGTTTGCAACCAGCTGTGAGAGAAAATATGTAGTTGCAAACAGGAAAGAAATTGAGGCAACCATCATTGTATATTCAGGAAGTCCATAGACAGACAACAAGATGATGTCAAACATCTTTGCATCTGATGAGATGATGTTGTTCATGTCAAGAAAGAGCTGAACTGCAATAACCATGAATGTACAAAGCAGCAAGGCTGTAGTTCCTGTCTTGAGGATGGATGAGATGATATATCTATCTATTTTCTTCATATATTCCTCCTTCTGAAAGCGAGGAATGTAAGACCTAATGTTATACAGACTAAATCAGGAACCCACATCAGGAGACCTGCATTGAATGGAAGACGGAAAACACCGATCTGACATGCAAACAGGAAGTACCAATATATGACTGCAAATAGAATAGCTATACCAAAGCCAAGCAATCTTCCGTGCTTGATTCTCATCGAACTAATTGCAAGAGATAGGATTGTCAAAGATAGACAGGCAAATGAGAGCGCAAACTTCTTGTTAAGTTCTGCAGAATAGTACTTCAGATGATAGTTCGTTGGTTGAAATGGGCCAAGCATCTCAAGGTCGATCAGATTCCTTTCAATGTTGTTGTCTAACTCATCAATTGCTTCAAGAGAATCCATATCATAGAGATTCTTCGCAATAGCTGTAAGCTTCTCTTCCCTGCTTCTATGGTAATCAGCTCTGCTATTATCAGTAATCTCCTTCTTCTTCTTTATAAGTTGAAGCAGTTCGATCGATCTTCTGTTTCCTGGAGAATCACTTGTGAGTGCTGGAACCTGCTTAGAGAAGTCCATATAGAGGATAGCGTCTTCGCTATCTGCAATCATCCAGTTGTTTATATTGTTTTCATGTATGAAAATACGAGGAGTATCAAGATATAGCTCGTATATAAATCTTTCTGTATCGAGGAGACTCAATCTTCCTTCTTTTGCAGAAAGTGTCTCCTTTTTGTCATTTTCATTGGAAATGAGAATGATATCTTCAATCTTTTCTTGGTTGATACGTCCATTTGATAGGACAATTGGCCCTACACTGTTAACAGAGTTTTCACTGAGCTCGAAGGTAGGAAGCTCCCTCATTACTTTAGCAAGGATACTCTTGTAATTCTTTGATGACTGTGGAAGAAGATAGTCAGCAATGTAGAGTGTAAGTAAAGATAATAGGAATGAAGTAATTATCAATACTCTGAATATCTTTCTTATTGGCACACCAAGGCTCCTTAAGGCCAATAGCTCATTTGAAGAAGCCAGGTTACCCAATACCATTGCGCTTGCTGTCAAGGTTGCAAATGGAATTACATATTGCAGAAATTGAGGAATGGATGATATTACCAAGATAAGCATGGTTGGGATATCAACATTCTTCAGCATAACCTTTCTGACAAGTACAAGAATCTGGTTTACAAAAAAAATAAAAAAATAGAATAGAAAAGATACAGCAAAGGATGAAATGAACTCCTTTGCTATGTACATCTTTACTCTTAAAAAAGAGGATCTATTCTTCATTTAACACCTGTCGATCCAAATCCTCCACTCTGACGATGAGTTTCATCTAGAGCCTTTACAGAGGAAAAGACAGCCTCCTCTACCTTTGATAATACAAGTTGTGCGATTCTATCGCCATTGTGAATTGTAAAATCCTTGTCAGAATGGTTTATAAGGATTACCTTCACTTCTCCGCGGTAATCACTATCGATTGTCCCAGGAGAATTCAATACTGTAATACCATTCTTGAAGGCTAAGCCCGAACGTGGTCGTACCTGCACTTCATAGCCCTTTGGAATAGCCATGAAAACGCCAGTAGGAATTGCACTATAGCATCCACTTTTCAGAATGAAATCCTCTTCAAGAAATGCCGATACATCAGCACCGGCACTTCCCTCTGTCTGATAGGATGGAGCCTTTGCTCCATCCTTCAGAGTAATCTTTATTTCAATCAATTCTTCTTCTCTTCTTCAAGTGCGTCGATATAGGAGAGGTTCAGGCGGTCCATTCTGTCGATCTCGATAAGCTTGACATCGACTTCCTGACCAACTGAAAGCACATCAGAAACCTGCTTGACTCTTGTCTTTGCAAGCTTGGAGATGTGGCAGAGTCCTTCCTTACCTGGGAGAATTTCGATGAAGGCACCGAAATCAACGATTCTCTTTACAGTACCGTGATAGATCTTGCCAACCTCTGGCTTCTCGATAATTGAAAGGACAAGTCTCTTACCTTCCTGAGCACTTGCATTGTTTCTACCATAGATCATGACGGTTCCGTCATCATCGATGTTGATCTCTGCGCCAGACATCTGAGCAATGCTCTTGATAGTCTTACCACCAGTACCGATAACAGCACCGATAAGTTCTTCAGGAACCTTGACAGAAAGCACCTTAGGAGCGAGCTCAGAAACTTCGCTTCTTGGGCCTTCAAGTGTCTGTGACATGATTCCAAGGATGTGCAATCTGCCTTCCTTGGCCTGCTGGAGAGCCTTGCTCATGATTTCAGGTGTAACACCTGCAATCTTGATATCCATCTGGAATGCAGTGATACCATCCTTGGTACCTGCAACCTTGAAGTCCATATCACCAAGATGATCTTCTTCACCGAGAATATCAGAAAGAACGACATATCTTGAGTAATCAGCACCCTCTGTGATGAGTCCCATAGCAATACCAGCAACTGGCTTGGAGATAGGTACACCAGCATCCATCAAAGATAGACAGCCGCCACAGACGGAAGCCATTGAGGATGAACCATTGGATTCCATGATTTCAGAAACAACTCTGACTGTGTATGGGAAATCTTCCTTCTTTGGAATTACGCCCTCAAGTGCTCTCTGAGCAAGATGACCGTGACCGATCTCTCTTCTGCCTGTTGTAAGTCTACCGCACTCACCTACAGAATATGGAGGGAAGTTGTAGTGGAGCATGAAGTTGGAGAATGTCTTCTCACCATCGATTGTATCGAACATCTGCTCATCCTGAGCTGTACCAAGTGTGGTGACAGCCAGAGACTGTGTTTCACCTCTTGTGAAGAGTGCAGAACCGTGAGTGCAAGGAAGAACGCCAACCTCACATGTAATTGGTCTGATTTCAGTAACCTTTCTTCCATCTGTTCTTACACCATCATCAAGGATGGAAGCTCTGAGGATGTGGTATTCCATATCATCGAAGAGAGCAGCAAGCTGACCAGGTCTCTTTGGATCTTCAGCGATGAGATCAGCAAACTTCTCCTTGACCTTGTTGTGAGCTTCTTCAAGTGCTGCATAGCGGTTCATCTTGCCCTTTACGAAGGAAGCTTCCTTCTCAAGTGGAAGAGCAAATTCCTTTACTGGCTCGAGCCATGAAAGGTCTTCTGTGATGTCCATCAGTGGAAGCTTTTCCTTTCCACAGAGCTCTCTCATCTTCATCTGTGCTTCACAGATTCTTGTGATGACTGGCTGAGCTGCTGCAATTGCATCGAGCATGTTCTGCTCGGAAACTTCCTTTGCACCACCCTCTACCATTGTGATTCCATCGTGAGTACCTGCAACTACGATATCAAGCTTTGCCTGAGGAATCTGCTGGAATGTTGGATTGATTACATACTTTCCATCGATGAGTGCAACTCTAACTGCTGCAATTGGACCATAGAATGGGATATCTGAAATTGTTACAGCACAGGAAGCTGCGTTGATTGCTACGATATCTGGTGTGTTGATCAGATCGGTGGAGACAACTGTTGGTACAATCTGGATCTCGCGGCCGAATGCCTTGTCAAAAAGTGGTCTCATTGGTCTATCGATAAGTCTTGAGACCAAAATTTCCTTATCCTTTGGCTTGGACTCTCTCTTGAGAAAGCCTCCAGGAATCTTACCAGCTGCATAATACTTCTCGTTGTATTCTACTGATACTGGTACATAGTCGATTGGCTCAGATGGAGCTTCTCCACAACATACGGTTGCGATAACTGCTGAGCCCTTGAAACGTGCATAGATAGCACCGTTTGCCTGCTTTGCGATTCTGCCGGTCTCGAAGACTAGTTCTCCGTCTCCAACCTTTACAGAAACTGTTGTTACGTTTGCCATAAACTTTCCTTTTCTGTTCTTTTTTTGTTCTTTTTATCTCTATTTGAGATAGCAGAAAAGCTCAGCCACTTGACTGAGCTTTTCGATAATTGATTACTTTCTGATACCGAGCTTAGCAATAAGGTCTCTGTATTCGTTGATGTTTCTGTTAGCGATGTATCTGAGAAGTCTTCTTCTCTGACCAACCATCTTCAAAAGACCTCTTCTGGATGCGTGATCCTTTGGGTTTGCCTTGAAGTGCTCCTGGAGATCGTTGATTCTAGCAGTGAGAAGAGCAACCTGTACTGCACTGTCGCCTGTGTTGGATGGATTACCACCATAAACTGAAACAAGTTCTGATTTCTGTTCCTTTGTTAACATTTTCCTATTACTCCTTAGTAATAATTCTCAAAGTTTCTATATGGCCTTCATCCATACCTTCTAGATAGATGCAATCATCCGTGACCGTCAAGACAGTTTTGAAGACTCTACCATCCTCCATCAGTGCTTCAGATTTATATCTTCCCTTTTTAGGAAGCATCTGAAGTATGGAAAAAGACGCATAAGCAATTCCTGCTTGCTCTCTCTTTGGCTCAATGCCTTTAAGATCGAGCTCGTAGTTCTTGCCGGAAAGAGATGTAACACGTTCCATTCTTCCCTGTAAGATCAACTTGCGAATGTTGGTGGAGGAGATTCTAATGCCTTCGTCATCCAGAACTGGATTGACGATGTTCACACATGTATTGCTACCATGTTTTGTGAACTCACCCTCAAGCTCTTTGGCCGTTATCCTTGCTTTAGGGTTACCGCATTTGAAGTCCTCACCGACTATGACTGTTTTGATACGGCTCATAGTGCATAGCAAGCGAATGAACTCACTTCCTGATATCTTACTGAAATCAGAAGAAAAGTCAATAACAACAAAGAAATCTATATCGAAACTTTCGACATATTCTCTTCTGAGTCTCATCGTGTCCAGAGAACCAGCTTCTTGCTGCTTTGGATTTCTATCAAATGTTATTACCATTCCCTTGGCTTTCTGCTTGATTTTTTCCTCTTTCAATGCTGAAAAGATTTTGCTGTGGCCCAAGTGAACACCATCGAAAACACCTATTGCAACCACAATATCGGTGTCCTTCAAGATAGATGAATCCAATAACGACTGAAAGCTATAACTCTTCACGATTCTTTAGTGCAATGATGGAATACTTTCCATTTTCTTTTGAAATGATACCAATAAATTCATTATCGATATATAGCATGAAATAACTATTGTCGCCCTCTTTTAAAGAAAGTATTCCCTTCTTGTCAAAATAACCATTTTTAAGTGTCTTTTGGAAACTGGAAGAGAAATCTATTCTGCCAAGAGGAAGCATTTCAAGTAACTTGTCTGTATCCTTTCCGATGTCAGACTTTGAATATGGGCCCAATGTGAATCTGTCAAGTTTCTCAAGATGAGCCCTGGATGAGGATCTGAGGCCAATATCACGCGCAAGTGATCTTATATATGTTCCCTTGCTGACAGAGAAATCTACAATTGCAAGCCCATCAGTGTAACTGATAAGTTTTGCTGAGTAGACTGTGATACTCCTTGTTGGCATATCGACACTCTTACCCTGCCTTGCACTTTGATAAGCGCGCTTTCCTTCTACATGGATTGCTGAGTAGATTGGTGGAACCTGCTCCTGTGTTCCAACAAAGGATTTGATTACACTTTCAACTGTTTCAAGTGAAGGAATACTGGATGTGGCTATTACTTCACCTTCAGGATCTAAAGTATCTGTTTCGCTTCCAAAGCGTATTGCAGCCCTGTAGCTTTTATCCATGCCGGAAAATAAAGGATTCAATCTGGTTGCTTCACCAGTTAGCACAAGCATGAGGCCAGTGGCAAACTTATCAAGTGTGCCAGCATGGCCAACCTTGGAGCCTTTGTACTCTCTCTTGACCTGAGATAGGCTTTTGAAGGAGGTTTCACCCTCCTTCTTGTCCAAAAGAAGAACTGAGAATCTACTCATTCCTTCCCATTGCCTTATCTATCAGTGCGTTGATCTTCTCACCTTCCTGATAGCTTCTATCTGCCTTGAAATAGAGACGAGGAGTATTTCTTGTCTTCAAGACCTTTGCAATATGAGTCTGGATAAAAGGTGCTGCACTGTTAAGTGCTGCAACACTTCTATCGAGATCCTTTTCCATTGCTGTAGACACCAGTATGGTTGCAGAGGTGTTATCTGAAGCTAAGCGTACCTCAGTAATGCTTGTGAAGGATGAAAGATTTGGATTCTTGATCATCTTCTGCACAATCATCATGCTGATAGTCTCTAGAATACGACTTTCTAGTCTTGCACCTGAATATTCACTCATAATTCAAAATCCAATTTTCTTGCAACTTCCTGCTTCAGGACGAACTCAAGCTGGTCGCCAACCTGAATATCCTGGAAGTTTTCGAGTCCAACACCACATTCGTAGCCCATAGAAACTTCCTTTGCATCATCCTTGAATCTCTTGAGAGAGGACATCTTGATGTTCTCCTGATTGATCTGGATGGAGTCACGGATAACACGAACAAAGCAGTTTCTTGTGACCTTTCCTTCTGTGATGTATACACCAGCAACAACGCCGACCTTAGGAACACGGAAGGTGTCTCTGACTTCGCCCTTACCGATATCGACTTCCTTGATATCAGGTGAAAGCATACCCTCCATGGCAGCCTTTACATCATCGACAACATCGTAAATGACATTGTACTTCTTGATCTCTACCTTCTCCTGCTCAGCAAGTACCTGTGCACGAGGTGTTGGTCTTACATTGAAGCCAATTACAAGTGCATCTGAAGCAGATGCAAGTGTGATATCGGATTCGATGATAGCACCAGCTGCTGCTCTGATTACCTTCAAGCGGATTTCAGGGGTAGAGAGCTTTTCGAGTGTATTCTGCAGAGCTTCAACGGAACCCTGAACATCACCCTTGATGATGACATTGAAGTCCTGAATAGAACCTTCCTTGATTTTTGCAGAAAGGTTTTCGAGAGTGACCTTGTTACCATTAGCACCAGCACCGAGCTTCTCGAGCTCCTGTCTCTTTGCACCGATGGTTCTTGCAGTCTTCTCATCTTCAGTGACCTGGAACGGATCGCCTGCAGATGGGATATCAGATAGACCAATAATTTCAACAGGTGTTGATGGACCTGCTTCCTTGATCTTCTTTCCCTTGTCATCGAACATTGCTCTGACTCTACCTGGGTAGATACCAGCAACATAGTAGTCGCCCTGGCGGAGAGTACCTTTCTGTACCATGACAGTTGCTACAGTACCTCTTCCCTGATCGATTCTGGATTCAAGGACCTTACCAACTGCTCTGCACTTAGGATTTGCTCTAAGCTCGAGTATTTCAGCCTGAAGGAGAATGGTATCAAGAAGTTCATCGATACCTTCTTTCTTGAGAGCTGAGATTCTGCAATAAAGTGTCTGACCACCCCACTCTTCTGGTACAAGTCCGATCTCTGAAAGCTGCTGCATTACCCTATCTGGATTTGCTTCTGGAAGATCTACCTTGTTGATTGCAACAATGATAGGTACCTTTGCGGCCAGTGCATGGTCGATAGCTTCTCTTGTCTGTGGCATGACACCATCATTAGCTGCAACAACGAGAACTACGATATCAGTTACCTGGGCACCGCGAGCTCTCATCATAGAGAAGGCAGCATGGCCCGGAGTATCGAGGAAGACAACATCTGTCTTTCCTGGAACCTTTACCTTGTAAGCACCAATATGCTGTGTGATACCACCAAACTCTCCAGCAACGACGTTTGTTGATCTGATTGCATCAAGCAGCTTTGTCTTACCATGGTCAACATGACCCATGATTGTGACGATAGGAGCTCTTGGGACGAGATCTTCTTCTCTATCCTCTTCTTCCTCGATCAATGTCTCGTCATAGAGGGAGACGCGGTGAACTTCACAATTGTACTCGGAACAGATAATCTCAGCGGTATCGAAATCGATCTGCTGGTTGATAGTGACCATTGTACCCATCTTGAAGAGCTTGGAGATGATATCTGCTGGCTTGAGATTCATCTTCTTTGCAAGCTCTGCAACAGTGATGTTTTCCATGATATCAATTGACTTAGGAACGGCAGCAAGTTTGCTCTCTTCCTTCTTCTTGAGCTGATACTGGAAATCGATTTCCTGATCCTTTCTGTTTCTGTAATCTTCGTTCTTCTTCTTAGCGTTTGCAGGAGCCTTTCTCTGGTTACCCTTCTGATTGAGATCGACACCTTCGGTTGCACCACCCTGATTAGGACGTGGAGAGAATGGACGGTTGCCAAAAGGTCTTCCACCCTGGCCTGGAGCACCATTTCTGGTGAAGCCACCCTGACCATTTCTTTGGCCGAAGCTTCTTCCACCTTCACCATTTGAGTTTTTGTTGACACCGTTCTGGTTGTTTCTCCTGTCAAAGTTTCCAAATGATCTCTGAGATGGATTTCTGGTAGGTCTTCCACCTACGATACCAGCAACTCTAGGTCTATTGGTTGGAGCCTTCTGCTCAACATTCTGTCCTGGAACAGGAGGAAGATTGCCACTTTTTATGATAACAGGACCATTGTGAAGAGTAGATGCAATTCTTTCTCCACGGATGATATTCTTGTTTGCCTCAGGAATGACGGAGCTAGTTCTGACAGGTCTCTTGATAACAGTTTTTTGATTTACAACCTTGTTTGAGCTAGGGTTTTCCTTCTTGATTTCAGGAGCTGGTGATACAGTAGGCTTCTTTTCTTCTACCTTCTCTTCTACTTTTGCTTCTTCCTTAGGCTTTACCTTGACAGTCTGCTGTACTCTCTTGATTACAGTGACCTTGGGCTGAGAAGAAACAGTATTCTTCTCCTGCTCCTTCTGCTCCTTAGCAGGGCTCTTTTTTATAATTGTTACTTTAGGTTTATTTTCATTATTCATATAGTCTGTTATCACCCTTATTCAAAGACAAACTCTGTCATGCAGTGTGGACACTTGAGTGTACCAGCAGGCAGTATCTGATGACAAGTTGGACACTCGAAGGAATCATCATATTCCTCTTCAACTGCAACACAGGAGTTGATTTCGTTGATTTCTTCCTCTGTAAGTCCTAGTCCTTCTCTTTCCTCATCACTCATGTTGAAGTATTCCTCTGCTGTATATACATCCATTCTATTGAGCTTTGTAACAAGCTCCTTGGAAAGAGGAAGATCTGAAAGAAGATTCTCATCTTCACCAATTCCGAGTTCTTCCTTGGTGTATACCTTATCCTCAGCAGCAACTTCATTATCGATAAGGCCTTCTCCACCCTGTTCGAAGATAGCCTCAGCCTGATTTCTGATCTCCTGGCTGATCTCCATCTGGTCATACTCAGCCTGAGTCTTGACTTCAATGACCCAGTCACAGAGTTTCTTTGCAAGCTTTACGTTGACACCTCTCTGGCCAATTGCAAGACCGACCTGATTTTCATCAACGATTGCAACAGCCTGGCGAGCTTCAGCATTTAGAACAAGTACCTTGTTTACCTTAGCTGGAGTTAGTGCATTGCTAATAAGCTGGAGTGGGTTATCTTCCCACTTGATGACATCGATCTTCTCTCCATCGATTTCCTGCATGATGGTCTGGATTCTGATACCTCTGAGACCTACGGTTGCGCCGATTGGATCGATATCAGAGAAGGTTCTGACAGCAATCTTAGTCCTGAAACCAGCCTCTCTGACAATGTTTACAATTTCGATCTGACCATTGTCGATTTCAGGAACCTGAGCTTCGATGAAGTTCCTGACAAGCTCTGGAGAGGTTCTGGAAAGGATGATTCTTACATCCTTCTTTGGCTTTCTACCTCTAAAGCCACCCTGCTTCTGAAGGTCTTCTGCCTTCTCTGCATTTTCAACTCTTTCAAGGTAACACTTCAGACCTTCGCCGACTGAATAGCTTTCAAGCGGAGAAATATTCTTCTTTGGGAGAATACCTTCAGTGTTGTTGCCAACATTCAAGATAAGATCACCAGATGGTGTGATGGAGTTGACATAGCACTGGATGACCTTGCCTTCCTTGTTCTTGAATTCCTTGTATGTATAGTTGTTCTGGATATCCTTGAAGGACTGCTGTGCTCTCTGCTTTGCAGACTGTACAGCACTGCGGTCAAAGGTTTGTGGGTCGAGTGAGATTACGAGCTCATCACCAACTTCAGCATCTTCGCTCATCTCCTTAGCTTCATCGAGAGGAATCTCAGTTACTTCGTTATAGTAGTTCTCTTCTTCGACAACAACTCTGCTAGCACTGACTTCCATGTTGATCTGTCCATCTTCTTCGATGAAATTTACGATAACATTTTCGTCTGTACCGAACTTTCTCTTGTAAGCAGCTTTGACAAATTCGCGAACTGTTTCTTGAACCATTTCCTTGCTGATGTTCTTTTCAGCGATCATCTCATTGATGGCTTCAGTTAGATTTACCATTATTTTCTTCCTCCCAACGGTATGAAAGCTTTGCCTTCTGAATTTCAGAGAAGCTGAGCTTTAGCTCATCTAATGCTTCTTCTGTGTCTTGAATAACTGCCTTGCCAAGCAAGACAGATGAGTTGTCAACATTATCTATTACACCCTCGATCCAGGATGAGTATGTTGTGGAGTAGACCTTGCATACTTTACCCTTGAATAGAGTGAATTCGTAATAGTCCTTGAAGTTTCTTGTGAGTCCTGGACTTGAAACCTCCAAATTGAGATCTCTTTGCCCTAAAATGAGCTGATAGCGGGGATAAATTACATTATAAACCTCTGCAAGGTCATCAGTATTTACTTCCCTGTCATCAGAGTAGATGGTCACCGTCATCTGGCAACCACTTGGTAGGTCGTTCTTTACAGCGTCTACGACCTTGAGACCCATAGGTGAGATAAGACTTTCTATCTCATTGAAAAGTGCGTTTTCTCTAATATCGTTACTCAGCATTACCTTTTTCCAAATAAAAAAGGAACCAGATTTCTTGGTTCCTTTATTAAAAATAATTGAACTATAGATAATTTACTTTTTTTACCATTCAGCTGTCAATATGTGTAAGCTCTTTTCTTATCTTTTCCTGCAAGGAAGATAGAGTTACCAGAGCATCGAGAGGAGTCAGGGATGAAATGTCGATATCGAGAATTTCATCCATTGCCTTGCTCCTGAAATCTTCACTGGATTTAGATGTATCTGTGAATAGATCCATCTGCCCTGCATCATCTTCTAGTCGATAATTTGCAAAATGCCTCTTCTGGAAATCTGCAGCCATCCTGATTACTGACTGCGGAACTCCACCTAACTTTGCAACATGAAGGCCATATGATGATTTTGCAACTCCCTTGATTACCTTTCTTATAAAGTTGATCTCATTCTTGTTCTCTTCGACTTCAAGAGTCAAAAGCTGCATCCCATCAGTATCGAGCATCGTAAGCTCGTGATAATGAGTTGCAAACAAGGTCGTTGATCCAACTTCAGATAGATACTTCATTATCGCATATGCAAGAGACATACCATCTTGGGTACTTGTTCCCCTGCCCACTTCATCCATGATTACAAGTGACTTCTTTGTTGCGTTTCTCAAGATATGTGCAGATTCCTGCATTTCAACAAGGAATGTAGATTCTCCACGAGCAAGATTATCTGATGCTCCAACTCTACAGAAAAGTGAATCTATCAAAGGGATGATCGCCTTTCTTGCCGGAACAAAGCAGCCTATGTGCGAAAGAAGGATGATAAGTGCAGTCTGTCTGAGGAAGGTTGACTTACCTGCCATATTGGGTCCTGTAATCAAGAAAAAGCTCGACTCTTCTGTAGATAGAGAGTTTGAGACAAAACTTGAATTGCTCAAGTGCTGCTCTACAACAGGATGGCGTCCATCCTGGATGATCAAATTGCCATCTTCTATGATTTCAGGTCTCGTATAATTCCAGATGGAGCTAATTTCAGCAAAACTTTGATATACATCGAGGATCGATAAAAGTTTTCCTATACTTCTGAGCTCAGTAGAAAGAGCTGTTGTATCCTCAACAAGCTTCTGATAGAGATAGAATTCTCGTTTTGATGCTTCTTCAGCTGCACTATTGATTCTTTCTTCAAGCTCGGAAAGCTCAGGTGTTGTGAACCTTTCGCAGTTTACAAGGGTCTGACGGCGAACAAAATACTCTGGTACACGATTGACCTGTCCTTTCGACACTTCTAGATATGTACCTATAATCTTGTTGTTTCCCATCCTGAGAATTGTGATACCTGTCTCTTCCTTTATCTTCTCAAGATAGTTATCGAGTAAAGCGCCAGATCCATTTTCAATCTCTCTGAGTCTATCTAGCTCCTCATCAAAGCCATTTAGAAGAATTCTTCCAACATGATTTATATTGGTGCATTCAGGGTTGACTTCCCTTTCAATTCTTTCACATAGCTGTGTAAGTCTTTCAGGATTTCTCAATTCACTTTCAAGAAGTGAAAGATACTTTTCATTGTCCCCAGCCAAAGTAAAGAAGCTAAGCAATGTCTCCCTGACACTGATAAGGTCTCTTGGAACACTCTTTCCCATCTCGAATTTACTTGTAAGACGTATCAAATCGGCAGTATTTGAAAGATTTTCCCTTACTTTCTTTCTCTCATCGATTTCATTAAAGAGGTATTCGCACCAGTCGAGGCGATCATTTATGATGTCGATATCAGATAGAGGATTCAGGATAATTTCTCTAAGTAGTCTACAGCCTGCACTTGTACAGGTCTTGTTGATCGCAGAAAAAAGCGTGTAGGCACTCTTACCTTCGCTAAGGTTTCTGACAAGCTCCAGATTCTTCTCTGTTGCTTCATCTAGGTTCATTCTTCCCTTATCTGTGATCAACTTGATACTCTTGATCTGCTTTAGAGGTGACTTGAGCATCTCGAGTGCATATTTCAAAAGTCCAGCTGCAGCAGTTAGAGCACTATCATCTTCCTCAAAGCCAAAGACTGCAGAATTGAAAATGCCAAACTGCTCTGAAATCTGTTTCTTTGCTTCTCTCTGTGAAAAGTACCAGCTTGGTAGTTTTGTAATTATATGACCAGTCGAATCGAGAACATCCCTCAAGACTCTATCTGTGAAATAGAGATCGTCAGAAACAACGATTTCTCTGATAGTAAGAGATGATAGAAGCGCATTCAGGTTTGTTAACTTCTTATCTTTCTTGATGTGATTGATATAGAATTCGCCTGTCGAGATATCTGTCCAGGCAGCAACATATTCTCCTTTGGTGTAATTTACAGAGAAGATATGATTTGAAATTCCACTGTCAAGAAAGTCATCTTCGATTATCGTTCCAGGAGTATATATCTGTACAACTTCTCGTTTTGCAAGTTCACCTGCCTTGTCAGGTAGTGATAGCTGCTCACAGATAGCAACCTTCTTTCCTGCATCCAACAGTCGTTTGAGGTAGTTCTTGGCTGCATGGAAAGGAATTCCACACATTGGATAATTTGCTCTATGAGTAAGAGTCAGATTCAGCAGTCTTGAAATCTCAAGTGCATCTTCATTGAACATTTCATAGAAGTCGCCAAGACGGAAGAAGAGCACCTTGTCAGGATGCTCTCCTTTGATTTCAATATATTGACGCATCATTGGCGTCATCTCTTCCTTTCTTTCTGCCATACTATCAATAGAGGGACGTTGTAATTGCGAGAACCAGTCTTAGACCAGAATTGGAGTTGCCTGAATTCTGGAAGATTGGACCTGACTTGAAGGTAAAGTCTTCACCTGCAATCTTGGTTGCATTCTTACAAAGGTATAGACCAAGTGGGAAGCCAGGGATTGAAAGCTTTAGACCTGCACCAGCTGAGAAATACCAGCTTGGATCGTACTCACTGTCAATTCTCTTGGTAAGTGCTGTAGCTGATGTGTAGATTTCCCATGAAAGAACATTGGAAATCAGAGGATAGGAAAGCTCTATCTGGTTATGCCACATGATTGACTGGTCATAGACAGTAGAGAAGCCTCTACCAATGTTCATGCCGTCAAGATACAGCATTTCATACTTGGTTGCGCCCATGTATGCATCATGCCAGCCAAATCCTCCATCAGCAGAGTAATCCCAATACTGAGGAAGCATGAAGGAAACCTGGCTGGTTGCAGAGAGAACAAGGTTCTTCTTTTCACCTTCTGAGTTTTCAAGAGTCTTTACCGTCTTGAAGCCAGATGCTGAGAATGAAAGCTTATTGTAGTTGGAAAGACCTCCAAGGAAACCACCTGCATATGTCCATCCTGTTGAAAGGACATAACCCTTACTTGTATTTCTTCTCAAATCTCTTGCATCCCATGAAATTGAGAATGAGAGCTTGTTGGACATCTGCCACTTTTCAGCATATCTCTTGATTATATATTCATATGGATCGTAGTTAGAGTCGTACTTGGCATGGTTCCAACCGATGGAAAGACCACTTCCAAGTTTGAGAGATCCCTTATCGAACATGAATGTATAACCTGTGTTATAACCAATAGATACTCTATAGAAGTCATAATTCATGAGGTAGCTGTCATCTGGATATTTATTGTCAGAATCATCCCAGGCTTGCCATGAGTAGTAACCGAGTGGGAATGTCTCATGCTCGTCATCTCTACCATCGTAGTAGTTACTACCTGGAGCCTTCTGGAGCTGACCCTTTCTGTTGTTCTTTTCGAGATTGAGTGTGATACCATTGTTCCATCTCTTGTCCCCTACCCAATCATCAGAAAGAGAGATTGTCAAAGACTGAGCATCTGGAGAGATGTTGGTTCCGATCGAGAGGTCACGACCTGTACCCAAGAGGTTCTTGTCGGCCCACTGAACGAAGCCAGAAATTGGGAATCCATCTACATTGCCACCAAAGGTTGCACCGAACTGAACTTCCATCTGGTTTCCTTCCTGGATTGCAAGTTCGAGAACAACGCCGTCATCAGTGTCTCCTCTGTAAAGACCTGTCTTTACATCCTCGACGATACCTGTGTTCATCAAGTTCTGGAAACTCTTCTGAAGCTTTGCCTGAGAAAAGACATCTCCCTCCTTGACCTCGAGCTCTCTTGCAAAGACCTTTTCTTTTGTCTTTTTAAGACCTGTGATAAGAATCTTTTCGATGTAGGATTTATTGGACTCCTGGATTACAAACTTGTGATCTATTGTATGAGTGTCCTCATTTCTTGTTGTTATATCAGATACATTTGTTGAAATGTAGCCATTGTTGTAGTAGAGGGATGCAATTTCCTGAACCTGTCTCTGGACTTGGAGTGCGTTGTTCGAATTGCCTTCCTGAATGTAGATGGTGTTCTGTATCTCTTCATCTGAGAAAACCTTGTTACCTTCGAATGAGATTTTTCCCATCCTCCACTGAGCGCCTTCATTTATGTGGATAATGACCTGAAGCATTGTACTGTCATCATCAGGTGTTGTGATATTGAATAGCTCGACCTTTTCAATCTGAGCATCGATAAAACCATTTTCTTTGTAGTAATCGATGATTGCTCTTCTATCGTTGTTGATTGTCGACTCAACATAGTAGCCACTCTTGAAAAGACCCTTAGCCTTTGTCTCCATGACCTTTAGAAGCTGCTTGTCAGTAAGATTCTCGATCCCTTCGAATATGATTTCACCGACCTTATATCTTTCATTCTCAGTACAGTTGAATGTTACGATTATCTGACTTAGCTCTTCATTCTCTTCATACTCTGCTGTAACTTCAGCATATACAAAGCCTCTGGAGATGTAGAACTCAGTAAGGACTGTTGCCTGACTGTTTACGATACCAGGAGAGAAGAAATCACCAACATTTAGAGACTGTTCTTCAAAGAGGATTCTGTCCTTCAGAATCTTGTTGCCAGAGAACTTGATCTCCTTGATCATTGGCTGCTCATGGATTTCAAATCTCAGTATGACGTTATTTGAGTTCTCTTCCTGAATTGGATCGAGGATATAGTAATTCATCCAATTCTCAGCATAGAGAATCTTGTCTATTTCAGAGAGTACATTATCATCGAGAGTCTTGCCCTTGAAGTCAGAGAGAAGACTTGTAAGTTTTCTTGCTGTAACATTGTGAAGATTTGTATACTCGAAGTTTGAAATCTTCTTGCCAATATACCAATCATCTGCAAAGAGAGGTACGGCAATAGTTAGAATTACAAGTATTAGAACAAGAAACTTTTTTTTGAACATTATATTCTCCTTCGATGTACTATATAACATTAAACCCATAAATTCCAATTATCTTTGGATACTTCACAATAATTATACATTCTAGAAAACGATACGATTGCTATATGATAGACCAAAATTATCCATAAGATTCTGAGGGAAGAGATTCACTGGATTTGTACTGAATGTGAATGTTCCGATTGGATTCTCCCATTCTAGCGACATTTCGAAATCAAGCATGAGATCCTTTGCAAGGAAAGGATTCTTATTCTTTCTCTTTTCTTTAGAATTCAATTTGATGAGTCCCTTCAGGAATATCTGTCCAGTAATCTGCTTTCCAAAGAATATTGTTGTGTTGTTCAAGATTCTGGAAATCGGTGAATAGACAGTTGCACCTGGTGTGAAAACAGAATCAAGGAGAACGTTCTGCAAGAGCTGTGAACGCAGAGAGAACATATCCAGATTGAGATTTTCTCTGATCGAGTCTGTCAGGGATCTAGTTGAGAAGTTGTTGTTGATGACACCTGCCCTACCCATGAAATCCATACCACTTGAGAAGAGGTTTGCAAGGGTTCCAAGACTAGTTCCAGATTCCTCTCCTGTTTCTGATATGATCACATTACCAAGAATAGCCATGATTTCCGATGTGCTCTTCTGTGGATAGGATTCAAAGTGTGGGGTGATATTATCGAGAGTGGAATTGTTGAGAACTAGGAAGATATCGACCTTGTTTCCATTGCTATCGAAATCAGTAAGCTTTGCTCTGAGTGAAAGTCTTGGCTCATTGAAGGAATTTGATGGGAAGTTGAAGCTTCCATCGGTAATATAGAAGCTCTTGTTGAAGTAGTAGATTTCACCACCCTTGAGATTTATATTTCCAGAAATAGATGCATTCATATATCTAGTATCGTACAAGAATCTTATCTCATCTCCTTCCTTGATATATGCAGTCATGATTGGCTCATCGCTCTTTGGAAGGATGAAGCGTACATTCTTTGAGAATGTGATATAGAAATCATCAGTATACTGGATACCACTCTCCCACCAGTAAGGAAGTGGGTCATAACCAATACTGATATCGAAATCTTCGATGAAGAATTCACCGCTCATGTGCTGCAACCATATTTCACTGTCATAAGTGAAATGGCCCCAGCCATAACCTTCTATCTGTGCATTGTAGGTCTGAATTGGACAGATGATATGTATCTTTGCATCTTCTTCTGTGTATGCATCAAGTGCAATATGGTCAACAATGTTAGGTCCACCGATAGTTCCGAAGAATCTGACCCTACCTTCCCTGATGTCACCTGTCTCCCTGTTGATCATTGTGGCTGGCATCAAGCTAGAATCGAGCTCGTTGTCGATTATCGTCATCTTGAGGTTTGTTGCCACGAAGTCATCCTGGTCGATCCACCAGGTGTTGAACATGACCTTGTCAGAGAAGATATCTCCGAAAATATGACTGTTTCGACCCTTTCCATAGACTCTCAGGTTTGCATTTACATATGAATCGGTTCCGAAATAGAAGATTGGATACTTCATGAATGTGACTATGCTATGCAAGTTGAAAGAGAAATTCTCGACCAATATGTCATATTCTGGATAGACGACACTTCCCATGAATCGACCAGAGATGATCTCATTTTTGTGGATTGTCACATCCATCTTCTTTGTTGCAATCTCATAATATCCTTCAATCAAGTTACCAGATGCAGTAAATTCATCCTTATTGAAGGAAAGAGTGATGTCTCTATCCCAGATACCTATTCCGTTATCCAAAATGATATTGTCGATATGGATCTGAGTATCGAGGAAACCACCTCCTTTGATATAGTCGATAAGGTTGAAGCCCATATCGAGGAAGTTCTCATATACAGGGAAATTGAGTGAGTAATTGAACTTGATATCGATTGGATAATCTCTATCCTTATTCTGGACATTATATGTGATATCAAAGAGTGCAGATGAGTTGCCTGTAACAGAATCGATAGAGATGGAATCTGAATGGATTTTCAGCTTGTCTGTATCATAATTCAGATCTGTGAATGAAAGCATGTATGGAGTCAGTGTGATATCCGATCTCAAGATATAGCTACTTGAATCCTTGCCTGAAGCAAACATACTACCTGAGAATGTGAAATCATCTAGCCTACTTCCTCTTCCTGTGAGGGATGCATTTGCAATAAGATCTTCAAAGCCAAATCTTTCAAGCATGAAGTTCTCGATATCGATGATACCTGTGTAGCCCTTTCCTATCTTCATTATAGATAAATATGCATTCTCATCGTTGTTTCCTATGTGTGCTGCAACAGATTTATTCCTTATATCGAAGTAAACTCTTCCGAGTAGCAATGGGAAATCGTTGACAACAGAGATGTTGTTCAAAGCGACATATTCGTTGGTGAATTCAATATTGAAGTGGATATCAGGAACAGATGGCAGGAACCTGAAATCGATCAAATCCAAGGTTGTAGAACGGCCAGAGAGACTCTGATCCTGGAAATCGAAGGTTGTAATCAACTTACCGTTGATGATAAGAGGTACAATTTCTTCACTCTTGACTGGAGCCTTGAAGGAACTGAATTCCAGCTCGGAGGAGATGATAGAATCTACAATTTCAAGACCGAATGAGAAGCCTGTAGATGTGACTCTAGTAATTCTATTTGTTGAATCGTTGAATACGCTGATCGGATAGCTATCGATACCGGAAACAAGAAGACCATCTGCAACAATACAATTGTTCTCATCTCTTTCGACAACACCTGTTACAGAGCTATCATAAATTGTTGGAAGAGCTGCATTGAATGAGTATCCATTGTTTTCATTCTTGTTGATATCGACTCTCATGTACTCTTTGCCTGAATTTGGATTGATGATTTCAAGGTGACCTTCTGGCAGCTTTGTATCAAGGTCGATGTTTCCTGAATATGAGGCTCTGAAGAAATCATTCGAGGATGAGATTGTTTTTACCTTCAAGACATTATCTTCTATTGTGGAATCAAGAAGACCTGCAATGCCGAATCTGAAGTCATTGAATCTGATATCAGAGAGAGCAAATGATGAGTATATCGTCGAATATTTCCTTATGTCTTCATCACTTGAGACACGGAAAGTACCAGAAAAGGTTGTTTCAGGTGCAATGTAGTTTCCGAATATCGGTGTTACCATTTCAATGAGCGGTTCGAATTCAACAAGTTCAAGAGAATTGATCTCTGCATCGAGCTGGAAGCCCTTTGTTCTATCAAGACTTACATTTACTGAATCTGAATAGTTGAAGTTTCCACTCAATTTCTTATCAGTGTATGAAATATTTCCAACGATTGGAGAACTGACAGTTGGCAGATAGAGACCATCGACATTGATAAAGTATTCAGTTATCTCTTCCCCTTCTCTCATGAAACCTGCTGAAAACTTTGTTGTTGCCTTGTCAAAATATTTCTTCTTGCTTTCTATTGTGAGGTTTGAATTTACTTCTGCATACAACCTTTTCTCATCATATTGGCAATAGATACGGCTGCCATTTAAATTGATGTTGTCTATGATGGCTTTCGTATAGTCTTCTGCATATGCAATATCGATATCATCAAGAATTGCATCCAATGTATAGATACCATCATAATTCAAGGTTGCATCATAACCTTTGAAAATGAAGACATTATCTTCACCATTCTTTATTGTTACAGGAATATCTGATTTGACTGATACCTTGTAGTTACCTGAGAGGTTTCCTGATACATTTGCTTCGATGTTTTCCGAAGTGGCTGTGTATTCTCCATGAGTGAGGTTGAAGTTCGATGCAATGAAGTATGCACCTTCTTCTGCCTCCCTTGCTGTCAGGTCAGTAAAATTGAACTTTGTCTCTGGATCTGAATAGTTGATGCTTTCAAGAGTTGCATCATAGTGAAGGTTCTTCAATTCGAGATTGGCAAGAGTTGCAAATTTCGTATTAAAGGTCATATCGATTGCATCGAGTGAAAGATTTTCGGAGGAAACAGAAAGGTTGTCAAAGCTTGCATCGATAACATATTGATTCGTCCTATCTGCAGTTGCCACTAGCCTATCGACTCTTGTGACCATATCATCCTGAATCATCACAATGCTAGGAATATCAAAATAGATATTTCTCAAGATGAGCTTTCTGTCAAATTTGATCTCTGCATATCCGTCATCGATTACAATCAGATCTTCATAGGAGATATTTGCATGGTCTATGATGATTTCATAGTCGAAATTAAACAGAAATCCATCAGTCTTCTTCTCGATTACTTCAGCAATTCTATTTATGAGTTCTGTTTCATTGAATGTTGAAGGTCTTGAATCATTATCACTTCCTTTGAAACTTGTATATTTGAACTCAAGTCCTTCGATGAGAATTCTGATATTTCCTCTTTTCAAAAGCAACTTCGATAAGAGTGAAGCAGGATTCTGCACTATAGTTACAGTCTTCGCTTTTATACTCTCAAGCCCTTTATAGTTGAAATCAATGTCGTGGACTGTGATTTCCCTGTCCATCTTTCTGTCTATCGCAGAAAAAGATAGTGTAAATGGAAGGTCTTCATTCTGGAGCTTTTTTTCGATTGTGTTCAGGACCAGAACTCCAGGAGAATCAAGATTGAAATATTCGACACAGAAAACAGCAACTGCTAGGAAAAACAGAAGAACTCCCAGGGAAATCAGTATTGTCGACAGTGTCGTGTGATATTTCATATTATTCCAGTTTAAATATAAACGATTGATTGTTTTTATTCATCACTAATTGTTATTATATTCCTTGAAATTGGAGTTTGAGATGGATAAGGTACTCGA
The DNA here is from genome assembly GCA_017478205.1 of Spirochaetales bacterium. Lineage (GTDB taxonomy): Bacteria > Spirochaetota > Spirochaetia > Sphaerochaetales > Sphaerochaetaceae > Bullifex. The sequence goes on along the minus strand of JAFVDZ010000081.1, from coordinate 28,786 downwards.
TAATTTCTTTGTTTTTGAAGGTCTTGATGGTTCAGGAAAATCTACACAGCTACATCTGCTTGGAGATAAGCTCAGAAGTAGAGGTTTTAATGTCGAAACTACTTTTGAACCCACAGATAATGCGATCGGTAGAGTTGTCAGACAGGTGCTAAGACGTGAAATCGTGACAACGCCTCAAGCTCTTGCCCTGCTTTATTCTGCAGATCGTCATGATCATCTCTATAACTCAGATTATGGAATCGAGAAAAAGACAAAGGAAGGGACAATAGTCCTTTCAGACCGCTACTTCTATTCCTCTTTTGCTTATCAGACTGTCCAGCTTGACTTTGATTACGTCAAAGCAATCAACAATTATCCACATCCTAGGTGTGTTATCTATCTTGATGCTTCTGTATCTCTTTGCATGGAAAGAATTAATTCACGTGGAGATGTAAAAGAGCTCTTCGAGAAGGAAGAGTATCTCAAATGCGTCAAAGAGAACTTTGAAAAAGCCTTCAGGGCCCTGCCTGAAGGTGTAAAACTGATTCGAATACCTGCCATCATGAACGAGATAGAGGCATCCGAATTGGTGTTCAATGAAATCGAAGGTTATATCAACCTTTGATGAACATTGCATCCCCATAGCTGAAGAAACGATAACGTTCGCTTATTGCGTGCTCGTAGGCTTTGAAGATATTCTCTTTTCCTGCAAGTGCGCTTACAAGCATCAACAGTGTCGATTCTGGAGTGTGAAAATTTGTCAAAAGATTATCCACAAAACGGAAAGGAACACCTGGGTGGATGAAGATATTTGTTCTTCTTGTACCACTTTCGATCATGCCTTTATCATTTACTGCACTTTCAAGAGTTCTTACGCTTGTAGTTCCAACAGAGACGATCTTCTTTCCACTTCTCTTTGCTTCATTGAGCTTTGCTGCAACTTCAGGAAGGATAGTATACCTTTCATAGTGCATATGGTGGTCTTCGATTTTCTCGCTTCTGACTGGAAGGAATGTTCCAGCCCCTACATGCAAAGTAACTTCGACAATTTCAATTCCCCTCTTCTTTACTTCTTCAAGGATTTCGGGTGTGAAATGCAATCCTGCAGTTGGAGCTGCAACAGAGCCTTCATTCTTTGCATATATTGTCTGATATCTTGATTCATCAGAGAACTTGTCCTCTCTCTTGATATAAGGTGGAAGAGGAACATGGCCACAGCGTGAGAAGAACTCTTCTTCAAGAGGTTCTTCAAATGTCACCTGTCTGTTTCCATCAGGATATTCACCAGAAAGTGTTGCAACCTTTACAAGTTCATCATTCTTGCCGTAGAAGTAATACTTCCTTCCAATTTTCTGCTTCTTCGACTTGGAAATCATGCAGATCCAGCTATGGTCTTCATTTTCCTCAAGAAACAGAAATTCAACAACTCCACCAAACTCAGTCTTTCCAAAGCAGCGAGCTTTTCTGACTTTAGAGTTGTTGACAACAAGTATTGAGTTCTCGTCAAGAAGAGAAGGAAAATCCTTCATCAATCTATCTTCATAGAGTCTTGTATTCTTATCTAGTACGAGAAGCTTCTCATCTCCCCTTCTCTCTACAGGTTCCTGAGCGATAAGCTCAGAGGGAAGATCAAAATAATATTCCTTGGTCAGCATTTGAAATTGCACCTCTGTAAGGGATATTCAATAATTCATAGGCCTTCTGTGTAACACAGCGACCTGATTTTGTTCGTTTAAGATAACCCTTCTGTATCAGATAGGGTTCATAGTAATCCTCAATTGTCTCAACAGCTTCACCGACACTGATCGAAAGAGTTTCAGCACCAACAGGACCGCCATTATAGAATTCGATGATGGTCTTGAGGATCTGTCTATCCATTCTTTCAAGTCCGTTAGGGTCGATACCCATTCTATCAAGACCGTGAGTTACAATCTTTGTTGTGATGTTCTCACTCTTGAGATCATAAGCAAAGTCTCTCAGACGCTTTAAAAGACGGTTGGCAATTCTTGGTGTACCTCTCGAGCAGGATGCAAGCATAAGAGCAGCATCGTTATCTATCTTTGTATCAAGCAGCTTTGCAGATCGCAGGATGATATCCTTCAACTCTTCAGCACTGTAATACTCAAGATGGCAATTGATACCAAAACGCTCTGAAAGTGGCATTGCGACACTACCTGCCTTGGTTGTTGCTCCAATCAGAGTGAACTTAGGAAGAGGAACTCTCATTGTCCTTGCACTTGGTCCCTGTCCAATTACCCAGTCTATCTCATAGTCTTCCATAGCAATATAGAGCATCTCCTCAAGAGCTGGCTTGAGACGATGGATTTCATCGATGAAAAAGATGGAATTCTCAGTTACATTGGTCAGGATACCAGCAAGATCCTTTGGTTTATCTAAAGCTGGAGCACTTGTCATCCTGATTTCAGTGTGCATCTCATTTGCTATGATGGATGCAAGTGTTGTCTTTCCAAGCCCAGGAGGACCGACAAGGAATGTGTGGTCCAGTGCCTCTCCTCTTGCTCTTGCTGCATTGATAAAGACCTGGAGATTGTCCTTAAGTTTCTTCTGACCCTGGAAATCTTCAAGATATTTAGGCCTCAGGACATTATCACTCTGCTCATCAGCCTTCTGGAAGGTAACAGCTACAGGGCTATCCTCTGGATCGTAGTAATCTTCTTCGTATTTCATGCAAGACTCCTAAGGAGAAGTGGGAATATATATGATTCCGCCTTATCATGGCTCATTGTTGCAAGTTTTGATGATTCCTTGTTTAGAATCTCATCAAGTTTTCTCTGAACAATCTTCTTGTCATATCCCATAGCGATGAAGGACTCAAGAATATCATTCCATTGCTTTCCAACGCCCTTGGTGTTTCCACTGCCCTCTTCTTCATCAGTATATACAAGAGTATCTCTGAGTTGAAGGATAAGCTTCTGTGCACTCTTTGAGCCAATTCCTGGAATCCTTGAAAGAGCAGAAATATCTCTTCTATCAAGTGCCTTGATAAACTCTTCGACAGAAATGGATGAAAGGACTTTCAAGGCTTGCTTTGCTCCAATTCCTGGAACTGTCTGAAGCTGAATGAAGCAATCTCTTTCTTCTTCATCTTTAAATCCATAGAGACTGGTTGCATATTCAGTGATGTTCAGCTTGGTGAGAACTCTCACCTGTTCCTTGAGATGGCTTGAAAAGTAGCTTGCTGCATTTGTGGAAATTTCAGCATAGTACTCAACTCCATTTACATTGACTATAACCGAGTTGTGAGAAACTTCTACTATTGTTCCATTGAGTGCATTGATCATGAATTATTTCCTTTCATTCCAATCCTTGAGTAGGTCTGAGAGAAGACTGCATAGGTTATGCAGTCTGCAAGTGCATCCGCTGCATGGTCAGACTTGGGAATAGATTTCATTCCAAGCAGAAGTTTTACCATCTGTTGGACTTGGTTCTTATCAGCCTTTCCCATGCCTGTTACTGCCTGCTTGATCTGAGGAGGAGAAAATAGATGAACCTCGATATTCTTGCTCCTCATCTCATGACAGATTGCTCCAATTACCTTGGCAACAGAAATAGCAGAGGAGACATTCTTGGTAAAGAATATGTCCTCCATGGAAACAACTTCACAGGAGTATCTATCAACTAGTACCCCTACCTCCTTCGCTATTGCTGAAATTCTATCGGGAAGGCTGTGAGAGGTGTCAGTTTTGATGACTCCAAAAGAAACAGGCCGGTACTGCTGTGAAATAACTTCCACAACTCCCCAGCCTGTGTTAGCCAATCCCGGATCAATTCCAAGGACTATCAATCTCTTTTTATTCTCCGTCGTAATCGTCTGGAAGCTCGAGGTTGGTTGATACCTGCTGAACATCTTCGAGGTCCTCAAGACGCTCGACAATCTTCATGACCTTCTCAGCCTTTTCCTTGTCAACGCTTACCATCTGATCTGCAATCTTGTTGATATCGGCAGAATCCTGCTCGAAACCAGCTGCCTGCATTGCTTCGAGAACTGTAGCGAAATCTGAAGGAGATGTAGTAACTTCGATGACTTCACCATCGTTGCTTACATCTTCTGCACCATTTTCAAGAGCAGCTTCGAAAATTTCGTCTTCTGTGTACTTTGTAGCATCATAGGTGATTACACCCTTGGTCTGGAACATGTAGGATACAGAACCTGGAGCACCGAGAGTACCGCCAAGCTTGGTAAGAGTAGATCTGACATCAGCAGCAGTTCTGTTCTTGTTATCAGTAAGAGTATCGATGATGATAGCAACGCCACCACCAGCATAGCCTTCATAGGTGAGTTCATAGAAGTTGGTGTTTGCATCTTCACCAGCAGCCTTCTTGATTGCTCTCTCGATGTTATCTTTTGGCATGTTCTCGGCTCTTGCCTTTAGAACAGCAGTTCTGAGTCTTGCATTTGATTCAGGATCTGCACCGCCCATCTTTGCTGCGACAGTGATTTCCTTGATCAGCTTTGTAAACTTCTGACCGCGCTTTGCATCGGCCAATCCCTTCTTGTGTTTGATAGTTGCCCATTTACTGTGGCCAGACATATGAAACCTCTTTGTATTATTTAATTAGTTTTTAGAACTTAAAAAAATTATCATAAAGAAAATTATGGTGTCAACATAGCACACTGCTATATTGCCATCGCAAGTGAAAGAATTACGTTATCAAGCAGTAAAAAACCCTCCCTTGTAAGACAGAATCTTTGATCTGTGTCTTCATATAGATTTTTATCCAGTTTTTGAATAAATGTTCCATATTTTTCATCGAAATCTTCACAGAATCGAGAAAAGTATTCTTTTTTATCGATTCCTGTGCCTGTTCTGAGGGTTGTCAGTAGATATTCCTCTTCTGCTTCATAGCCTTTCAGTTTCACACTTTCAAAGCTTGGATTGACAAGATAGTCAGAAAGAGAATCTGGTTCTCTTGATGAGATGATTGTTCTGTATCCCACACTCGATTCTGCTGTTGGACCAAGTCCAATGTACTGCCCCAAAGCCCAATAGACCTTGTTGTGAAGGCACTCTTTTCCTTTTCTTGCAAAATTGGATATCTCATATTGATGGTAGCCTAGGCTTTCAAGTTTGTCCCAACAGGATATGAGCATCTTGCGCTGCTCTTCTTCATCCATAGGAACACAGCTTTCTATAAGTCGTGTCCCCTCTTCAAATGTCAATGAGTAAAGGGAAATGTGATCTGGGTTAAAGGAAGCAACTTCATCAATATCATTCAGAGCATCCTGAATATTCTCACCTGGAATGTTTGTCATGATATCTGCATTGAAAGAAATTCCATACTCATTCTTGAATTTGGACAAAAGATTCAATGCTTTGATATTTGTCTCTTTCTTTGCATTTCTTCCAAGTGTTATCAGACTCTCATCCTTCATACTCTGAATCCCGACAGATATTCTTGTCAGATATTCAAACAGTGGAGCGATGTTTTCATTAAGTGTTTCTGGGTTTATCTCTGTAGTGCATTCCTTTGCTTTGCCATATCTTGATGCAAGTTTCAAGATCCTATAAAGGTTATCATAGCCAATTATTCCAGGGTTCCCACCACCTATAAAGATTGTATGGAAAGGTCGTTTCAGATCTTCAACTAGAGCATCCAACTGTCTCATAAGGACATTCAGAAAACGCTCCTTCTCACCTTCCCTGACAGCTTTCTCCTCTAAGGAATAGAATGCACAATAACCACATTTTGTTGTGCAGAATGGAATGTGGATATACAAGGAGACAGGCTTTGTGTTATCAAGATAATCCATTTTATTTATCTGTCATGACACTAGCTCTATTTATTGGCCAGAATCGATAGATTACTCTACCATTGATCCTATCTTCACCAACAGGGCCGAAGTATCTACCATCGTGAGAATTGTCTCTATTGTCTCCAAGAGGAAGAATATAATCGTTTGGAACATATATACCTGCTCTGAATTTAGCACTCTCTCCTCTATACTCTCTGCTACTTGGATCTATGAAAGTGTGTTCCTTTGCTCTCTGGCTTTCAAACTCATAGAGATCGAATGGGAAATCTTCATCCTTGACAGCTTCGAAGCTGTTCAAGAGATGAGTTGTTCTTGTCTTGTTTCCTTTCTCTCTGTCTGCATAGAGCCTTGCCCAGGCTTTGAGGCCATCATAGAGAGTAAAATCGGCACTTCTGTTAGGGCCAGATGAAAGACCATTTTCCTTCCTGAACTCTTCTTCAGTCATGAATCTATCATAACCTGCAGGTCTAATTAGGATGTTTCCATCTTTAACTCTTACTTGGTCACCTGGAAAACCTACTGCTCTCTTTACATATAGTCTTTCAGCAACAGATCCATCTTCATTCCGGTCTATATTTACAAGCGAAAGTGTTCCCATGAATATTGCCTGCGAAAGGATATCGAAGACAGGGCCTTTTGAGTTATATTCAGGATTATAGAATGTGATGATATCATCACGCTCAACTCTATGGTTTTCTCTGAAGAAACGATTTCTTGCAGCAGGATAAGGTTCAAGACCATATGAAAGCTTGTTTACAACTACCCTATCTCCTACAAGAAGTGTCTTGACCATGGATGGAGAAGGAATGACAAAGAGCTGGAATAGAAACTGGTTGATGAGCATGACAACCACAACAGCAAAGACAAGAGCATCGATCCAGCTATAGATTTCAGTAAAGATTGTTTTCTTCCGTCTTTTTTCATAAGCTTTCAATGCCTTTCTTTTAGTAAGGTATTTGACAGTTGTTCTTTCAAGAAATGTATAGACCTTCTCCATATCTTTAGAAGATACCCAAGATGAGCTTTGTTGACAATAGATAGGCTAAATATTAACTTTTGATTATGTTCAAAAAGAAGATCACACTCCCTGAGGTCGAAGAAGTAAAGCTTCCTGTGCTTTTTGGCCTTAGACCTGGCAAATATATACTTATTTTACTGATATTGGTCATCTTGGCTCTTGTCTTTCTGTTTGGATTCCTTCCGGGAATTGTCAATGGAGGAAGGTATGTTCATTTCAATTCCTCATATTCTTATGTTGGTGTAATTGTCGATGATATCTATATCGGTTCAACAGAAGGTTCAAGATTCTTCATTCCTTCAGGAAAACATAACGTTGAATATCTTAAGAACGGGGATGTCGTTTTCATTGAAAGCATTGAAATAGATCATCCTGTTTTCATGACAATGCTCTTTAAAAGAACAATGGATATCGATGTAAATATTCCTGAAGAGACGAAAATCTATGAAAAATCATTATCTCTAGCTCTTGAAGATCTTCCACTCTACTCTGTTGTGACAGAGTATCCATCTGCCTACAACTATAGACCTATTTTCACTATGTTAGCTAAAGATGCGGTAAGTGCAGGAATTAAGGATGTAGCAGATGACTTACTTCTTGAAGCATTGTTCATTACAACTGAAGAGATGTTTGAAGATTACAAACAAGCTAAAGAACTATATCAGAAAAATAGTATCAACTATAAATCTGAAAAACTCATCAAACTGGAAGATGCTCTTGAAAAACTCTTTGATGGAACAACACCTAGATATAATGGTGAAATCTATTTTCCTAATCTTTCACCTGTAAAGACACAGGATGGTTATAGATACGAGAGTACTCTTTTCACTATTGGTAAAGAGCAGGATAATGCATTTTCTTCTATTTCAGAATATCCAGTGAATGTATCTCTTCCAGCCTTCACTCTAGCTGAGAAACTTGTAAGTGAGTATGAGTATGCTCTCTTTATCAAGGAAAACCCATATTGGGCAAAGGATAATATCGATGAAATTGTAAAGGATGGTATGGCTGATGAATACTATCTTGCAGGTATTTTTCCAACTACTAACGTAAAGAGTGATAAGCCGATTAGAAATATCAGCTACTATGCAGCAAAGGCATATGCAGACTGGATGAAGAAGACAACCGGAAAGAACTATCGCCTCCCAACAGAAGCAGAGCTCGAGCTTGCTTCTACTCTCTCAACTGAGGATTTCTCTACTTCCCTTCTTTATTCTGATTACTCAGCTGGCCCTAAGGCTCTGAAGGGAGGGCTTTGGGAACTTACATCTACTTCCTTTATACCACTTAGCAGGGTTGCTGATTCTTATTATCTTTCTGCTCTTGAACTCGGTGATGTTGTCGTCAAAGGCGGTTCGTTCATTTCTGATCCTTCTTTTGTCAAATCTTATACTGTTGGTTCACTTGATAGAAAGGATACATCGGAGTATCTTGGCTTTAGATTGGTGCTTGGTGAATAAATATGGCTAAGGAAGAAGAAAAGAAAGGTTTTAAGCTAATACAGAAGAATAAGAAGGCATACTTCAACTATGAGATAATCGAAGAGCTCGAGTGCGGTATGTCCCTTGTCGGTACAGAAGTCAAGTCTGTCCGCGATGGTCGCTGTTCTTTTGGCGACAGTTATATAAATATCAAGTCTGACCAGCTTCAACTGATTGGCTTCACTATCCAGCCCTACTCACATGGTGGAAAGGTATTCAACCATGTAGGTGACAGAGTCAGATATCTTCTTGCACACAAAGAAGAAATCAAGAAGTTTGCACGCAAGGTAGATTCCAAGGGTATGACTATTGTTCCACTTGAAATCTATATAAAGGGAAACCTTGTAAAGATGAAGATTGCATTAGCTCGTGGTAAGGCAACTTACGACAAGAAGGCTGCAATCAAGGAGCGTGATCTCAAGAGAGAAGCTGGACGTGAACTCAGAAATATGAATTTCTGAAATTATTCTTGCTAATTTCTTATAACTTAAGTATATTTCAATTGCATGGTACACGGGGGTGTACCGGTTTCGACTGGCGGTAGATCAGGTCTGAGACTGCGGGCCAAGCGCCAACTTGTAAAACTAGCAAAAAAAATTAAATGCTAAGAAAGAAGACGAATTCGTCTCCGACGAAGCAATCGCTCTTGCTGCTTGATTGTAGTTTATGAGCACGGCCTTGAGGGTGCTGTTCCTAACCTGAGAGTGTCCGACAACAACAGGGACTTGTTTTCCATAAGTCATCGTATGGAGAAGACACTTTAGATGAATACCACCTGGTGGGCCTGTCAAGCTGCCTTATCAGAGTGGGAAACCTTAAAGTATTGACTACGCTCCGTAGACGCCTTGGAATGGCACGTTAGGACGGGAGTTCGAATCTCCCCACCTCCATCTTTACTGGACAGTTTTGATACAATTCAGAGCTGTCCAATTTTTATTGATTCCACCTTCCTTCTGAACTATTAGATATTTTCTAATAGTTGAAACCTTGAGAAAACCTGGATATCAACAGCAAAGATATACATTGCAGGCCAGAACAAAGAACGCAGAAACCGAGCACCAGCCCCGCGGCAGTTATTCGAATAACTTATGATCCCATAACTGGACCTCCCCGCCACGTCGCAGAATGGCCTATTCTTCGTCATTTTCCAGGAAACAAAGCCCGAAGCATCATAACAAAATCTTATCGGTCCATCAGAACTAATGATTTGCTTTTGCTTTTTATCCTTACATAGAATGTATTTACGCTCCAAGGGAGAGCAGTATGACATCTGTGGACAAGAAAGAATTATTCGAAGAAGCCCCTATAATGACGGCATTGCTTAAACTTGCAATTCCTACGGTCATGGGCCAGATTATCCTCGTTGTCTATAATATGGCCGATACCTTCTTCATCAGCCTTACCAACAGCAATGAAAAGATAACGGCCGTTACCGTATGCATGCCGGCCTTCATGTTCCTGACAGCCATTTCCAATCTCTTCGGAATTGGCGGATCCAGCGTCATCTCAAGGGCTTTGGGGAAAATGAACAACAGCAGGGCAAAGCATACCAGTGCATTCTCCTTCTGGGGCTGCTTCGCCGTTGCCCTTCTATATTCGGTTCTGGTTCTAATTGTCATAGACCCGTTCGTCAACTTCCTCGGCGGCTCATATCACGAACAGGTGCACGGCCTTTCCAGACAGTACATATTCATAACGATAATATTAGGCGGCCTGTTCACATCCTTGAGCGTACTCATGTCTCATCTGGTACGTTCGTTCGGACTGGCGGTCCATGCCTCCGTAGGTGTAATCCTGGGCGGAGTCCTGAACATGGCGCTGGACCCCCTGTTCATGTTCGTGATACTTCCACCCGGATATGAAGTCCCGGGCGCGGCCATAGCCACAGCACTTTCGAATGTCATATCATGCATTTACTTCCTTATACTGATTGCGGTAAACACAAGGAAAGAAATCCCCATAAGCCTTCATCTTACAAAGGAATCATTCATGTGGGAGATCCCCAGGAAGGTTATAGAGGCCGGGCTCCCCGCATGCGTCATGACTTTCGCCGAAAACCTCTCATATGCCATTCTTGATAATATCCTCTCCGTTTACGGCACCGCGGTTCAGGCGGGAATAGGCGTGGCAAAGAAAATCAACATGCTCTCGCATTCCATAGTAAGGGGAATCACGCAGGGAGCCCTGCCCCTTATAGGATACAACTATTCCGCCGGACGCAGAGTCAAAACCAGAAGTCTTGTCCGGGCAGTAGGAATTCTTGCCACGGGAGTCGCGGCAGTCGCCACATCGCTGATGTTTGTATCGGCACGTACGCTTGTGGGAATCTTCCTAAACTCACAGGATCCCTCTGTGGATTACGGAATCAGATTCCTCAGAATCCTGTGCATAGGTGCACCGTTCTCCGCACTGGCCTATACATTCATTTCCTTCTTCCAGGCCGTGGGACACGGTAAGGAGTCATTTCTGCTTGCACTGCTGCGCAAGGGCATCCTAGATATCCCCATGATGTTTGTACTGGGCTTCTTCATCCCGGTATACGGAACTGTTTCCGCTACACCGGTTGTAGATATAATCTGTTCAATAGTAGCAGTCATCCTGTTCTGGACTTTCTCGTCAAAACATCTTACAAAAAACAAGAACAGGAAGGTATACAATCCAATAAAAGGATGTTACGAAGTGGAGGCAACAAATGGAATTTCTTGATCTTAAGGCCATATCTCTGCTCAAAGTCGCGGAATTGGGAAATTTCACGAAAGCGGCACAGGAACTATGCATTTCGCAACCTGCGATAAGCAATCACATCAAGGCAGTGGAAGAGGAACTCGGTTTCAGGATTTTCGAGAGAACCCCACAGGGAATCATCCCAACCAAGAAAGGCACTGTCGTAATCAATTATCTTACCAGGATAAATGCCCTGGCCAACAGCCTCAAGCAGGCCATTTCCGAAAACAAGCTGTCCACCACAACACTGAGCGTAGGAATCACTCATACCGTGGAAAGCAGCCTTGTCATCGAGGCAATCGCCAGATACCTCAAGGACAGTTCGCCGGATATCGCCATAAAAATCATCTCTGACACATCAGGATTGCTCTACAAGATGCTGAAGAACAATGAACTCGACTTCATTATCATGGAGGGTCTATACAACGATTCCGACCTGACCAATGTCATGCTGGGAACAGACTGTCTGGTCCTGGTAACTTCTCCCACTAATCACCTTGCTTCCAAGAACATGGTTTCCCTTGAGGAACTCATGAAAGAGAACCTGATTATGCGCCTTCCGGAATCAAATACGATGAAAACCTTCAAGAATGCCCTGAAGGAACGCAACAGGTCGCTGAACGATTTCAACATAATACTGGAAATAGATAACATCGCCACAATTAAGGACCTGATACGCAGGAATCTTGGGGTATCCATCCTGCCAAAAAGCGTCTGTCTGGATGAAGTACGCAAGGGAAAGCTCTCGATCCTCAGTATTGAAAACATAAGTATGGTTCGAGAGATGAATCTGGTCTATCCGAAGGATTTCGAGTATACGGAAACAATCAACGGGATAGTCCAATGCTACAACGGGCTTTGAAAATGTGTGAAAACTACAACGGCAGCTGTTTTCTCCTGCATCACTGCAGGGGAGACAGGAAAGGCTGTGCCCGCTTCAGTGCCCTCTTTCCCGGATCAGACAATTCTGCTGACCGGTATTGCCAGCAATGGGGCGAAAATCAGTGCCGGCAGGAAATTGGCGGTCTTGAACTCACGAATCTTCAGAAGTCCGAAGCCGATCATCAGTAGAAGTACTCCGCCCTCGGCCGACAGTTCTGCAATCCCCACCTCTCCCAGTAGCGGCTGGAGCCAGGAGCCTGCCAATGAGAAGAATCCCTGATAGACCAGTATGAACAGGAAGGAGAACATGACTCCTATACCGTAGACCGACGCGAAAAACACCGCCATACAGCCGTTTATGACGGATTTGATGAGAATTGTGGTCATCTCGCCCGTAGTCCCGGCCTGAATTGAACCTACCACGCTCATGGCACCGGGGCAGAACAGCACGGACGCGGTGAGAAAGCCCTTGGCAAAGTTCTGAGTCCCTGCGCTACCGGTGGCTTTGTCAAGGCAATCGCCCAAAGCGAGAATCCTGTTTTCTGTCTTCAGCAGAAAGCTCAATGCGCCTCCGACCAGAAGGGCAAGCATAAGCGCCAGTGCATTCGATGTTGCAATAGCCATCTGGATTCCCATGACCATAGTTATTAGTCCACAACAGGCGAATACAATCTCCTTGAAGCTTTCCCTGATTTTTTTTCCCACCAGAAGACCTATCGGAAATTAAAGTTATAAAGCCCCTTAAATAATTATCATTAAATCCAAATTCATAAAAAAACTGCATTCCAGATGATTCAAATGCAGGTTGTCCGCTCCCAAGTCAAAATGTCCCCCCTCTGAGATAGTTTGTCCCCTTCCCTGATTCTTGTATCAATTTAGGCAAACACCACCAAATGCCAAGAGCCTGATTTTTATCAGGCTCTTGGTGTATATATTGATTAAATCAGAGCATTGATTGCAATTCAAGCTAGCATTTTCAATACCTTTTGTTCTTCAAAATTAGAAAAAGCAATTTCTATTTACTATGTTTTTTCAAGAACTCTAGCATGCGCTCCTGGAAGTCTGGAGTACAGTCAAAAACTGCGTGTCCATATCCATCATACATATGTTTCTCTGAGCACTTACTGTTTACAAGATAGTTAACTATCTGCTCACTCTCCCCTTTCTTGAACACATTGTCTGCATTTGACCCCAATGAAAGAACAGGACAAGTGACCTTCTTTAGCTCTGATGTAATATCGAAGCCTCTCATGCCTTCAGCAAGAATTACAAAGCGCTCAAGATCTTCCTTCTTGACTGCTTTTGAAAGATTGATCCAAAGGTCTCTTGTGTTCTCAAGCATTTCAGCAGAAAATAGGTCCTTTGCAAAAGTAAGGTAGAGTTCTTCTGTTCTCTCTTCCTTTGCCAACTTGATCCAGTTGTCAAATATAGCGAAATCTTCTTTAGCGATCTTTGCAGTTGATGAGCCTATAACAAGAGAATGGACAAGGCATGGGTTGTTGATCGCCATCGTCATAGCAATCATACCGCCTTGTGATGCTCCAAAGATATCAACGTTATAAAGCCCAACCTTTTTAAAAGCTTTAGCAGTGTCCTCAGCCATGTCTTTGACTGTATACACTGAAGGTAAGACCCCCTTTCTTCTGTCAAACAGATAGATCGTAAAATCATCAGCAAGGGCCTTATATGTTCTAGAGACAGCCTCAGCATTTGGCATGACGCTTGTGGTATTGAGTCCTGGAAGGATTACAAGAGTCCTTTCCCCATTTCCAAACTTGAAATAATCCATCGAGAATTGCTCGAGATCTGCAGTTCCAAATTGTATGTCCATAGAATATTCTTTTCATCCTTTTACATCTTTATCCAGCCAAGGACATTGGCAATGGATGAGAAGAGAATGATTATAAGAATAACAGGACTGAAATACTGTATTGTTATCTCAAAGATCTTTCTTCGTCCAAATTTGTGACCATTCTTGATAACTTCATCATTGACCTTGCCTACTCCCATATACTTTGTAACAAGGATGCAGATACAGATTGCTGCAAGTGGCATCATTATCGTATTTGTAAGAAAGTCGAAGAAATCCAAAAATTCCATACCGATTATCTTTATAAATCCAAGAGGTCCATAACCAAGAGATGATAATGTTCCAAGTACTATCATGATGATGCCCATGATGATAGTTGCCTTCTTTCTTGAGTATCCAAGTTCATCCTCAATAGTTGAGACTGCACTCTCAGTAAGTGCAATTGCACTTGTCAGAGCTGCAAACAGAACAAGTATGAAGAAGAGATTACCACCTAGGCGAGCAAAGTTTGTAGAAGACAGGACTTTAGGAATTGTTACGAACATGAGAGATGGTCCTGCATTGAGAGAGTTAGGATCTCCACCAGAGAAAGCAAATACTGCAGGAATGATCATAAGACCTGCAAGAATTGCAATTCCTGTATCGAAAATCTCAACTTGAATTGTTGCGTTATCGATAGAAACATCGTCCTTCATGTAGGAACCGAATGTAATCAGGATGCCCATTGCAATCGAGAGTGAATAGAACATCTGCCCCATTGCAGAGACAACAGTAATAAAAGAGAAGTTGGAGAAGTTTGGGATGAGGAAGTATTTAACTCCTTCAATTGCTCCTGGAAGTGAAATTGAATAGACAGATATGATTAAAGCAAGAACTAATAGAATTGGCATCATGAATCTAGACACACGTTCGATTCCATTCTTGACACCAAAGAATATTACAAAGAGAACAGCAAACATGAAGATGAAAAACCAAAGTTCAGGTTCATAGCCATTTGCAATGAAAGAAGTAAAGTATCCATCCTGTGAAACAGCTTCTGTGTTACCAATTATGTATTCGAATAGATATTTTGTTACCCAGCCACCAATTGTTGAGTAATATGGACAGATAAGTGCAGGGATTATTGCATTTAACCATCCACCAAACTTTAGAAAGTTATTGTTTCCATAGCTTTTGAATGCACTTACTGGACTTTTCTTTGTCGCTCTACCAATAACAGTCTCTGCTATGATCATCGTATAACCGAAAGTGACTGCAAGTAGAATGTAGACAAGGAGAAAGATTCCTCCACCATACTTTGCTGCAAGATATGGAAAACGCCAGATGTTTCCAAGACCAACAGATGCACCAGCTGCTGCAAGTACATAGCCCAATTTACCCGAAAAATTACTTCTATTTTTTTTCATAAATAACCTGAAAAACTTGAAATTCAACGATTTTCCACTATAGCACTATGAAAATGTTTATTGAATAACATCATTAGGTTTTTTTTCTTTTTCTATATTCCATGTATTTATTACTTCACATGCAATTTTTGCAAACGGAGATGTTATAAACAGAACAAGTGGCTCAAGTGTCTTGTACTCTCTTGATTTTGCAATCAAATCGATTATGCCTGACTCAAGGAAATCAAGCATATATAATTGGCTTCTGTTCAATTTTTGTTACATCGATATCTGGATTGAAGATAGAAACAAGATACTCAGATCCTCATCAAGCAAAATGAGCAATCTTCATCCAGACCTTGTAGATTTCGTTTATATGACAATTACTTTGAGATCCTGATAATGGTCTTTCCTTTCGATTTTCCATTGGCAACTTTTTCCAACGCTTTATTCACATCATCAAGAGAAAATACTTCATCGACAGAAACTTTGATCTTCTTCTCTGTAAATAGCTTAGAAATCGTCTCAAGCCCCTTTCCGTCTTCATGAACAAAGATGAAATGATAGCTCTGATTCTTCTTATCTGCCATCTTGTCATATTTTCTTCCAACCATGCCAAATAGCATTCGCTTTACAAAAGGCATACCAAATCTTGATGCAAACTCACCATTTGGAAGTCCTTTCAGGGAAACCAGTTTGCCGCCTTGCTTCAATATTGAAAATTCCTTTGCAAGTTCCCTATCCCCCAGAGTATCAAGAACGTAATCAACATCATGAAGAGATTTTGAGTAGTCTTCAGTTTTGTAGTCTATGAACCTGTCTACTCCAAGCTCAATTACTCTATCTCTGTTTTCAGCATTACCATTTGTAATTACAGAAAGACCAAAACTCTTGGCCAAAGGAATTGCCATCGCACCAAGACTTCCTGTTCCACCAGAGATAAATATTGTTTCTCCGGCTTTTGGCCTCATTATTTCAAAAGCCTGAAAAGCTGTCAGTGCTGTCAATGGAACACAGGAGGCTTCTTCGTCTGAAAGATACTCAGGTACGATAGCAATTGAGTCTTGTTCGATTGCAATGAATTCAGCAAAAGTACCAATCTTCCTCAGTGGCATCCTTCCATAGACTCTATCTCCCACCTTGAATCTAGTGACACTCTTTCCAACCTTCTCTATCACTCCTGTAAACTCGTTGCCCATTACAAGAGGTGTCTTGTATGGAACGATCAATTTGACATCCCCATGGATGATCATATTATCAAGTGGATTGACACCAGCAGTTCTTGTCTTTACAAGAACATCATTATTTCCAATTTCAGGCTTTTGGACATTGACGATCTCAAGAGACCTTCCCTTTTTATCATATCCATTAAGAACACAAGCTTTCATATATTACTCAATTATCAATCAACACTCTCATCTTTTTCATGCAGTCAAAAAGAGTTGTTTCTCTCATCTCATCTTCAGCTCTTCTTTCAACTTCCTTGAAGACATCAGAAAGAACTGGCAGTATATGTCTTCCTACAATGCACTTGTCACTAGGATTCTGATGAATATCAAACAAATGAACTTCATCAGTATTGTAGAGTGCACTGTAAACTCTAGAAAGAGACAACTCATCTGGTTTCACAAGTAGCCTGAAACCTTCAACTCCCTGATGGCTTGCTATGATTCCATTTTTTCTCAGCAAACTCGTAATCTTTCTGATATAGCTTGCATTGGTCCCTACACTTTCAGCAATCTTTTCAGATGCAATCGGATTTGGATCTCCTGCTATCATGATCAGAATATGGATTGCAGTAGAAAAACGAGTATCCATCAATTTACACTCTTGTATGAGATAATGTAGTGAACATTTTTAGGCAATTTGATGCCTGGATCTGATTCGATGAACTTTCCAGAATACCCCTCTGTTTGCATTGTCAGATCAAAGTGAGCAAGAGCAATTCCCATATCGACTTTCTGAATATCGCCAAGAGAACTGTCTTTTATTGACTTCATTTCATAAAAGTGGACTGTATCTTTATCAACAACTGCACGCCATGGCTGTTTGTTGGTTGCAGAAGGAGCAAGTCTTACCATATCAAGTGCCACAGCAAATTCTCTTGCATTCTCAACCTTGAGTCCAGTGTCGAAATTCCCATCGAAGAATAGTTTCTCAAATGCAATTCGATCATCTGCATTCAGACTTTTTCTCATAAGAGATTCTCTTAATGATTGCTTTTGTGCAGGATAGCCAATTGGAGATGCTGTTGGCATTACTTCATCTTCACAAAGGTCCATTGCCTTTTCAAAAGAAGATCTTTTCAAAGTTGCTGCCAGGATGACAGTGCCAAGACCAAGAGAGTGTGCATAAAGACATGCAGTTTCAAAACTGTAGCCAAAACCTAATTCAAAGTTCTTGCATCTCTTGACCTTTCCTGCAAGATAAAGATCTGATCCTAAAACAACAGGACTTTTGAGGTCATATCGAGATGCATCTAGCAATCTAAATTCTACAGGAACATCAAATGGATTCGATACCTTTTCAATAAAGGATTCAAGTGCACTCCTATCTGATTCCTTTATTCTATTTCCATCAAAAGTTCTTACACTTTTCCTTCCCTTAATTGTTTTTGTTACATCAAAGTTGATATTCATATTACTTGTATTTGTATCAGATACAAGTATGAGTTTCAAGATGTCATCTAAATATTTTTACAATGCTTGAACATATATATATAATTTCTCGTATGAGCTACGATATTGAGAGAAGAGAAGCAATTAAGGCAGGAAATAGAGCATTAGATTCGCTTATTGAGGCAAGGAAGTATATTTCACACGCCAAGGCATGGGGAGTATGGGATATCCTGTCTGGTAAAGGACTATGGTCTTCTGTTTTTAAACATTCGAATATCAACAAGGCAAAGGATGCAATCTACAGAGCTAAGTACGATCTAAGAGATTTCTCTAGGGAACTTAGAGATATCGAATGCAATCTAGATTTCGATATTGGTACAGTTCTTACGCTCTTTGACTTTCTTGATAACTTCTTTGCAGATGTCCTAGTTCAGCACAGATTGAGCAAGGCTGGAAGAAAACTCGATGATGCGATCGATGAGGTCGAACGAATTATAAGAAGAATCTAAGAAAAATATGAACGTCCGTGACTATGAGTACATTGTAGAAATCGCCACTTTAGGAAGTCTTTCTCGGGCTGCTGATAAACTCTGTATTACTCCAGGAGCATTATCAAAATATCTTACGCGTCTTGAAGAAATGCTTGAGATCAAGCTTTTCAAGAGGAATGGAAACAGATTTATACTTACCAAGGCTGGAAGTAGATATGTAGAACTTGGTAAGGCAATCCTTCTGCTTGATGAACAGGTTGATAACGATATAAGAGAGATGAAAGATTCCGGTGAGAGTGCATTCCGTTTTGGTGCGACAAAGGGAATGTCATCCTTTGTCCTCAAGAGAATGCTTCCTGAGTTCTATTTAAATAATGATGTTCAGATTGCGTTTGAACGAGGAAGCTCAGAAGAGCTAATTAAAGGTTTAGAAGAAGGCAGAATAGATCTGTGTTTTACCTATGTAACTGAAAAGAAATCTGATCTTGACTACATCTTTCTTGCACACGTTCCTTTGGTACTTGCTCTCCCCTCCTCTTCTCCTTTGATCGATAAGGCAAAAAGGAAGGATAATCTCATATATCCATGTCTTTCTGATTTAAGCTGGCTTGATGAAAACTATATAAGTCTTACAAGAATGACTCTATCTGGGCAGATTGCAGAATCCTATCTATCTTCATTGGATAGAAGACCCAATGTTAGATTATATGCTCCAGACACGATATCTGCATTGGATGCAGTTGAAGGTGGTATAGGAAACACATTGATGCTTGCTCTACCTTATACTGATAGAAGTGTCAGATTTTTATCTTTGCCCAATACATATCATCTAGGTGCAGATGTATATGCTGTTTTCAGGCGTGGTGATGATTTTGGCCCTACTTTTGACCATCTTCTTTCCTTAGGGCAAAGATATTATAAGAATATTGACATTTTATCAAAATAGTTTGAAATATTGTCGTTTGCGTCAATGAAAAACCAGTGATAATCTTGAATCAACAATAGAAAAAGAGGAGAGTTTCAAATGCTCAAATTGTATGATTCAGAAGTATATTTGATAAAAGGTCGGGAAATTGTAACAAACGAAAAGGATGCAGCTCTGAAAGCAGGCCATCCTGTTACCAAAGAAGAAGCAAAACAGGGCACCATTGCCTATGGTATCATGAAAGCACACAACAAGAGCGGGGACATGAAGAATCTCAAGCTCAAGTTCGATAGTCTCACAAGCCATGATATCACATATGTAGGTATCATCCAGACTGCTCGTGCAAGTGGAATGAAGAAGTTCCCAATGCCATATGTTCTTACAAACTGTCACAACTCTCTTTGTGCAGTTGGTGGCACAATCAATGAAGATGACCATATGTTTGCTCTTTCTGCAGCTCACAAGTATGGTGGTATCTATGTTCCTACAAATATGGCTGTCATCCACTCCTACAATAGAGAAATGATGGCAGGCTGTGGCAGAATGATTCTCGGCTCCGACTCACATACAAGATATGGTGCGATCGGAACTCTTTCTGTTGGTGAAGGTGGTGGTGAACTTGCAAAGCAGCTTGTCGGCAGAACCTATGATGTTCAGCGCCCTGGTGTTATCCTCATCTATCTCGATGGCGAGCCTCGTCCAGGTGTAGGACCTCAGGATGTTGCACTCCAGATCTGTGGTGCTGTCTATAAGAATGGATATGTAAAGAACAAGGTAATGGAGTTTGTTGGACCTGGTGTAAAGAACCTGCCAATGGAGTTTAGAAACGGTATCGATGTAATGACAACTGAGACTACCTGTTGGTCATCTATCTGGGAGACTGATGAAAGAACTGAAAACTACCTCAAGATCCATGGCAGACCTGAAGCTTACAAGTCTCTCTACCCTGCTGATGTTGCTCTCTATGAAGGCTGTGTCTATGTTGACCTTTCCCTGGTCGAATCGACAATTGCTCTTCCAATGCATCCAAGCAATACAATTACGATCAGAGAACTTCTTGAGAATCCTAAAGATATCCTTTTCGAATGTCAGGAAAAGGCAAATAGCCAGATTGTTGGTGCCAAGATCGACCTTGTAAGCAAGGTTCATGATGGTGGCATCTGGGTTGACCAGGGCCTTGTTGCAGGTTGTTCGGGTGGTACATTCGACAACGTTTGTGCTGTAGCTGATATCCTCAGAGGTCAGAGTATTGGTAATGGTGCATTCACAATGAGTGTATATCCAGGCAGTATGCCTTCATATCTCCAGCTCATGAAGAATGGTGTTCTTACTGATATTGCTGCATCTGGTGTAATCATCCGTGAATGCTTCTGTGGTCCTTGCTTCGGTGCTGGTGATACTCCTGCAAACGGAGAGCTTTCTATCAGACATACAACTAGAAACTTCCCTAACAGAGAAGGTTCAAAGCCGGGTGAAGGTCAGATGAGTGGTGTTGCTCTTATGGATGCTCGCTCAATTGCAGCAACTGCTAGAAATCATGGTAAGCTCACTGCTGCTTCCGATCTCGATATCAAGTACAACACTTATGATTACGAATTCGATAAGAGTGTATATGACAAGAGAGTCTACAATGGCTTTGGTAAGGCAGAGAGTGATTACGAACTCAAGTTTGGTCCAAACATCAAGGACTGGCCAGAACAGCCAGCACTTACAGACGATCTGCTTGTCAAGGTCTGCTCATATATCACAGATCCTGTAACAACCACAGATGAGCTCATCCCATCTGGTGAGACCTCCTCTTATAGATCAAATCCTGAAAGACTTAGTGAGTTCGCACTCTCAAGAAAGGATCCTGAGTATGTAGGAAGAAGTAAGGCAGTAAGACAGATTGAGCGTGATAGAAGAGCTGGAAATGGTCTTCCAGAAGAAGTAAAGGCTGTCTATGAAGCTCTCAGTAAGGTTGTTAAGGTCGATCCTGAGAATACAGATATCGGTTCAACTATCTTTGCAATCAAGCCAGGTGATGGATCTGCACGTGAACAGGCTGCATCTTGCCAGAGAGTTCTTGGTGCATCTGCAAACCTTGCCAAGGAGTATGCAACAAAGCGCTATCGCTCCAACTGTATCAACTGGGGTATGGCTCCACTTCTTGTCAAGGATGAAAGTGCTTTCGCTCTTGGTGACTGGGTCTTCATTCCTGGACTTAGAAAGGCAGTTCTTGAAGCAACACCTGAATTCAAGGCATATGCTGTCAAGAAGGATGGAAGCATCAATGAGTTTACTGTAAGTCTTGGAGATTTGACTCCAGATGAAAGACAGATCATTGCAGATGGTTGTCTCATCAACTACTATCGCAACAATCCTGTTGATTGATTAATTAACCTAGAATACATCAGGCGATTCACAAATAATGGGTCGCCTGATTTGTTTTTCAATCGATTTCGAAGCTGATAATCTTTCCGCTATAGGAATCTATCTCATACTCATACTTGAACTTTTTCACTTTGAATTTGACTTCAATTAGCTTCCTGCCATCATCAATATCATGCTTGATTCTGGTTTTACCAATTTTAGCACCATCAAGACCTGCATGCTTCAACGCAATCTCTAATGCCTCATTGTCACTTATCATCACTCTGCCAGAATTGTTGCCATAGACATTGTACTCTTTTTCTGAAGAAAGGATTCTTCCATCAGAACTGTCTATTTCATATTCATATTCTGTATTCCCTGATATGAATGTGATTTCATACTTTGGTTTACTCCTATCATAGTCAAGCTCTACTTTAACAACGTTGTGATCTTTAACATTTGCATCCTTTACTGCAATCATGATTGCATCTGACTGCGATATAGCAGCAGATCCATAGATCATAGCTGTCAGAAAAAGGAATATAAATGGCAATAGAAATCTTTTCATAGTCACATCTCCCATAAACTTTATTAAAAGATTGTATACAAAGGTACCAACTAGAATCAGTATAGACTGAATAACAACGAAAAAAAAAACTTTTATCAGATAGACATATATACATATTTCTGTTGTTTAATAATTAACAAAAACGACTATTTTAAATGATTTATCTATTTAATATTGTTATTATAATAACAAAAATATACTATCCGATATAACCAACCACTAAAAAAGAACAATTAAATGCAAATTTATCACATTCCTTTGAATTAAATCATATTTTTTATTATTATGTATTTCTGTAATTACATGTATCTCCGGATAATTTTTAAAATTTGAAGGGATATAAAAATAAGGAGAAAATAACATGAAGAAGACTCTTGTTGTTCTTATGTGCTTGTTCTTCATTGCATCTGCCCTTTTCGCAGGTGGTGCAAAGGAAGAAGCTAAGCCAGCTGCTGCAGCAACTAATTTCCACATCGGTATCGTTACTGGTACTGTTTCTCAGTCTGAAGATGATCTCCGTGGTGCAGAAGCTCTCATTGCAGAGTATGGTTCTGTTCAGAACGGTGGTATGATCCAGCACGTTACCTACCCTGACAATTTCATGGAAGAGGCAGAGACTACAATCAGTGTTATCGCAGGTCTTGCTGATGACCCTCTCATGAAGGCTATCATTGTCAACCAGGCTGTTCCTGGCACAACTGAAGCTTTCCGCAGAGTCAAGGAAAAGAGAAGCGATATCCTCTGTATCGCAGGTGAAGCTCACGAAGACCCAGCAGTAATCGAGTCTTCTTCTGACCTCGTTGTTCAGAACGACTTCGTTGCTCGTGGATATCTTATCATTCACACCGCTCACGAACTTGGTGTAAAGAACTTTGTCCACATCTCCTTCCCACGCCACCTCTCATATGAATCCATGAGCCGCCGTGTTGCAATCATGAGAGCAACATGTAAGGAACTTGGCATGAACTTCTACATGGAGACTGCTCCAGATCCAACATCTGATGTAGGTGTTGCAGGTGCTCAGCAGTACATCCTCGAGAATGTTCCAGCTTGGGTCAACAAGTACGGCAAGGAAACAGCATTCTTCTGTACAAACGATGCTCATACAGAGCCTCTCCTCAAGCAGCTCCTTGCTTACGGTGGCTACTTCATCGAAGCAGACCTTCCTTCCCCACTTATGGGATATCCTGGAGCTCTTGGTATCGACCTCTCTGCTGAGGCAGGTAACTTCCCAGCAATTCTTGCTAAGGTCGAAGGTTCCATCAACGAAAAGGGTGGCGCTGGCCGCTTCGGTACATGGGCTTACTCCTATGGCTATACCACAACAGCTGGTCTTGGCGAGCACGCTATCAACGTCCTCAAGGGCAATAGTGAACTTATGAAGATGAGCGATATCATGAAGGCATATGGTAAGTTCACACCAGGTGCTAAGTGGAATGGTTCCCTCTATACTGATATTGGTACTGGCGTACGTGCTAAGAATCACGTTCTTATCTATCAGGATACCTATATCATGGGCAAGGGCTACATGAACGCTACTTCTGTTGAGGTTCCAGAGAAGTTCTTCACAATGAAGTAAATCTTTCCTATACGGACTAAGGGGAGAGGATCTCTTCTCCCCTTTTAGTTTGTTGGGCTTGTTGCCTTTGTTTTTATCAATGAAAAGCAAAAGCAACAATTCCACATTATCGAGGAAATATAAGATATGAACGAACAAAAGACACCTTTATTGGAGATGAGACATATCAGAAAGAACTTCTTTGGTAACCAGGTTCTTCATGATGTCAATTTCATTCTTCATGAAGGAGAAATTTTGGGTCTTGTTGGTGAAAATGGTGCAGGTAAATCAACATTGATGAACATTCTGTTTGCCATGGATTCCATCAAGAACACGGGTGGTTATGAAGGAGAGATGCTCATAGATGGTCAAGTTGTGAACTTTGAATCATCTCTTGATGCATTGAATCAAGGTATCGGTATGGTACATCAGGAATTCTCTTTGATACCTGATTTTACAGCTACAGAAAATATTGTTCTCAATCGCGAACCACAGAAGAGAAGCCTGTTCAGTGACCTTTTCGGTGATCGAATGGATGTTCTTGACAGAGCCAAGATGGATGAAATCAGTAAGAATGCAATCAATCGTCTTGGTGTACCTCTTGAATCAGATATGCCAGTTAATCAGATGCCTGTTGGTCACAAGCAGTTTACTGAAATTGCTCGTGAGCTTTCCAAGGACAGCGGTGAAAATGCCAAGAAGATAAGACTTCTTGTTCTTGATGAGCCTACAGCTGTTCTCTCTGAAAAAGAAGCTGAGAATCTGCTTACAGCCATGAAGAAGCTTTCAAGTGAAGGTGTTGCAATCATCTTCATTTCTCACAGACTTCAGGAGATCATCGATGTCTGTGATTCCATCATGGTCATGAGAGATGGCAAGATCATTCAGCAGGTTGAAAATAAGAATGTTGAAATCAACTCAATTGCAAACTGGATGGTTGGTCGTGAAGTCGCTGTAAAGGAAAACACCAAGAGAGCTTTTGACTATGACAAGGCTCCTGTTGATCTCTCTATCAAGCACCTCTGGGTAAATATGCCTGGTGAAGTTGTTCGTGATGTCAACATTGATGTCCACAAGGGTGAAATCTTGGGTATCGGTGGTCTTGCAGGTCAGGGTAAGCTTGGTATCCCTAATGGTGTTATGGGTCTCTACCCTGCTGGTGGTGAAGTTACATTCCAGGGACAGCCACTCAAGCTTAACTCCCCTCGTTTCCTTCTTGACAGCGGACTTGCTTTCGTAAGTGAAGATAGAAGAGGCGTTGGACTTCTCCTTGATGAATCTCTTGAATGGAACGTTTCCTTTGGTGCTATGCAGGTAAGAGATGACTTTCTGAAGAAGTTTGGCCCTATCACCTGGAGAGACCAGGAGGCTATTGAAGAAGTCACAGCTAAATATATCAAGGATCTTGAAATCCGCTGTACTTCATCAAAGCAACATGCTAAGGAGCTTTCTGGTGGTAACCAGCAGAAGATCTGTCTTGCTAAAGCATTTGCAATGAATCCTAAACTCCTTTTTGTCTCTGAGCCAACTAGAGGTATCGATATCGGTGCAAAGCAGCTCGTATTGAATACACTTAGAAAGTATAACCAGGAGAATGGAGTTACTATCGTCATGATCTCAAGTGAGCTTGAAGAGCTCAGAAGTATCTGTGACCGTATTGCCATCATCACAGATGGTAAGGTTCACGGTATCCTTCCTGCTTCTTCACCAAGCTCTGACTTTGGTCTCCTCATGGTAGGAAAAGGAAGTGATAAATGATGAATAAGATAATTGATTTCGTGCACAAGGCAGGACTTCCTAGAATTATCATTGGACTCTTCCTTTTTGCACTGTTTGTAATCGCTCCTTTTGTTGGAGTCAAGCTTGATATAAGCCTTACAAATGTTATGAACCGTTTCGGCATGAACTGTGTCATGGTTCTTGCAATGGTCCCAATGATCCACAGTGGATGTGGCCTCAACTTCGGTCTTCCTCTTGGCATCATTTCAGGTCTTTTGGGTGCTACCCTTTCTATCGAAATGGGCTTTTCTGGAATGGTCAGCTTCTTGATGGCCATCGTATTCTCAACTCCTTTTGCCCTTCTTGCTGGCTATGGATACGGCAAATTGCTCAATAAGGTAAAGGGTGGAGAGATGATGATTGCAACCTATGTAGGTTTTTCATCTGTTGCATTCATGTGTATGATGTGGCTATTGCTTCCATATCGTAACCCAACAATGGTTTGGGGTTATGCAGGTCGTGGTCTCAGAACAACAATCAGTACTGAGGGTTATTATCTCCATGTTCTCAATGACTTATTGTCCTTGAAGTTTGGTGGTATTGTAATTCCAACTGGTATGTTCCTGTTCTTTGCTCTTCTTGCCTTCTTGATGTGGGCTTTCCTTCACACAAAGACTGGTACAGCAATGACTGCAGTTGGTTCCAACCCTATCTTTGCAAAGGCAAGTGGTATCAATGTAGATGCAATCAGAACACTTTCTGTAATCATGTCCACATGGCTTGGTGCTGTCGGTATTCTCGTCTATGAACAAAGCTTTGGCTTTATCCAGCTATATATGGGGCCTTTCTACATGGCACTTCCAGCAGTCAGTGCAATATTGATTGGTGGTGCTAGTGTCAACAAAGCATCTATTACAAATGTCATCGTAGGTACTTTCCTCTTCCAGGGCATCCTCACAATGACACCATCGGTAATGAACTCTGTCGTTCATACCGATATTTCTGAGGTCGTACGTATCATCGTCTCTAACGGTATGATTCTTTACGCACTGACCCGTAAGTCGGAGGTTGCAAGATGAAGAATTTAAATATTTCCCGCGCAGAGAGATTAAAGCGCTTTGTCGAGAACAACACTGTACCTATTCTATTTGTTATCATATGTGCAATTGGTATCCCTCTTTCTGGATACTCAATGAACTATCTGATCAACGAAATCTTTGTTCGTCTATCAAGAAATGCGTTCCTTATCCTCAGCCTTCTTATCCCAATCATGGCTGGTATGGGTCTTAATTTCGGTATGACTCTTGGTGCAATGGCTGCCGAGATCGGTCTTATCATCATCTGTAACCTCGGTGTTGTCGGCATTCCTGGCATGATCCTTGCTGCAATCATATCCACACCTATTTCAATCTTCTTAGGTTGGATGTGTGGAAACCTTCTCAATATGGCAAAAGGTAGAGAGATGGTAACAAGCTACATCATTGGCTTTTTTGTAAATGGTGTCTATCAGCTTGTAGTTCTCTATATGATGGGTTCCATCATTCCAATTGCAAATAGTGCATTGGTTCTTTCCCGTGGCTATGGTATCAGAAACACTGTAAACCTCACTGGAATCAGAAAGCAACTTGATGGTCTTATTCCTCTTAGAATTGCAGGTATCAACATCCCTATTGCTACCCTACTCGTCATCGCCCTTCTCTGTGTCTTTATCCTTTGGTTCAGAAAGACCAAGCTTGGTCAGGACATGAGAGCAGTTGGCCAGGATATGGAGGTTGCTAGAGCATCTGGTATCAAGGTTGAGAGAACAAGAATCATATCAATTATCATGTCAACAGTATTTGCTGGCTATGGTATGATCATCTACCTTCAGAACATTGGTACACTCAACACATATAATAGCCATACACAGGTTGGTATGTTCTCAATTGCTGCACTCCTTGTTGGTGGTGCTTCAGTTGCCAAGGCAAATATCAGAAACGTGTTCTTGGGAGTTGTTCTCTTCCACCTTATGTTCGTTATCTCCCCTATGGCAGGTAAGAACCTTATCGGTGAAGCACAGCTTGGTGAATACTTCCGTGTATTCGTCAGTTACGGTGTAATTACAGTTTCTCTCGTACTCTATGAAGTTAGAAAGAAGAGAGAGCTCTCATATGAGGGTGATGAACTTGCTGCTGAACAGAAGGAGGATAAGTAATGAACAGACGTCTTATTGTAAGAATTGTTACATGTGTTGCTGTCATTCTCCTTGCCTTCTCGATGTATTTCATCGGAAGACAGCACACAATCCTAGTTGATAACCGCACTGTTGAAGGTGTTGCTCCTGCATTGAAATCAATTGAGGTCTCAATTGACAAGCAAGATTCTCTGGAGCTCTACCCTCGTGATAGAGATCAGTTCGTCGTCACAGGCCAAAGTCATAAGCTTCATGTGAAGTATACAGATTCCAACTGGAATGAAATTGATAAGGTTATCAAGTTCAAAGTTCCAGCAAAGAATGACATGTATATCATTTCACTTCCTAAGCTTGCTATGAATCTAGATGCTCCACAGAGTGAATGGCTTGAAGTATTCAAGTCTATGGCAGTTCAGGCAGATCAAAGTGCAGAAGAGCCAATCGTAACCGATGATCTATCTGCAATGATGTAAATCATCATTATTTGCTTAATTTGATACCAGCATTCTATAAAAGTTTGCTGGTATTTTTTTTGTAATATAAACAATCATTGACTGCCCTCCTCGAAGTGTTATAATTCATACTGATAGTGTTGGTTCTCCTTCGATAATACACAAATAGCACTATCTATCTTATAGCCAAGTTCGGAGGTTTTATATGGCTAATAATAATTTCGAGTTAAAGGTTGAAGTCGTAAGATTCAATGAAAAAGATGTAATTGCTACTAGTGGTGCTGGAAATGATTTGAATACTAGTTATGTTTATGTTACCTCATATTCAGAATTTTCTCAGTTTAAAGATGATGGTGGAGATATAAATGGTATTAAAAATTTTAATGATACTAACTTCTTCAATGTTCAAACTGATACTGATTATGATGCGACTTGGTATATTCATTCTGTTGCTAATCAATCAGAAATATTAGAGCATAGATACGCTTGGTATAATTCATATGATAAAACCTGGGGGACTGACGAAAAGTTTGCTAGAGATTATAGTAACTTACCAACAGGTATTGATAAGTAATTCTTTTTTTTCTTCCTTGTATAATCGACTCGTATATTTTTGCGAGTCGATTTTTTTGCATTAAGTAATTATCAAAACATACAAAAAGGACCTTTCAGCTAATCTGGTTGGCACAATATATTTAATTCAATAATTGATTTATCCCTCCACCCTTTTGGAGTATTAGCAGCGGGCGAAAATAACCCAAAAACAGCAGGATAAAATCGCCAGATGGGAGCAGGATAAAATAACCAGCAAGAAGAAATCGCCCAAACTTCAGTTTCTTTAGTCTGGTATCTACTGCTACCTCAGTTCTTCAGTT
>JAFVDZ010000012.1 GCA_017478205.1 Spirochaetales bacterium | reverse complement strand
TCTCTTTGTAAACACAATGAAGGCATCAAGTGAGAACGATATCTCAGGCTATCTTTCTGTCATCTTCGTAACTATCCTCTATTTCATCATCCTCTATCTTCTTGGACTGTTTATCTCGTCTCTCTGCCATCTTGAAGGCGAGAAGAGAAATCTTTTCAGGGCCGGAACCATGTTCTCCAATACTGGCTTCATGGGTGTTCCAATTACAGAAGCTGTCTTTGGTTCAGTTGGCGTTCTCATGGCAGCTCTCTTTACAATTGTCGGGGATATAATCCTCTGGACCTGGGGTGTCAATCTTACTGTTCCACCAGAAAGACTTGAAAGGAGATCTTTTAGGAGTGTTGTGAAGAAAATCTTCAGCCCATGTCTTGTTGCAATCTTTCTTGGCTTTCTTCTAGGTCTTATGAAGATAGAGCTTCCTGAAAAGCTGTATCTGGCCATCAATGGAATTGGAAGCACAGCAAGTCCACTTGCTATGCTATATATCGGTGGAATCATGTGCTATGTCGATCTCAAGAAAGGCCTCGTGAAAAAGGAGTTCCTGCTTCTCATAGTTTTGAAGATGTGCATACTTCCAATTCTGCTTGCAAGAGGACTTTCTCTCATTCCGATTATCCCACATGAAGTGTGTGTATATATTGGCCTGATGGCAGCTCTTCCAATGATGGTGACAGTTTCCCTTGTTGCTGAAAGTAACGGCTCAGATTCAACCTATACAGCTGCACTTGCTATAGTGACTACAGCGATCTGCATCATAACGCTTCCTCTTGTCTGCCTTTTCATGTAGCAAAGAGATTCGTGAAAGCTGAGATGAAGGCCTTGTCATCCTCATATGAGTGCTCAGTAGTGAGCCTTAAAAATGATGCAGAAGCAAAGAGCTCTCCTAAAAGTGCGCTATCTTGCTTTTTGAATTTATTCCTGCTTACAAGGTTTTCCATTACAGCATCACTTTGAGAACGTAGCATGAGATGGAGTGAATTGTAGATTTCATATGCTCTCTCATCTACTTCCTTTCTCTGCTCGACTAAGGATAATCCACATGAAAGCTCATCAGAGAGAAAGATCTCTCTCCAGTGCTCATAGGTTTTGGAAAGTATTTCTTCACTATCTAGTGAAAAATCGATTCTGAAACCTCTATGAGCAAGCTTTTCATTGAAGTAGTCATATAGGGCAGATATCAACATCTCTTTACTTTCAAAGTGGTAGTATAGCGATGCTTTCTTTACATTCAGTTTTTCAGCAAGGTTTGAGATTGTGAGCATCTCATAGCCTTCATCTCTTATGATAGCTCCTGCTTCATCAAGTATATCTTCTCTAGTCATGGATATAAGGATAATCTAACGAACGTTAGGTAGACAAGAGGGAAAATTATCTCCTTTGTGAATATTTTTTAAAAAGGGCGTTGAAAACATTTTTTCATAAAGGTATGGTCATTAAAGAAAATAAATTAATGAGGATAAATGCATGTACGCACTCGTAGAAATTCTCGGCAGGCAGTATAAGGCTGAAGTTGGTTCTCAGCTGCAGGTCGATAGACTCTCCCAGGAAGCAGGTTCTGCACTGGAAATCGAAAAGGTTCTCGCAGTTATCGACGGTGACAATGCTAAGTTTGGTACTCCATATGTAAAGGGTGCTAAGGTTACAGCTACAGTCGGTGAAGAAATCAAGGGCGAGAAGGTCAAGGTATACAAGTTCCACAGAAGAAAGGGTTACAGAAGAACTCAGGGACACAGAGAAAAGTATACTCTCATCACAATCAACAAGATTGAAGGTTAAGGAGGAAGCGAAATGGCACATAAGAAAGGCGGCGGTTCTTCCCGCAACGGACGCGACTCAAACGCACAGAGACTTGGTGTAAAGAGATTTGGTGGTCAGATCGTAAAGGCTGGTGAGGTCATTGTTCGCCAGAGAGGTACAAAGATCCACGCTGGCGAGAATGTTGGCTGTGGTGTTGACTATACTCTTTTTGCAAAGGTTGCTGGTACTGTTTCCTTCACAGAGAGAAACAACCGCAAGTACGCAAATATCATTGAGGGTTAATTAACTTATATATGTTCGGCTTTTCAGACGAAACATACATAGACATTGCCTCCGGAAACGGAGGCAATGGTTGTGTTTCCTTCCACAGAG
This sequence comes from Spirochaetales bacterium, assembly GCA_017478205.1. Taxonomy (GTDB): domain Bacteria; phylum Spirochaetota; class Spirochaetia; order Sphaerochaetales; family Sphaerochaetaceae; genus Bullifex. The sequence continues at coordinate 1,028 of JAFVDZ010000012.1, read as the reverse complement.
AAAAATTTGTTCCAAAGGGTGGTCCAGATGGTGGAGATGGCGGTCGCGGTGGCGATGTTGTCTTTGTCGTAAAGGAGAACCTCAGAACGCTTGGGCACTTGAAGATGGTCCGCTCATATCGCGCAGAAAATGGCAGGAATGGGCAGGGAGATAGATGCTTCGGCCGTGATGGCGCTGACATCGAAATTCCAGTACCTCCTGGGACAATCCTCAAGGACCCTGATACTGGTGAGATCCTAAAAGACCTTACTGGTGAAACTAGGTATGTCTTCTTGAAGGGTGGTAGAGGAGGCCAGGGCAACTGGCACTTCAGAACAGCTACAAGACAGGCTCCAAAGTTTGCACAGACAGGCGAGAAGGGCGTTGAGATGAGAGTTGGTGTCGAGCTGCTTGTCATTGCCGATATCGGCTTTGTCGGCTTCCCTAATGCCGGAAAGAGCTCTCTTTTGAATCTGCTTACAAACGCAAGAAGCAAGGTTGCAGGTTACCCATTCACAACCAAGATTCCTCAGCTCGGAGCTATGAGATACTATGACAAGGATATCATTCTTGCTGACATCCCTGGAATCATAGAAGGTGCAAGCCAGGGCCTTGGCATGGGATTCAAGTTCTTAAGGCACATCTCAAGGACTAAGGGTCTTGCTTTCCTTATCGATTTGACTGATGAAAACTATCGCGATTCCTATAGGATATTGACAGAGGAGCTTCACAATTATGCTCCTGCTCTACTTGAAAAGCCTCAGGTCATCATTGCAACAAAGATGGATGAAGAGGGAGCTGAGGAGAGATTCAAGACTCTTCAAAAAAGCTTTGGTGATACCAAGGTCTTGCCTCTTTCTATCTACATCGATGAATATCTTGAGGATGTGAAGAAAGCCTTCTTCAACCTTGTGGGCGATGATGGTATCAAGAGCCATAAGGAAGAGAATGGAGGCTTCACCACAAAGGTGGACAAGGATGCCTACTACAGAGAGGAGTTCTAAGCGCACACTGCTTTTTGGCGGTTCATTCGATCCTGTGCATATGGG
>JAFVDZ010000080.1 GCA_017478205.1 Spirochaetales bacterium | reverse complement strand
CATAGGTAACAGGGTCGGATATTACAATAGTTTCTCCTGTCCTGCATACACGTGCCTCCCTGCCTGAATATCTGAGTGGAACGCCATAGCGCCTGTTCTCATAGTTCACGAAGCCGTCATAGGATATCTTCCTCAGGGGTGGAGTATATGGGATGAGCACATTTGTGTGTTTAATCAATAATAATTCAACAAAGTGGTCTGCATCCTTTTTCCCAGACGGAAGGTGAAATTATGCTCGGGGTTTGCAAAGTCTATCCTCTGGCGCCACATATGGTGGCATGAGGTGCATCTGTATCGCTTCCCCGTGACGATGAGAAGATGTCGCCTTCCGAGGACCGACAGATCCCACAGTCTCCTTGTGAATGTCCCATGACTGTATGCTTTTCCCCCACAGCAGGGACAGACCGGTAGCACGGGGCTGGTCGTTATGCCTTCTGTAACCAGATTGTCTGCTCCCTTCGCTCCTTTTGCGACAACAGACTCCTTTGTTACTGAGAAGTATGGCAATCCATGCCTAAGTGTGATAAATTCTTTCATGCGGAATCCCGTCCTTTGTATTGTGTATTTGCTTAACATCAATTATAGGACAGATTCCGTTTTTTATTCTTGTGATACTATTCTTAACCTGGTCTTCCAACCGAATTTTGTATAGAACCAAAAATATTGCACAAACAGGAAGAAATGTGTATAAAAAGGAGCTAGAGGGAAAGGGGCTGTAGCTCATCTGGCTAGAGCGTCTGAATGGCATTCAGAAGGTAGTCGGTTCAAGTCCGATCAGCTCCAAAACAAAAAAAGGATTCTCACGCATGGCCGAGAATCCTTCTTTTTTTATATGACTTCTTTCTTCAGAATGTATATGTAGCTCCAATAAATGGCTGTGCTGTTACACCGTACATGAAATCAAAGGTGTCATCACCATGATCACCGTTACCTGTATAGTGTGATGTATAGTAAGTGAAGAAAGGAATGGTCAGGCCAAGGCCTGCTCTCACTGCAAAGTGCTCTGTAAAGCTGTAATTGGCAGCAAGCTTGCTTGCAAGAGCAACTGTATTGAAGTACTGATCATAGTCATCATCATGCTTGAGATCAGATATGAGGAGTTCATATCCAAGGCCGAGACCCAAATCTACATAAAGATTATTCATTGGTTCAAAGCGGAATGCCTTGAGAACTTCTACGCCGAAAGAACGATAATCATAGGTGTCGGTGACATCACCTGAGTCCCACTTCATTTTCTGAGGGAAAAGAAGGCTTGCTGTGAAAAGATATCCACTCTTTCCTTCTTTTCCGAAATATGCTCCATCGATATTGAGCGCAAAGCTTTCTACGTCATGTTTTTCTGAAAATACGCTGTGGATTATCTCTTTATCCTCCATCTGGTAACCACCAGACAGACCAATGTATCCCTTACTTCTTTCGCCTGCAAAAATAGAACTGGCCACCAAAAGCAGGGTCAAAAGAACGATCAAAGTTTTTCTCATATAGCAACCTCTTGAAATTTTTCGACTATCTTATATCAAAAAAACAGCTATCTGAAAACTCTATTATTGCTTCCATATTTCATTTTAACGAAATTTGAGTCTAGAATGTGAACATGAAAATCCGAAACGCAACAATTGAAGATATAGACAAGATAATGAATGTCTACAGCGTAGCTAGAGAGACGATGAGGGAATCGGGAAATATAAATCAGTGGGTAAATGGTTATCCTCAACTTTCTCTTATCCAAGACGACATCAGCAAAGGAAACTGCTATGTGGTCTTAGATGAAGAGGAAGTTGTTGCTGTCTTTGCCTTCATAATCGGAGATGACCCAACCTACCGTGTCATTGAGGGCTCCTGGCTAAATGATAGGCCATATGGAGTAATTCACAGGATCGGAAGCAATGGCAAAGCAAAGGGAATAATTCCATTTGTAATGGAGTATGCCTTTTCAAGAATTGACAACATAAAGATCGACACTCACAAGGACAATAGAATCATGCAGCACGTCCTTGAGAAGAATGGCTTCAAATATTGTGGCGTAATAACTATAGAGGATGGCACGAAGAGAGTTGCGTACCAGAAGGCATCAAATTAACCGAAGTATGAGTTGATACCCTCTGTAAGATACTGTTCTCTCTTGTTTTTGTCCAAATCGAGACCTTCGATAGTATAGAGTTCTGTCTCCTCGATACCGAACATCTTGAAAAGTGTCCTGACGTACTCATATCCCAAGTGAGCTGTGACGATACCACCTGCTGTTGTAAAGTAGCGAGCCTTCTTTGCCTTGCAAAGGCCTTCATAGCCTTTTTCTGTTGCAAGGAAAGTAACACCTACAGTGGAAACCTTCTCAAGGTACACCTTCAAGCAGGACGGGAATGATAAATCCCAATATGGAGCTGCTACAAGAATTTCATCAGCATCTCTGAATTCACGTGCAAAGGCACAGATTTCATGCTTCTCCTTCTCTTCAGAAGAGAGGGAATCACGAAAGTATATCTCTTCCTTGGTATAAGGCTTGAGATCTGCTTTTGCAAGATCAAGAAGAGAGACCTCTATATCCTCATCCTTTAAACTCTCAAGATATCTTGTATAGAATCTTCTAGTTCCAGATTCATCACCACGTACACAAGCATCGATAACGAGTAACTTCATTATTATCTCCTTCAGTTCTTGAAACTATGGACAGGGGCTGGAATTCTTCCGCCTCTCTTTATGAAAGCCTCGCAGGAGAAACTGTTCACGCTCATGATAGGAGCATAACCCAAAAGACCTCCGAAAGAGGCTTCATCCCCCACTTCCTTACCAATTACAGGAATGATTCTAACGGCTGTCGTCTT
>JAFVDZ010000079.1 GCA_017478205.1 Spirochaetales bacterium | reverse complement strand
ACAGAAGGTCAAGGACTAGTGGCGAACAACTACTGTTAGGGTTGAAATATGATTGAACCGCCGTATACCAGACCGGTACGTACGGTGGTGTGAGAGGAAAGCCTCAGCTGGAAAACGGATGCTGAGGCCTACCTACTCGATCACATCAAGAAATTAATTCTTTTTCTTTCCAAGGTATGCTTCCTTGACGACTTCGTTCTCCAAGAGTTCCTTTCCAGGTCCATGAAGTACGATTGCACCAGTCTCAAGGACGTAGGCATCGTCAGCAACGTTGAGAGCCATGTTTGCATTCTGCTCGATAAGAAGAATTGTAACACCTGCTTTGTTGATCTCCTGAATGATATCGAAGATCTGGTGTACGATGAGTGGCGCAAGACCAAGGGATGGCTCATCCATCATCATGATCTTAGGTCTGCTCATCAAAGCTCTTCCTACAGCAAGCATCTGCTGCTCACCACCTGAAAGAGTACCAGCAAGCTGCCATGATCTTTCTTTCAGACGAGGAAAGAGTTCATAGACCCAGTCATAGTCCTTCTTTATCTCTTCCTTATCCTTTCTGAGATAGGCACCAATTCTGAGGTTTTCTTCAACAGTGAGATTTGCAAAGACTCTTCTTCCTTCTGGAACCAGAGCAATGCCCTTTTCACAGATAGAAGCGATTGACTTGTTCATTATCTCAGTGCCATCGAAGTTGATAGAACCAGCTTCTGCTTTGACAAGACCACTTATAGTTCTCAAAAGTGTGGATTTTCCTGCACCATTTGCTCCGATAAGGGTAACGATCTTTCCATCTGGAACCTCAAGAGAGACACCGCGAAGAGCCTTGATACCACCATATGATACATGAAGGTCATTAATCTTAAGCATTCTTATCCTCCCCAAGGTATGCAGCGATAACAGCAGGATCTGCCTGGATCTGAGCTGGAGTTCCCTTAGAGATAAGGGCACCGAAATTCAGTACATAGATTCTGTCAGAGATGTTCATTACAAGGTCCATATGGTGTTCGATCATGCAGACTGTGAGCTTGAAGTCATCCCTGATCTTGCCGATGAATTCAGTGAGCTCTAGAGTTTCCTGAGGATTCATACCAGCTGCAGGTTCATCAAGAAGCAGCAGTGTTGGCTCTGTTGCAAGAGCTCTTGCGATCTCAAGTCTTCTCTGAAGACCATATGGAAGGGAAGTACAGTTGTTGTCCTTTACTGCAGAAAGACCGAGGATATCAAGAAGCTCTGCTGTTTCCTCTCTCTGTCTCTTTTCCTCTGCTCTGTTGAGGCGGAAGGTTGCTGTAAAGACATTGGATGTTCTTCTCAAATGCTTTGCGATAAGAACGTTGTCAAAAACAGTCTGGCTCTTCCAGAGTCTGATGTTCTGGAAGGTTCTTGCGATACCGAGCTTTGTGATCTGGTCAGGAGTTGGCTCAAGATGCTCTGTATACTTTCCATTATCTGTGCCAGCATAGAGTTTCTTCATCTTTCCTGTAGGATGGTTCTCGATGATCTTCTTGCCTGCGAAAAACACATTGCCATTTGTAGGAGCATAGACGCCAGTAATTACATTGAAGGCCGTTGTCTTTCCAGCTCCATTAGGACCAATAAGTGAAACAATTTCACCCTTGTCTACATGCATGGAAAGGGAGTTTACAGCTACGACACCACCGAACTGCATCGTGATATCATTCATTTGAAGAACAGTGTTGCTCATGCCTTAGCCTCCTTTTTCTTGCCTTTGAATAGTCTTCTAAGTCCCGCTATCGAGAATTCCTTGTCTCCCATGATACCTCTCTGATAGAGAAGAACGATTGCCATGATGACAATTGAGAAGACAACCTTTCTGAATCCTGGGCGGAGCATAGCAAGATGATAAGAGCCGATATATGTATCAGCATTATCAAGGAATCTGAGCCACCATTCGGAGCAGGCGATGAATAGGAAGGAAGAAATACAGGAGCCTGTAATTGAACCGATACCACCGATAACGACAATAAGCAGGATCTCATAGGTCATTGCTGACTTGAACTGGCTTGCCTGTACTGTTGTCTGGAACATTGCAAGAAGTGCACCAGAAATACCAGCAAAGAAGGAGCTGATAGTGAATGCAAGGCGCTTGTGATGAGCAAGGTTGATACCCATTGCTTCTGCTGCAACTTCATCATCCCTGATCGCCTTGAAAGCTCTTCCATATGTGGAGTTTATCAACAGCACAATGATCGCAATACAAAGTCCTGAGACGAAGAAAGGGAATAGAGTGGAGCGGAAGATTGGGAACTTTCTTAACAGGTTTGAACCATTTGTAAGTCCACCAAGCTTATCCCACTGGAAAATTGCTCTTATGATCTCAGCAAAACCGAGGGTTGCAATAGCAAGATAGTCAGATTTCAAATGAAGAACTGGTAGACCGATAAGGTATGCAGCAAATGCTGCAACTACACCAGCTAGAATGATACCGACAGCAACAGGGACTGCAAACTGGATGATACCACCATCATAGTACTGATATACAGTTGCTCTGGCCTTTACAGGGATGGTCAGGATTGCATATGTGTAGGCTCCAAGGAGCATGAAACCTGCCTGTCCAAGAGAAAATAGGCCAGTGAAACCATTGAGAAGGTTCATTGAAACTGCAACAAGTGCATAGATAGAACCTTTCTTGAGAACAGTGAAGAGCATGGAGGTTGTTGGAAGAACCATTTCAAGCACTGCTGTGATTACAAAAACAAGAGCTAGGAGAACGAAGCTCAGGATAAGATCTTTTCTTTTTGCTGTATCCATACTTTCCTCCTTATACCTTGTCAGTTGCCTTCTCGCCGAAGAGGCCAGTAGGCATGAACATCAGAACGATGATCAGAAGAACGAATGTAAATGCATCAGAGAAGGTGGTCCAACCAAGACCCTTGATGATGTTTTCACAGATACCGATGATGAATGCTCCAATTACAGCGCCTGGAATAGAACCGATACCGCCGAATACAGCAGCAACGAAGGCCTTTAGGCCAGGCATACCACCTACAGTAGGTGTAACACCAGTGTAGTTGGAGAAGAAAAGGATTGAACCAATAGCAGCAAGGACTGAACCAATTACGAAGGTTGCAGAGATTACGCTATTGATCTTTACACCCATGAGCTGAGCTGTTTCAAAGTCTCTTGAAACGGCTCTCATGGCGATACCAATCTTTGTGTATTTGATGATGCTGACAAGAGCGAAGATAAGAATAATCGTGATAAATGGGGTGATTACTGTAACACGCTTTGTCATTGCACCGAAAATTTCGATTGAATCAGCAATGTATGGTACTGGTGGATAATACTTTGTAAGACCACCTGTTACATAGAGTGCAAGGTTCTGCAAGAGATATGACATTCCGATTGCAGAGATCATTGCAGACATTCTTGGTGCTGTTCTCAGTGGTTTGTAGGCAACTCTCTCGATTGCAAATCCGAGAAGGCCTGTTGCGATTACTGCCAATGGCAGAGAGATATATAGAGGTAGAAAACTTACCGAATAGATGACCATAAGGGCAGCGCACATGAATACATCACCATGGGCAAAGTTGATCAGACGGAGAATACCGTAGACCATGGTATAGCCGATGGCTATGAGCGCATACTGTCCACCGGTGGAGATTCCGGCTAGAAGATATGGCAGATTTGTTTGAAAGAATCCCATAACTACTCCTAAAGTTGAGGATATTTTTTTAAAGGATAAAGGCTGCCCCCAAGGCAGCCCCTATCTCTACTGTATTTGATTTACTTTACGCTCTGTACAGAGACAAACTGCCACTTGCCAGTTTCGTTGTTGACCTTCTTGACGTATGCAACGTTTCTGATAGCATCACCATTCTCATCAAATGCGATGTCGCCGGAAACACCCTTATACTTTACATTAGGAAGAATCTTCTGGATGTCAGCACCCTTTGTTGAGCCAGCCTGCTTGAGAGCTTCAAGAGCTACATAGTAAGCATCAAAGCCCATTGCTGTAACAGCTGCGATTTCATCGTTGCCACCATTGTTGGTGAGAGCGGTAGAGTTGGTAGCAAGATACTTCTTGAAACCATCTACGAATGATGTAATCTGAGGATCAGTAGAACCTTCAACGAAGAATGTTGTTACACTTACGCCAACATTTGTGCCCTTAGCAGCGCCGAGGACAACGTTGGAATCCCATGTGTCACCAGCGAGGATTGGCATCTTGAGACCCTGGGTATTAGCCTGCTCGATGATAAGAGCAGCTGCTTCGATAGAAACAGGGGAATAGAAGATGTCACAACCATTATTCTTTGCGTTGGTAACATATGCAGCAAAGTCAGATGTGCCTTCTGGGAAGGTTTCATAGATAACCTTTCCACCGAGACTTTCGAATGCCTTGATGAAGTAGTTGCAGAGACCTACAGAGTAGTCATCACCGAGCTTAGCAAGAGCATATGCCTTCTTTGCACCGAATGTGTCCTTTGCATAGTTAGCAAGAACTGTGCCCTGGAATGGATCGAGGAAGCAGATTCTGAAGTACCAGTCGTTGCCAAGTGTTACCTGTGGGTTAGTACATGTGATGCCGATTGCTGGAATCTTAGCGTTTGCGAATGTATCGCCACCGGCAATGGAAACACCTGAGCCATAGGAACCGAGAACGAGGGAAACACCCTTTGAAACGAGCTCGGAAGCTGCAGTTACTGCCTTATCATTTGAAGACTCGTTATCAACGATTACGAGCTGAACTTCATATTCAGTACCACCGATGTTGACAGTTGGTGTGATCGAGTTAGCATACTGGATACCGAGTGTCTCCTGCTTACCACCTGCACCGTTATCACCAGAAGCTGGTTCATAAACACCAATCTTGACGACCTTTGCACCTGTTCCTTCCTTGGCGCCTGTAGCGAAAACTGCTGCGGATACAAGGAGAAGAATGCACAGAACAACGAAAAGTTTCTTCATAACAAACTCCTCTTATTTTTAAACTAATTTAAAAGTCATAATAAATAAAATAACATGGTTTTTAAAGAGTTTTGTGTATTTTTATACAATTTTTATTACTTAATCTGAAAGAAGATATATTTGTGATTATTGTAACAAAATGACAGATTCAAGATATCATTTGATATGGAAAATCTCTCGAGGAGAAAAAACACTTCCTTGTATATGAAAAAGGACAAAAGTAAAAGAAAAACAAGAGGAGAAAAAGAAAGCCCTTTGCCACGTAGTTACATACAAGGCAAAGGGTTTCTTTTGTTCATTAATCAATTACTAAAGATTTTTCCTCAGCTCGCTGATCTCTTTATCTGTAAGACCAATTGCGTGAAGATAGTTTTCTGCACCCTTTTTGAGGTCTGCAGAGTAGAAGTCTTTGACCTGGAATGCATCCTGGAGAGTTTTAACGATATTGCTAGCTGCAATTGCATTGTACTTGTCAGTTCCCTTTTCTACACCATAGTAGTTGTAGTATGTGACCATATAGTCTTCGAGAACTTCATTAGCTTTTGCGCCCATCAAGCATTCAAGAACAGCTATGGCAAAACCTGCTCTGTCCTTACCTTCGTTGCAGTGAACAACATATTTACCTGGGTTCTGAGCCATGAATCTCAGTCCTTCTGCAAGACCCTTCTTGAAGTCTTCTGATGCAAAGTCTACACCGAGTCCAAGGTACTTGATATTGAGAGTAGAGTAATAGGAACCAGAATATTCAGGTCTTCCTTCTGCTAGAGCTTTGTTATCTGCAAGGTTTATCGCAACAGTAATTCCTGCATCCCTGCAAGCTTTATCTGCTTGTGTGTTTCTGCCAATTTCTGGGTTTATTGGGTTTGAAGATCTGTAGAGATTATTGCCCATTCCTGTAGTCTTTACCTGTCTGAAGTTTGCAAACTCTTCATCGCTTAGGAGTTTGTAATCATCTCTGTTGTTTGTTCTTGTAAGGTCATGGAGTATGAATTTATCAAGATAGCCACCCTTTTCTTCCATCTTGAATGTAACCTTCATAGGAAGCTTAACACCTTCATTGGCTGTCCAATACCATGTCTTATCTGGGTTGGTTGTCTTCTTTGCAATACCATAGGTCGTTGTGAAATCTCCCATGTTGATAGCTAGCTGAAGGTTTCCTGTTGGCTTTCCATTCTCATCTTTTAGCATGATGATTGCAGCTTCACCTGTGTCCACATAGGAGTAGGTTGGGATAACAGGAAGACTGAGTTTGATATCTAGAAAGACAACTTTTGCTATGTCGCCCCATTCATAACCTTTTGCTGTGAACTCTTCTGCGGTACCTGTTGTATTAAGATTCCCGTATTTTGTTGTGAATTCATTTGCTTCAAGGTTCGTTACTTCTACTTTGTAAGTAGCCTTTTCCTTGTTTGCCTGCGCTGTAACAGCTGAAAGAGCAACGACTAAAATGAGCAGAGAAACTAGTATTCTCTTTGTAAATGTGTTCATGGTTTCCTTCCTTTATAAAATATCATGATGCAAAAATTTGAACCATTTGAGTTGATTATATCATAAAAGAAGTGCTAGGAAGAAAATTGTATGCATAGCAAAGAGATATAGTAATTTCGTAACCAACAGGAGATAAAATAAAACGGGGCTGAATGACCAGCCCCGAGAGTGTGAGATTCTAACTCATCAATACTAAAGGAAAAACTTGTTATTCAACTTTGGTCAATTCTAAAGGTTCTCCTTGTACCGTAGCCGTCATTTTGTTTCCATCAATAGTATAAGAACCGGGAACATTACCATCAGCCGTTACAACAGTGAAAGTTCCGTTTGTGTCTGTTTCAGCTGAATATGTGCCTTCGAATATATAAGGTTCGTCACCGAATTCCATTTTAACAGCAAGTGTTCCATCTTCATAGAATACAAAGGTCATAGAATATCCTTCATCTTCAAAGATATGTTCCCAAGTTGAATCGACTGGACTGTCAGTTGGTTCGTCAAATACTGAATCGTTAAAGTCATAAATATAGCTATGGTGGAACTCTTGATTGCCAATTCTTCTAACATTAAGATTTATGCGTTGATTGTCATAATAAAAACGAACAGCAAATCCATATTCATTTTGATTGTTAGATGTAAGATTTGTGACTGTAAGATCATTGAATAATTTGAAATCAGAAATATTGCCATTGTTGAATAAGTATGCAACAAAAGTGGACTCACCTGATAATTTCAAATTATTATTTCCGACATAATTGTCAAACACTAATTTACCAAACGCATAGGAGTTTTCACTTGTATAATCAGAAACTGTTACATTGGCGATGTTGAGTATTCCATTGTTTTCAACAGCTTCTTCCATGAGATTTCGAATATCTAGAACTGCGTTGTGCATCTCCTTCCTATTTGATACTGGAGGCTCTATGGAATATTCATATTCATCAGGTTCGACAATAAATTCAGAAGAGACATATTCCTTTTCATCCATTTTAACATATAGCGAGCTAATTGCTTCCTGTGTGTCTGGATCAAGTGTAGTTTCTAGCTTGATATATAAGCTGTGCTCTTCACCATCGATAACAATGGAATCTAAATCTTGAATTAATGTCGAATGTGAGTTTGGTACTTCTTCATATGAAATATATCCTGAAGCTTTATAAAGGTTGTCTGTAAAGTAAGAGTTCAAGGTGAAAGTATATGAGCTTGATTCTTCTGAGTAAGTCACTCCTGGAGGAAGTGTAGGGGCCTTGAGGTCGTCCGAATACTCTATCATTTCCCCATAGAGGTCAAGATTCTCCATGATAAACTGCACTTCTTCTTCACTTAACTTAGCGTTAGTTCCTGAAACTTTCTCCCACTTTGCATACAGGGTGGTATTTTCAGTTATTGCAGTTTCGAAATTCCATTCAATTGTGCAATCAGGATCTGCAAACCAGCCACCAAATGTATAGCCATCTACTTTAATATCTTCAGGTTCTTCGATGGTTTCGCCATAGGAAATCTGCTGAGCCTCTGGTGCATTGCTAATTCCCTGTACATCGAATGTGATTGTCAGTTTTCTTAGCTCAAGTTTTGCATAAATGGTGGTATTTGCAGTTATTGCATCATTAAAATTCCACTCTGTTGTGCAATCAGGATCAGCAAACCAGCCACCAAATGTATAGCCATCTACTTTAATATCTTCAGGCTCTTCGATGGTTTCGCCATAGAAAATCTGCAGAGCCTCTGGTGCAGTGCCAATTCCCTGTACATCGAATGTGATTGTCAACTCAATTGGATCAAGTTTTGCATAGATGGTGGTATTTTCAGTTATTGCAGTTTCGAAATTCCATCCAATTGTGCAATCAGCATCAGCAAACCAACCGTCGAATGTATAACCTGTAATTGATGGATCATCTGGTTGTTTTATTGTGCTTCCCGATGTTATTCTTTGGGATTCTAGATCAGTTGAAATATTGTTGACATAGAAAGTTATCAGACACTTTTTATATTGATTGATATTATTTATGGCTGTTTCATCTGTCTCATCAAGAGGTTCAATCTTGGATTCTTCAGACTCTGTTATGGAAATCCCTTCTTCAAGACTTGTGTTGCCAATCTTGAATTCCCCCTTAGTCAAATCCATTGATGATGTTCCTGCCATAGTAAGACCACCAGCGAGAGAAACATTCTCAGATACTACACTTGCATTAGCTTTTCCTGACAAATTCAAGACATTCTTATTTTCTGCAACCTTAACTTCTGAAGCCCCCTTGATTTTAATGGAACCATTATCTGCCTTGATTGCATCAAATTCAGTGTTTTGTGCATCTATCTTTAGCCCATCAATTTCAAGTTCACCACTTGAACTTATAATAGAATCAAATTTATTGTTGTTGCCAGGAACAATATTTCCATTTGCAATGGTTATTCCTGTTGCACCATCAGCAATTGTTATACCGGTTTTACTGTTTTCAAGAGTGTAGGTATAAGCACCAAAGTCGATTGTGAGATTTCCTCCGATATTTGGAATAGTTGCACCTGCATCAGAAACGTCCCTAAGAAGCTTGATAGTGTAAGAAGGTGCAGCAGCTTTTGTATTGCTGATTGAATTCACTGCTTCCTGTAGTGTTGCAAATTTGCTTGAACCAACACTAAAGGCTCTGTTGTCTTCTGTGTCAGATGAATCAGAGCTACAGGAAATAAATCCAAAAATCATAAAGAAAGATAGCAAAAAGACTAGAACTTTCTTTGGAAAAAGAGATGTCATAAATTCCTCCGCTTAGTTTTTATGTGAGTATAATACTTGCTATAAGTGAGTATAAGGGTGAATCTACATTTTATCTATAAAATTCGAAGATGTAATGAATAATTTTAGAATTGGATACAGAAAAAGGTTGTTTTAAATGCGGTGATCTCTCAGAGATTATATTTCATCGAGTGTTGTACTCATTTTCATACATCTGGGGATAGAAACTGTCAAAAAAGAAAGCTTTTTGAATGACGAAAAAATAACTCCTTTCAAGTGAAGGAGTTATCGTCCTAATCAGTTTACGAGACCAAGAGGAATAAAATCATCGCCATCCACAGTTTGACACCTGGATAGCGATCATAATTCAGGTTGCTGGCAAGGTTTAAATAAAAGAGGTATCAGGAAGAAAATTGTATGCATAGCAAAGAGATATAGTAATTTCGTAACTAACAGGAGATAAAATAAAACGGGGCTGAATGACCAACCCCAAGAGTGTGAGATTCTAACTCATCAATACTAAAGGAAAAACCTATTCTTCTACTTTGGTCAATACAATATCCTTTTCTTGTCCCGAAACCGTCATTTTGTTTCCATCAATAGTATAAGAACCGGGAACATTACCATCAGCCGTTACAACAGTGAAGGTTCCGTTTGTGTTTGATTCAGCTGAATAGATGCCTACACTTGGGTCGATTGTCTCATCGTCAGTACCATATATATTATTGATGGTATATGTAAGTGTTCCATCATCATAGAGCACTACGGTTATAATTCTCGTTTCAGTACTAGAAATAAAATTTGTAGCACTCCATGTTGAAACAGCTTGTTTATTAGCGTTTACTCTTACATAGGTATATTGTTCGTCACCGGATTCAATAATCAATAGATTTCCATCAATTAAATAATTATCAGTTCTTGATACATTGTCTATGGTAATAGTCATTGTTCCCGTTGTCTCTGAACTAGCTGTATAGGTGCCTGTCATTATGGACCCACCTTCTTGATTTTGAAGCGATTCGGTTTGTTTAACTATTCCATCATCGTAGAACGCAACAGTATATGTATAAATACCATCCTCACGACTTGTGACATATTTCCAAGTTGATACAGGTTCTTTATCTGAGCTGTCATCATCACAGGAAACAAAAAGACAAAGTGCTATAAAGAGCACAACCAACATCAAGAATAATTTTTTCATATTCTTCCTCCTTAAAAAAGTGAGCAATATTCTTGCTATAAGTGAGTATAAGGGTGAATCTACATTTTTTCTATAAAATTCAAAGATGTAATGAATAATTTTAGAATTGGATACAGAAAAATGTTGTTTTAAAAGCGGTGATCTCTCAGAGATTATATTTCATCGAGTGCTGTACTCATTTTCATACATCTGGGGATAGAAACTGTCGAAAAGAAGCTTTTTGAATGGTGAAAAAATAACTCCTTTCAAGTGAAGGAGTTATCGTCTTAATCAGTTTACGAGACCAAGAGGATTCGAACCTCCGACCCTCAGTTCCGCAAACTGATGCTCTATCCAGCTGAGCTATGGTCTCAAATATCGGAAAGGGGGGGATTCGAACCCCCGAACCCGGGTTTAGCAGGTTAACTCCTTAGCAGGGAGCCAGATTCGGCCTCTCTCTCACCTCTCCAATGTCAAAAGATCTTCGGATGGAGAGGGATTCGAACCCCCGGAGACTTTCACCTCGCCTGTTTTCAAGACAGGTGCCTTCGACCGCTCGGCCATCCATCCATTAAGAATAAGATTCTTAGACAATAAGCTACTATAAAGTTATTTTTGTTTAAGGTCAATCATCTATTTTAGCGATAATATCCCTTATTACCTCTCCTGCCATAAGAAGGCCCGCAACTGAGGGGACAAAAGCAGTAGAGCCAGGAATATCGCGCCTACCTGGATTCTTTTCTTCCTCAATATTTGCAAGAGGATTCCTTATTGGCTCTTCTGTTGAAAAAACAACCTTGAGATGACGGATTCCTCTTTTTCGACACTCCTGTCTCATTATCCTGCTAAGTGGATCTATCTTTGTCTTGTAGATATCAGTAATAGAAAGTTTTGATGGATCAACTTTGTTCCCACACCCCATAGCAGAGATAATAGGGGTTCCTACTTTATTTGCCTCAACTATCAAATTTAGCTTTGCTGTTACAGTATCGACTGCGTCGATTATGTAATCATATTGGGAGAAATCAAAATCAGATGCATTCTCAGGAAGATAGAATGTCCTGTATGCATTGATGATGCATTCAGGATTGATATCAAGAAGTCTCTCTCTTGCAACTTCTACCTTGCCTTTCCCCATTGTGCTATGAAGAGCAAAGAGCTGACGGTTTATATTAGTCAGGCTTACTTTGTCATTGTCAACAATATCTATCTTCCCAACTCCAGATCTCACAAGAGCTTCGACAGCATGACCTCCAACCCCTCCGATTCCGAATACAGCGACGTGAGAGGCTCTGAGTTTTTCAACTGCCTTTTGCCCAAGCACTAGAGTTGTTCTTGAAAACTGGTCAATCATGTTTCTATACCTATTATATATATTAGCTGAGAGACAGGGTAGCTCTTCCCATAGTCAGAGCTTGAAAACCCTCTTTCAGATTATCTTTCTCTGTGAGGGGTATAAGCCCCTTGATCGTAATTCCTGAAGCAAACTCCTCTTCAAGTCCTGTAGCAGAAACCTTAATAAGCAGCTTCTTTATCCCATCATAGAATTCATAGCCAAGGAGCATCGAAAAAGAACAGCGCTCAATTAGTGGTTCAGTCTTCAATAGAGGAAGTACTTCCTTGACACTATCTCCGTAGGCTTTGACAAGGCCTCCAGTTCCAAGTAGCGTACCTCCAAAGTAGCGAATTATACAGACAAGGATGTCGGTAACACCAGAACCCTTCAGAACTTCTAGAGCAGGGCGGCCTGCAGTGTTCTTTGGTTCCCTGTCATCAGACATGGACCAGAGATCACCTTTCTTGCCAATCACTGCAGCATGGACAACATGAGTTGCATTGGGGTGCATGTCCCAGATGCTCTTGACTATCGGTTTGATATCTTCAAGGGAGGTGCAAGGAATAGCAATCGAAATGAAGCGACTCTTCTTTACAACTATTTCAGCCTGAGCTCTTTCAAGTAGTCTTTCCATCACATCTCCTTCCAGTTGTGTCCATAGAGATTATCATAAACAAGAGATGATGAAAGTGCATCAGCTTTCATTTCAAGAGAAAGCTTTTCTGAATCAGATAGCTTGATAGGATCTAGAAGATTATCAAGCTGTTCCACCTTGCTTGCTCCAATGAAGATTAAATCTGCACCTGTTGAAAGGGCCCAAGAAAGACATATGTTTGCCTTGCTTGTTTTCTTGACAAGTGAAAGTCTTTCAATTTCCTTTATAAGGTCATCAAGCTCAGGCCTTGCAAGACAGGGAAGATTCTTCCTGTCATCGGAAAAATCTTTCTTTCCAAGCAAGATACCCATCCCAAGGGGAGAGTATCCAAATACCATTATATTCTTTTTCTTTGCAAGTTCGATTGTGGTAAACAGATCTTTAGTCCAGAGTAGGGAAACAGGTCTCTCGATAGCTGCTATATCAAAGTCAGATGATAGCCTACTGGTCATATCAACTGTGAAATTACTGATACCAAAGTGCTCAATAAGACCTCGTTCTTGTAATTTTTCCAATGTTTTTAAAGAGTCGTAGATAAGCTTTTCATTCCCTGTAGGCCAATGGAGGAGAAGGTAATCGATATAATCACACTTGAGCCTTTTGAGGGAGGCTTCAGCCTTCCTTTCAAGTGTTGGAACTGACATGATCTTATCAGTTATCGTGATCTCTTCTCTATCGATTCCCGAATCCTTTATCGCAGCACCAAGTAGTGTTTCAGCTTCCCTATAGGAGTATGCAGTATCGAAGTGCTTGAAGCCCATCGAAAGGGCTCTCTTGAGTATCTTCCTGTACTCGCTGGGATCTGTATCAGTAAAGAAGCTCCTATCCCCAGCTTGCAGCGTTCCAAAACCAAGAGAACTCACTCTTCATCCTCTTCAAGCCAGATAACTTTACTGTCTATCATCTTTTTCCCATCAAAGACGAAGTTGGCTTCAAACCTCTTTCCTTCCAGGGCACCTGGAAGCCAGAGCCTGTCATCCTCCCACATGTTTTCATAAGGAAGAGTGTCCTTATCCTGCCAGAATGGCCTTGCTTCATCACACTCTTTCATTTCTCCCTTGGCGTTGTCTGCAAAGAAGACATAGCCAATCTCTCTCATGCCATCAAGGAAATGGAAACGAAGAATTCCTCTGAAACGAGGATTTTCTATATCAAGACCAGTCTCTTCCTTTGTCTCTCTGATAGCTGCCTGGACAGCTGTTTCATCCTCTTCAATATGTCCACCAGGGGCATTGAAATAGCCATTTCCGAGTCCTCGCTTCTTTTCAATGAACAGGAGTTTTCCATCAACCTCTACATATGTAATTACACAGCGATCAGTTGGTTCCCAGAGCTCCCAATCGATTTCATCAACAGTCCTAGCTTCGCTGAAGGAGTTTTCTTTAATTGTCTCCTTTTCCTCGGTCTCTGTTTTCTTCTCTTCTTCTACCTTTACTATCTCTTCAGGATGCTCCTTCAAGTGGCACTCTGCACAAAGGCAGTCGTCATGGCCGATAATGTATTCAAAGCGAAGGGTCTTGCCACAACTCTTGCAATGGAAAGTAAATGGCCAAACATGCTTTCTGAAGATAAAGCCAATGCCGAAGCATAGGGCAAAGGCCGCAAGGCCAAAAAGAGGAGAAAGGCCAATAGTAATTATATTGGTTGTAAGAATCTGGAAGACCATGAGAATGAGGGTCAGGAAGATTACAGCTTTTCTCTTTTTACCTGAAGATCTAATCTTTCTCTGCTTGATGTTGATATAGAGGATCAGGATGAGAATCATATACATATAGTTGTTGATAAAGGTAAGAATGCTCATATAGAGAGGTTAGCAATCAAAACATTCCAATTTCAAGGCAAACTTTGTTATAGTTTAAATAATCGACACCCTAGGAGGTAAAAATGGAAACACTTGCAAGATATATCGACCACACATTGCTTGCAGCCGATGCGACAGAGGATATGATCGTTAAGTTATGTAAGGAAGCTAAGGAGTATAAGTTCGCTTCTGTCTGTGTAAATTCTTGTCATGTAGCTCTTGCTTCAAGGATTTTGAAGGACAGTGATGTCAACGTCTGTACCGTTGTAGGCTTTCCTCTCGGGGCAATGAGCACAAAAGCAAAGGCCTATGAAGCATCTCTTGCTGTAGTAGAAGGCGCAACAGAAGTCGATATGGTAATAAATATCGGAGCCTTGAAGGACAAGAGATACGACGAGGTCGAAAAGGATATCAGAGAAGTAAAGAGAGCGTGTCTTGGAAAACTATTGAAGGTCATCATCGAAACCTGTCTGCTGACAGACGAAGAGAAGGTAAAGGCTTGCGAGCTATCAAAGAAAGCTGGAGCTGACTACGTGAAGACAAGTACAGGCTTTTCCAAGTGGGGCGCCAAGAAGGAAGATGTTGCTCTGATGAGAAAGACAGTGGGTCCTGGCATGGGCGTAAAGGCCTCGGGTGGAATCAGGGATAGAGAGACTGCACTTGAGATGATCAAGGCTGGTGCAAGTCGCCTTGGCTGTTCATCAGGTATCGCTATCGTAAAGGGCTAAAGAATGCCACATATAGAAACAGATCATTCGGGAGAGGATTTTCTCAAATCCTTAGGTTTTCCAACCCTAAGTGTTCACGACACTTTTACCCATTTCGATTTCAAGACACCAGGAAGGCGAGTCCTCCTGATCGGTCCAATGGGCTCAGGAAAGACTGAGTGGAGTGCAAGAATCTGGAGGGATACAGAGGTTGCAAAGAAGAAGGGTGACTTTGTAAAGGATCTTACCTGTACAGGGAATGCAGATAGAAGAAATGTCTTCTTTATCCGCTCAGAGCTCGATAAGGCAAGGTTCAAGGATTACCCAGATGATGCATTTGCTTTTCGCTCTGGATATATCAGGTGCGGTGATAACATTGCCTTCATCCGTGATTCTTTCGGCCTTGAGGAGGTCATAAGGGATAACCCGACAGTTGGCACATATATCATCGATGAAGCATCCTTCTTCGATGAGCGCCTTGCCTATGTTGTCAGGAACGCATCCCTTGAGAAGGGGATAATGTTCATATTCCCAACTCTTGTACTCAACTTCAGAAGAGAGTTCTTCAACAATACAGCAAGGCTCATTCTCGATATCGCGACAGATGTGCTTCCTCTAACTGCATATTGCGAGAACAGAGAATGTATAGATCCAGCCTTCTACACTTACCGCTACTATACAGTCGAAGGAAGAGAGTGTCCCGCACTCTTCTTCGACCCTTTGATAGTCGTAGGAGGTGACAAGGTAAAGGATGGCGCATTCGATGCAAACTACGATGCACGCTGTGACAAGCATCATCTGCTTCCAGGAAAGGAATATACATTCTTTACTCTGAAACCTCTTGGAGAAGCAGCTGTAAGAGGTGAGACGGAAGGACTTTTGAGGGAAATGGAAGCTCTCAGAGGAGATATCAAATCATCAATTCTCTATGAAAACTTGATGAAAAGTTATGCTGACAAGGAAAATGGAGAGATTTACCTTGATTCACTTCGACCAGGTCTTGTAGCAGAAAAGGCTCTCATGTACCTCTATGCTGAGCAGAATATAATCTCAGAGCAGCTACTTCAGAAGCTTGTCTTCGACCTGGAACTAAATATTCCATACCTTGAAAAGACGTTGAGAGACAACAGAAGGCCTGTTAGCTTCGAGCAGCCATATCTGCTCTGAAATTATTGTCTCTATCAAATTTCAGGTCTAAAATAGAAAAACTTAATATGGGAGAAATACATCATGAATGAATTACATCTTGTTGGCGATGGTGTTACTGATAACACCAAGGCTCTTGCATCACTCTTTGAAAAGGGTGGAAGAATAATACTCAAGGAGGGTGTATACCTTACAGGTCCTCTTGAAGTGAGGAGTGATACACACCTGACACTTGAAAAGGGTGCAGTCATCAAGTTTATAGATGACCCTGAGCTCTACGAGCCTGTGTATACAAGGTGGGAAGGTGTACAGTGCTACTGTATGCATCCTCTTCTCTATATCCACAACGCTGAAAATGTCACCATAGATGGAGATGGAACATTAGATGGTAACGGCTCTGAATGGTGGAAGACAGCTATAGCAAAGAAACACAAGCAGTTTGAAGCAGTAACTCCACTTGAAAAGAAGTTTGCTTCTCTCAATCCAGATTACAAGACACAGGCAGAGGGCGGCGGTGGCCGTCTTTCACAGTTCTTGAGACCACCTCTTGTACAGATCCACAATTCAAAGAATGTAACTATCGATGGCCTTGCTGTTATAAATAGCCCATTCTGGACAATACATCCAGTCTTCTCTAGCAACATCAAGCTATATAACCTCAGAATCGAGAATCCATACGACTCACCAAATACTGATGGTATCGATATCGAATCTTCTGTAGATGTCATCGTTGACGGCTGTCATGTCGATGTAGGTGATGATGGAATTGCCTTAAAGAGTGGTAGTGGTATCACTGGAATCAGGGATGCGCGTCCAACTAGCAATGTAATAATCAGAAGATGCTATGTTACCAGAGCACATGGTGGCGTTGTCATCGGCTCTGAAACTGCTGCAGGTATCGACCACATTGTTGCTGAAGATTGTGCTTTCGACGGAACTGATAGAGGAATCAGAATCAAATCGAGACGTGGTCGAGGTGGACAGATCCACGATATTACTTTCCGCAACCTTGAAATGTATGATTGTCTTACAGCAATAGCTGTCAACATGTACTACCGCTGTGGAGCTGATGATGAAGAGTCAACAAAGTGGCTTTTCAGCCTCGACAAGATGCCTGTTTCAGATGAAACTCCAGGACTTAGCAATGTTGAGATATCAAACTGTACAGCAGAGGGCCTGAAGGCCTCCGCTTCCATGATAGTTGGACTTCCTGAGAGCCCAGTCAAGAATTTGAAGATCAAGAATTGTCACTTCTCTGTCAACAAGGACACAGATGTCGATGTCGATGAGTCTGATATGTATCGAGGTCTTCCAACTCCAGAAGGAAGGGGCTTCAGAATTCGCTATGCAGAGAATATCGAACTTGAAAACGTCGTCATCGATGGTGTCGATAAAGAGATATTGTTAGAAGATGGCGCTATTTTGGCATAAATAAAAAAGATAGGAGAGAAATATGATTCAGTTAGGACTGAGACTGCATGACGCAGAAAAGCTTCCAATGGAAGAGCTTCTTCCCATTGTAAAGAAGAAGGGATTCACTTGTACACATCTTGCACTTAGCAAGGCAATGAAGGAGTACCCTTGTACCGCTTCAGCTCTCACACCTGGATATGCGAACTATCTCAGGCACATGTTCGAGAGAAATGAGCTGGACATCGCAGTCCTCGGCTGCTATCTCAACCTCGCTCACCCAGATCCAGCTGTCATCAAGGCAAGTCAGGAAAAGTATTATGCTCATATTCGCTTTGCATCTCTGCTCGGCTGTGGCATGGTAGGAACCGAAACAGGTGCGCCAAATGCAGAGTACAAGTCATGTCCTGAGTGCAGAAGTGATGAAGCATTCAAGACTTTCATCACCAACCTCAAGCCAGTTGTCCGCTGTGCAGAGCAGTATGGTGTAACTCTTGCTATCGAGCCAGTTGCACGCCATATCATCTGGGGACCAGAAAGATGTAGACAGGCCCTCGATGAAATTGGTTCAAACAACCTCAAAGTACTATTTGACCCAGTAAACATGCTCGATCTTGACAATGTAGACCATCGTGAAGAGCTCTTTGCTAAGGCAATCGAGCTACTTGGTGATGATATTGCCATGATCCACTTCAAGGACTTTGTCCGTGTTGACGAGGGCTATGGACTTAAGAGTGTCGGTGCCGGTACTGGCGAGATGGATTATACTCAGATCCTCAAGTTCGCAAAGAAGGAAAAGCCATTTGTATATGCAACTCTTGAAAACACTACCCCAGAGAATGCACAGTGGTGCCGCGAACATCTCCAGAAGCTCTATGATGAGATAGAAGTATAAAAGACGTCACTAGACAGTAAAGCCTCCCTACCAAAATGAATTGGGGTCAATTCAAAAAGACGGGAGGCTTTAGGTTTCTAACAGTGAAACTATCAAATAGCCTGAATTTCGCCTGATGAGAGTCCTGTATATTTAGCTATCAGCTCAATTGTAAAACCCATGCTTTTCAAATTCTTTGCTATTCTTATATTAGCTTCGGTTAAACCTATCGCAAATCCTTCCTTGTAGCCTATCGCAAATCCTTCCTCATGGGCTTTCGCAATTCCGTTCTTGAATCTCTCTTCAAACTCCTCTTCGTATATTTTATCCAATTCACTCTGCATTATTTCTTTCCTCTGTTTTCTCTATATTCTCCATCCTCTCTCTGAGACTATTATAGTGATATCCAGAAGCATTTTGAAAATCTTATTTCGAGATGAAATAGAAAAAGGCTGCAATCTAGTCAACCTTAAATCAACTATCATTGCAGCCCATCATTCTAGACAAGTAGACTCATTGTCAAATAGCCTGGATTTCTCCTGATGAGAGTCCTGTACATCTAGATATCAAGTCAATTGGTATCCCCACGTTTTTCATCTTCTGAACTATTGCTGACTTTTCCTCCTCACGACCCGTCGCAATTCCTTCCTCACGACCCATCGCAAATCTTTTCTCGAGTCTCTCTTCATACTCCTCTTCGTAGATTTTATCCAATTCACTCTGCATTGTTTCTATTACCTCCGGTTTCCTTATATTCTTCATCCTCTCTCTGAGACTATTATATTGCATATTCTCAGAATCCTTGCACCTGAAATCCTTCACAAGCTTGCCTATGGCACTGTCACTATTTGTTTTGCCGTTTATCAATACAATATGCGACTTTGCCTTGATTGACTGATTATATGGCTGAAAGACAACAACATCCTCGGTACTATACTTCTCGGCTCCCATCTCTAACGGGTCATTGTCCAGGATGAAGATTACATATGTATCCTTCATGTTCTCATAATCCACATTCCTTTCAAGGGAATTGAATTCTAGGGCCGATCGATAGTATTGCATCCTACATTTCAACCTTTCATCGAAATGTCCATTCTGCACTTCCACATCGATGTGCCTCCCATCCTTCGTGATGACCTTGGCGTCAAATATGATAGAATGCCCATAGAGATTCACGATGTCATCCTGGGTGTTCATCCTCTCGACTTTCAATCCTTCCTCTCCGAGGCAGGCCGAGATCACATCTTCAAGGGCTTCGGGATTGTCCTTGAAGAAGAAGCGAAAGAACTTGTCATCCATCAACGTAAGGTTATTGATGGCTTTCGCTTTTCTT
>JAFVDZ010000078.1 GCA_017478205.1 Spirochaetales bacterium | reverse complement strand
CTTTTAAGGATGGAGTATATGAGTATAGCTTCTTTTAATAAGTTTTTTGAACGTTTTGCTTTGTTCCAGCTTAAGCATAGAGTTGCCTTTGTTGCCCTCCTGATTATTTTTACTATCATAAGTACTGCAGGGCTCGTACATTTTGAA
Organism: Spirochaetales bacterium; assembly: GCA_017478205.1. Taxonomy (GTDB): domain Bacteria; phylum Spirochaetota; class Spirochaetia; order Sphaerochaetales; family Sphaerochaetaceae; genus Bullifex. The sequence goes on along the minus strand of JAFVDZ010000078.1, from coordinate 3,730 downwards.
GTAAATTATGATGAGGATACTTGGTTCGATGACTGGGAGAGGGTCAAACAGAACCAGGATCACTTTGAAGAGATTTTTGGAAGTGAAGATTCCATAGTTGTACTTATAAAGGCAAAGGATGTCTTCGATCCTAAGATATTGGATGTCATTGACCGTTTGGGAGATAGACTTCTGATGGAAGTGCCCTATGCCGATAGCATCACCTCTCTCATGGAGCTTTCTGTGCCAATAGGGACAGAGGATGGGTTTGAAGTGATCAACCCATTCGAGGATGGCATTCCTACAGACTTGTCAGAGCTTGAAGAGAAGAAGAATTTCATTCTTTCAAGGGAGTCGCTAGTAAATTCTCTAGTCAGTGCTGATGCAACTGAAACCTGGCTGGTTGTCAAGCTCGAGCAGTACTCAGAGACTCTTGATAAAGCAATGATGAAGATAACACCTCCTGCAATGGCAATCATAAACTCCGATGAATTCAAGAGCGATGAATATGAATTGCTACCTGCCGGTTTATCCTATACAGAGTATGAGGAGAGAGAAGCGTCGATACATCAGAGCACGACGAGAATTGCCACGGGCTTTATTGTCATGGTCCTCTGCCTTATCATCTTCATACGTTCTCTCAGAGGCATAATAGTACCTGCACTTGCAACAGTATGCGCTCTTACATCAGTGCTTGGAATAACAGGCTGGATGGGCATAGCTGCCAGCTCTGTCATGTTGGCTGTCGTCGTCCTGATTTCCATGGCCCTGGCTGTCGGATATACGGTGCACTACGTAAATAGCTTCCGCATGCACTTCAGGAGAAGTGGAAAGAGAATGGAGTCAGTTGTGAGTGCAGTAAAAGATACTGGCTGGTCTCTTTTGTTTACTGTAATTACGACAGTGGGCGGAATGCTTTCTTTCCTCGCTGGTGGAATTAGACCTATGAGATGGGTCGGTGCAGTCACAGCTGTCGCTGTATTTGCTGTCTATGTATATGTTATGATCCTTCTTCCAATCCTTTTAAGTTATGGAAAGGATAGGGAAGTGAGACCTGAGGATCTTGAAGTAAAAGGTGCAACTAAAATGGACCTTGCTACCGAAAGATTTGGGCACGCAATATTGGTTCATAAGAAACTTGTCCTGATTATAGGTATTCTGATAGCTCTCCTGATGATTCCAGGAATCCTTCTTGTTGAAGTCAACATGAACTTCAAGGATATGATGGGAGATAAAATTCCATATGTAAAGAGACTTCTTGAGATTACAGATTCTCAGCTTGGAAGCCAGTACTCATATGATATTCTCATCGAATACTCCGAGGAGGATGCATTAAAGAGGCCAGAAGTATTGAAGAACATGGATGAGCTCACAGATCGAATTGGTACTTTGAGTATGACCAAAATCTCGAACGGAAAACCACGAGTTTCCTCTGTTACCAAGATTGTCAAGGAGATGAACAGGACACTCAATGGGGATGATGCATCATATTACACCATTCCAGATGATCAAGATCTGGTAACCCAGATAATGTTCCTCTACGAAATATCTGGAGGACGTGAACTCTACGACTATATCAGTGAAGATTTCAGAACTGCATACCTTCATGTTGAACTCAATGACTATCGAGCAAAACAGTGTGAGCAGAATATGCAAAGTGTCGAAGCATGGCTCGATGAGCTATTCCCTGATGCAACAAACAAGGGAGTTGTAGGCAAGGTCATGCAGTTCGCGGTCATGAATGGAAAGCTCGTCAGAGGTTCTTTGAAATCTATCGGTGTTTCGATGATTGTAATTCTCTTGATGCTCTATTTTGCATTCTCATCGATGAAGACTGCATTGATTGCGATGATTCCGAATATTGCACCAATTGTTCTGATCGGTGGCATTATGGGCTACTTCAATCTCTCTCTTGACCTGATTACTGCACTGATAATGCCTATGATCCTGGGTATATCTGTAGATGATACTATCCACTTCACGAACCACATAAAGTATCACGAGGAAGTTGGACTAAGCTATGATGATGCCATCATAACATCTTTCCGAGAGATAGGTAAGACAATGATTATGACCACATTGATCTTATGTGCACTCTTCGTCGTCATGGCCTCCAGTGAAATGGCAGGCATGTCAAGGATTGGTTATCTATCGATCATCGGTCTTACTGGTGCGTTGATTGCAGACTATACACTTACTCCGGTTCTACTACTTGTAACCAAGCCATTTGGAAAGGGGAAAACAAAATGAAAAGATTATCTTTGATAGCATTGATCTTTATTCTGTCAGCTTCTATTTTTGCTGCTGACTCTGGATATGACATCATGAAGAAGGCGCGTGAACTACCTGAGCCTGAGACTGTAAGTGAGAGTGCAAAACTCACAATTCACAGCAAGAAGGGGAAGGATAGAGTGAGAAGCGTCATCATGAGGTCCAAGGACTATGGTGATGTAGAAAAGAAGGTAATAGTCTTTACATCTCCTAAGGATGTTTCTGGTGTTGGTTATCTAATGTTCGACTACGCTGAGGATTCTGATGGCAGCAAGAAGGATAGCGATAGCTGGCTTTACATGCCTGCAATGAAGAAGACAAGAAGAATTGCGGGAAGTGGCAGCGATAGTGACAATAGCTTCATGGGCACAGACTTCACATATGGAGATATGAACGAGAGAAGTCTTTCCAAGGATGATTATACATTGCTTGGCTCTGAGATCATCGATGGCACAGATTGCTATAAGATCAAGTGCGAAAGCCGTGAAAGGACAGAAAAGGATCCTGAAAGGATTGCCTATATTTCAAAGAGTGATTACACACTCAGAAAGTGTGAATACTATGACAGGCAGGGCTCTCTTCATAGAATCCTTTCCTGTGATGGTATCAGGGAAATTGAAGGTTATCTGATCACAACAAAAATGAAGATGGAGAATGTACAGAGTGGTACATATTCACTCTTCGAGCTTTCTGACATCAAGATAAACGACAGTGATATAGACGACAGTCTCTTCACAGTCTCATCTCTTGAAAGGGGACTTATTAGATGAAGAAATTGCTGGCAATTTCCATAATTTTGCTTTTGGCTTTTTCTCTTCACTCTGAAGTGCAATTTTCGGGCTCTATCACATCTGAGTTCTCTTTGGGACTACCATATACAGATAGAGCCTTCAAGGCCAATTCGGGTTCATTGGCCTTTGATTTCGATCTCTCGTTTTATAAAGAGAACCTTTCTCTGATTTCATCCTCGACTCTCACTTTAGATGGAGTAAAGGATGCAAGTAGAGATAACTCATACTTCTTCTCTGACTTCAAGCGTGCATATCTTGGTATCAAGGAACTCTATCTTGATTACTATCAGGATAAATTCTCTTTGCGCTTTGGCCGTCAGCTAGTCTCGTTTGGAACTGCCGATTCTTTGACTGTTACCAATATCCTCTGTCCTGAGGATATGACAAAGCTAGCAGGAGATGAACTATCAGACAAGAGACTCGGAATCGACGCACTGAAGCTTTCTTACAGCGCGGGAGATTCAATTGTAGATCTTTACTACATCCCATTCTTTACCCGTACAGCTATGCCTTTAGAGGATGGCAATCCGATCAGGAATGTTCTTTTTCCTAGTAGCGTAGCTTTAGGTGGAGGTGAAAATGCCCGTGTTAGTAGCTTTACAAGCGACGATATTGAAAGTCCATCACTTTCAATATCCTCAGCTGAGTATGCTCTTCGCTTTAGACGCTATCTGTCCAAGGCAGACTTT
>JAFVDZ010000077.1 GCA_017478205.1 Spirochaetales bacterium | reverse complement strand
CTTCTCGTAAAAAGGGCAGCACAGGTAGGAATAGTATCCATATCTTTGGAAAGAGCATTCTATATTTGGGCAAACAAAGTAAATTTCAAGCAAATTGAGCCTATACATGCTAAGAGCTATAAAGATCCTCAGCTTTTTAAAAAGCTTGTCTTCAGAGCAGTAAACGAAGAGGGGGTGAATATGCAACGTGGGGCTGAATTGCTACAAGTCCCTGTGTCAGAGATAAAAGAATTCTGTGGTAGCCTGGAGGTGTAACTCTTGGATTTTATAAGTAGCGATACAAATATCTGGTTTGATTTTTATTCAATTCTCCGACTTGATATTCCTTTTAGATTGCCGTTTAGATACATAATCTACAAAGAAGCTCTACGAGAGGAGGTAGTATCGCCTCCCGATCTGCTCTCTAGACTTGTTTCTTTAGGTCTAGAAGGTGTTGAAATAACAGAAGAAGAGTTCTTTTATGCAGAAGATCTAGCTGAGAACTATGTTAAGTTATCTGGCTATGACAGGATTGCACTTGCAATAGCAAAGGTAAGGAAAATATGCTTGCTGACTGGGGATGCTGCACTCAGAAAAGCAGCTATTAAAGAAGGGGTAGAGGTTTTTGGTACTATTCGAGTATTAGACATGCTACATGAATCAGGAAAGATTAATAACGATGACTATTTATATTGCCTTGAGAATTTGAAAAAACATCCAGAAAGAAGACTTCCTCAGGAGGAATTAGAACGGAGGATAATAGCAACACAGCGTGAGTTGAAAAAATAACTTGTACAAATAATTTGGGCAAGTATTGATGTGAATGTATTAAGCTCGAAGTATGTCATATGCTTTAGCTGTAAATAAAAGATTGAATATTCTTATTAAGTTAGTGTGGAAATATGTTATTTATGAAGTGAAAGTCCATTAAATCATGATAGTAAAGACTATCTGGATACTGTGGAAAGAAGGGGAGAATCCCGAAAAAAGATAGGAATGAACGCTACACTCAATAATAACATCCTTGTGCTGCTAAAAAAAGTTAGTAAAAATTTTCTTTGAAACTGAATATTTTGAGAGTTTGGCACACTAATACCCAATGGACTATCAGCTGTGTCAATGAAAAGAGCCATGAGTACATCGAGTGGTGGAAGTTGGCGACATCGACTGACTTGGATTGCATCTAACGTGAAAAAAATGCGGATTCCGCAAAAATTTCAGATACAAAATAATTTGTATTGAGGTGTCTAAGGCATTGCAAGAGAACTGAAGAAGGTATGAAATTAAATGCAAAATATTCACTTTTATATATTATAAATATATTGAATAAACGATTATTTTCATAAAATACTTGCAAAGTTTGCATGTTTGTGACAAGTTTGTCTGTAGATTTAAAGAAATGGAAGGAATTTGTTCGTTATGACGCTAAAGGAATTGAGAAAAACATGCAATTTGACACAAAAAGAAGCAGCAGATCTTACGAAGACCTCTCTGCGTTCGTTCATCAGCTATGAAAATGATGAAGATGCAGCAGACCAGCTGAGACTTCAGAGGATAAAGGAAATCCTGGATGAGTATGCTGACAACGATACCAATATATTGAAAGGGAAGGTACTGCTTATTACAGGCGGTACAGGCTCTTTTGGCAATGCTGTACTCAATAGATTTCTTGAAACTGATATCGGAGAGATAAGAATCTTTTCTCGTGACGAGAAGAAGCAGGATGATATGCGCCATGAGTATCAGGCAAAATTTCCTGAATACTTCCAGAAGATCAAGTTCTATATCGGGGATGTAAGAAGTTTAGAATCATGTCGCTCTGTTATGCATGGTGTTGATTACATCTTCCATGCTGCTGCTCTAAAGCAGGTTCCATCCTGTGAATTCTTCCCTATGGAAGCTGTAAAGACAAATGTAATAGGTACAGACAATATCCTCACTGCTGCAATCGAAGAGGGCGTAAAGTGTGTAATCTGCCTATCAACCGATAAGGCAGCATATCCAATCAATGCGATGGGAATTACAAAGGCAATCGAAGAAAAGGTTGCTGTTGCCAAGTCAAGGAGTTCGGGAAGCACAAGAATCTGCTGCACAAGATATGGAAACGTCATGTGCTCAAGAGGTTCTGTAATTCCACTTTGGATCGACCAGATCAAGCAGGGCCTTCCTATCACATTGACAGAGCCTTCGATGACCCGTTTCATCATGAGCCTAGAAGAAGCTGTAGACCTTGTTCTCTTTGCATTCAAACATGGAGAGAATGGTGATATCCTTGTACAGAAGGCACCTGCTTGCACAATAGGAATGCAGGCAGAGGCTGTGTGTGAGATGTTCGGAGGAAAGAAAGAGGATATCAAGGTAATCGGTATCCGACATGGCGAGAAGATGTATGAAACTCTATTGACCAAGGAGGAGTGCTCCAAAGCAGAGGACCTAGGAAATTTCTATCGTGTTCCTGCAGATAATCGTGGCCTCAACTATGATAAGTACTTCACCGATGGTAACAAGAAAGCGGTAACGATAGACGAGTTCAATTCGAATAACACAAAGAGACTCAACAAGAAGGAGATCATCGAAACCATGATGAAACTTTCTTATATCCAAGAGCAACTTCAGAAGGAGAGTAGGTGATGTTCAACTGGAAAGAGAATGGAAAAACAAAGCTCCTTATTATCTGCGGGACAAGACCTGAGATCATCCGTCTTGCTGCAGTAATGAAGAGATCAAGAGAATATCTTGATACCTGTATCTGCTACACAAACCAGAACTACGATAGAAATCTATCTACAATATTCTGGGAAGACTTTGATTTAGGTGGCCCTGATGTACTTTTGCATGTAGCTGGAAAGAATCTCGGTGAGACATGTGCAAATATCATCAAGGAGACCTTCGATTTGATGGTCCTTCTCAAGCCTGAAGCTGTGCTTGTTCTTGGAGATACCAACTCCTGCCTTTCTGCGATCAATGCAAAGCGTCTTCACATTCCATTATTTCACATGGAAGCTGGAAACCGCTGCAAGGACGAGTGCCTGCCTGAAGAGACAAACAGAAGAATCGTAGACATCATCTCAGATGTTAATCTTCCATATTCTGAGGCAGCTCGCCGCTATCTCATCGAATGTGGAATGCCAAAGGAGAGAACCTATGTTACTGGCTCTCCTATGGCTGAAGTCCTTTCAATGAACCTTGAGAAGATAAAGAAGAGTGATGTGCTTAAGCGACTTGGCCTTGAAAAGGACAAGTACATCCTGCTTTCAGCTCACAGAGAAGAGAATTTGGATAGTGAGAAGAATTTCAACAATCTCTTCAATGCAATAAATGCATTGGCGGAAAAGTATGATATGCCAATCCTCTATTCCTGCCATCCAAGGAGCAAGAAGAAGCTAGAAGAGCGTGGCTTCAAACTAGATCCAAGAGTAAGGGTCAACGAACCACTTGGCTTCAACGACTACAATAACCTTCAGATGAATGCTCTTGCAATCGTTTCAGACAGTGGCACGCTGCCTGAGGAGTCAAGTTTCTATCTTTCTATCTCTAGCCCGATTGCAGCTGTCTGCATCAGAACTTCAACAGAAAGACCTGAAGCAATTGAAGCCGGAGACTTCATCATTGCAGGAATTACTACCAGAGAACTTCTTCAGGCAACAGAGATGGCAATTGAGATGAAAAAAAATGGCGTCTTTGGAAAACCTTGCCCTGATTACACAGATACCTGTGTATCAATGAAGGTTATCAGGATCATTCAGTCCTATACCAACATCGTAAACAGAATGGTCTGGAGGAAGGATCAATAATGAATATTCTCGTAACTGGTGCGAAGGGGATGGTCGGTTGTGCCCTTGTCAATAACCTGAGAAACATCCAGGAAGGCAAGAACCGAACGAGGCCGAACATAAAGATAGATGAGATATATGAATATGATCTGGGGGATGAAGAACGCCTTGATGAGTTCTGCTCAAAATGTGACTTCGTCTTCAACCTTGCTGGAGTCAATAGACCAACAGATCCAGAAGATTTCATGAAGGGAAACTTCGGCTTTGCTTCAACACTTTTATCTTCGTTGAAAAAGTATGAAAGCAAAGCTCCGATCATGCTATCAAGTTCCATTCAGGCTACGCTGAGTGGAAGGTTTAGAAAAAGTGAATATGGGAAAAGCAAGCTAGCCGGTGAGGAACTCTTCTTTAAATATGGATTAGATAATGGCATAAAGGTTGCTGTATATCGTTTTCCCAATCTGATGGGGCACTCGAGACCTAAATATAACAGTGCTGTCTCAACATTCTGCCATGCTGTTGCAAATGATGAAGAATTTACTGTGAATGATAGAAGTACAGTGCTTGAACTATTGTATATCGATGATCTTGTCGAAGGAATGTTCGATCTTCTTGAAGGCAAGGAGTGCCACTGTGAATTCGATGGAACTGAAACTGTATTGAAAGAGGATGGAAGATATTGCTGTGTTCCTGTAACTCATAAGGTAACACTTGGTGAGATTGTAGATCTTCTTCAGGAATTCAAAGAGCAACCCGTATCTCTCATGATGCCTAAGATGCCAGATGGCTCCTTTAGAAAGAAGCTTTTCAGCCTCTATCTTTCATACCTTCCCAAGGAGAAGTTCAAGTACGAACTCAAGATGAACAAGGATGATAGGGGAAGCTTCACAGAATTCATCCATACTCTTGATTGCGGACAGGTTTCTGTGAATATTTCTAAGCCTGGAATTACTAAATGTAACCATTGGCATAATTCCAAGTGGGAGCAGTTCATCGTTGTCTCTGGCCATGGCTTGATCCAGGAAAGAAACATCAACACAGGTGAGTTTGTGGAGTTCGAAGTCAGCGGGGACAAGATCGAAGCCGTGTATATGATTCCAGGATGGACACATAATATCATCAATCTGTCTGATAAGGAAAATCTAGTAACGATAATGACGTGCAATGAGATCTTCAACAAAGATAGGCCAGATACATTCTTTGAGATAGTATAGCTTGAGGCAGTCAGGAGTTTTCCTGGCTGTTTTTATGTCCTGAATTGAAAGATAATTTCTATTTGGGAAAACAGAAATAGTAAAAGAGAATTTCTCTAGGAGCAATCAGTGATAATTCCTATCATAAATGTCTTTTTTACACATTATCGGCAGTAAATAAAAAATACTGCCAATAATAGGTTGGCAGATAAGAATTATATGATATAATGTTATCACATGAGTGGCAGTAATTTACTTTTTCTGCCGTAATCGTAGTCAAAGGATGGATATGGAATGTTTAATATGCTTGCCACAATGGATAAATTTACCAGAAGAGATTACTATGAAGCCTATATTGAGACATACGGTGATAAAACGCCTGATGCCATTGATTATGCACTAAGGAGTGAAGTTGCAGCAAAGAATATTTTGCATGTAGGAAGAGATTACTATACATATCCAAAAGGAAAGGGCTTCTACAAATACAACTATTCTGATGCCACTGAACGTTTGGTACAGAAAATCCAGAGTGAATATCCATTAGTTGATTTTCAGATTTTTGAGCTGGCTCAGCTAAATACTTTTGTTAATCATCTTTATGCTCATAACTCGATTTTTGTATCTGTAGAAAATGATGCTATGGATTATGTTTTTGATTCACTGAAAAATGAATATCCAGGTCAGATTATGCTAAAGCCAAAGGTAAATGAATATTTTAGGTATCTTGTCGATGACCAAATTGTAATTATGCGTCTACCGTCTGAATCTCCAAAGGGATTGGATGCTCCATGGAAGAGCAGGCTTGAAAAGATATTGGTAGATATTGCAGTAGATAAACTTCTTACCAATATTGTTTCTGAAAGTGAATATGAAGCCATATTTGAACAATCTTTTAGCAAATTCCTTCTCGATACCAGCACGATGCAGCGATATGCAAATAGAAAAGGTGCTGGAATGAAATTTAGAAAATGTATTGAAGAATATAGTGATGTTGAAATAGGGAAGTAAGATATGATTACAAGAGATAACTTCAGTGAAGATCATGTTAGAAAGCTACAAGAAAAGAATCATCGTGATCCATTGCTTATCGAACGTACGATTTTTGCATTCGGGCTTCTAGAGGCTCTTGTCAAAGTTGGACTTCCTTTTATTTTCAAAGGTGGTACAAGTCTGATGCTTCTGCTTCCTAAGCCTATGAGGTTATCTACAGATATTGATATCATAGTTAAACCTGGAACAGATATTGAATCATTTATAAAAAAGGCTAAGGCAATCTTCCCATTCAAGGATGGCAGAGAGCAGATTAGAGAGAAGAAGGGGAATATTGAAAAAAGGCATTTCAAGTTTATCTATGATTCCCATGTAAGTGCCCCTGAATCATTGTATGTCTTGTTGGATGTTCTTTTTGAAGAAAATCATTACCAAAGTCTTACACAAAGGGAGATAAAGAATGACCTTCTTATGACGGAAGGCGAAAATTTTGTTGTTTCATTACCTACAATAGACTGTGTTCTTGGCGACAAATTGACAGCATTTGCGCCTCATACAACTGGTATTGGATTTGGAAAGAAAAACTTGGAGATAATGAAGCAATTCTTTGATATCTGTACGCTAATTGATGGATTTTCTGATTTTGACTGCGTATTGAAAACCTACAAAAGAATTTGTGAAGCAGAAATAGCTTATAGAGAGATTGACTGCACACCAAAGAAAGCATTGATGGATACTCTAAATGCAGCTCTTTGTATTGCAACCAGGGGAAACGTCCAAGGGGGTGACTATCAAAACTATCTGGAAGGAACAAATAAGGTTAAAAATCATATATTTGCAAAAGGATTCAGCATGGAGAAGGCGTCAAGGCTTGCTCCCAAGTTAATATATATGGTTGCTTGTTTGCTGGTGGAAATTCCGTTTGAGAAAGTTGTTGAAGGAAAAGAGTACTGTAATGAAAATATTGTTAGGCCGGATTTCAAAAAATTAAAAGGATTGAGGAATATCGATAGTGTTGGATATAGTTACATTGTGAAGGCAGATCGGTTATTGAGAAACTTTGAGATGCTTGATGTCTAGAAATAATTCAACTACTTAGCAAATATTGGGTCTGAGAAGGATCTGATCATATAATCCAATCAGAGAATTGTCATCTTTCTAGATTGTCTTATCTAAATTATTGAAATGTGAGTATACAGTGCTATTTCTTTAGTGATTCGTAAAAAGTATCGGAATGAGATATATGTGTATGATGGAAACAAAAACAAAAAATCAAATCATATTTGAAAAATGTTGTTTTGCTACTGAAAAAACTTTTTTCTACATTTTGTCTATAATTTCTATTATCGGATAATTAAATCAAATAATTAGAATAATTTGATTACTTAATCTACCATATTGGAAGATTAATTAGAAAAAATTTGTATTTTAACGAAATTAATGAGACTTAAATATGCTAAATGTTCAAATAAACAACTGTTGTTCACAATGAAAACATAATGTATTATTACACTCAAGAAAATCCGAACAAATGAAATAAAGGAGTGTAGTATGAGTCGTATATCCACATTCAAGCGTGGTGGCGTCCATCCTGCAGATAAGAAGTACCTTGCTAAGGATAGTCCTATCGAACGCCTGCCTTTACCAGCAGAACTGATAGTCTCTATGTCTCAGCATCTCGGAGCTCCAGCAACCTGCCTTAAGAAGAAGGGCGACACAGTTGTAAAGGGTGAAAAGATTGGAACGGCTGCTTCATTCATATCCGCAGAGGTTCATTCTCCTGCCTCCGGTACAGTTACCGAAGTCAGGAAGGTCCGTCTCCCTTCCGGTGTTGTTGCTGATGCACTGGTAATCAAGACAGACCCTGAACAGCCAGAAATGTTCACAGAAAGGTTCGAGTGGAAGGACCTTAGCAACGAGGAGCTACTTGCCCAGATCAAGGAAATGGGTATTGTAGGTATGGGTGGTGCAACATTCCCTGCCCATGTAAAGTTCAATACTGGTGGAAAGCCTGTTGAAGCTCTTGTTGTGAATGGTGTCGAATGCGAACCATATCTTACAGCAGACTATCGTTCAATGCTCGAGCGTGCAGAGGATACTCTTGAAGGTATCATGATCCTTGCAAAGATCCTCAACCCAAAGAAGATCATCATTGGCGTCGAACACAATAAGCCAGATGCAATCAAGCACCTTGAAGATGTAATTGCCAAAAAGGGTTATCCAATTGAAGTCTATGACCTCAAGATGAAGTATCCACAGGGTGATGAAAAGCAGCTTCTGGTTGCAACAATCGGAAAGGAAATCCCTTCCGGTAAGCTTCCTCTCGATGTAGGTGGTGTTGTATGTAATATCGGAACTGCATATGCAGTCTTTGAAGCCGTTGTATATCACAAGCCACTTATCGAAAGAGTAATGACTGTCACAGGTGAAGCAATTACTACACCTAAGAATATTCTTGCTCCTCTTGGCACAAAAGCAAGTGAGATCATCGCATACTGCGGAGGCTTCAATACTGAGAATGTCGATAAACTAGTCAGTGGTGGTCCTATGATGGGCTTTGCCTTTGCTGATGAGGATATGCCAACTCTGAAGGGTTCTTCTGGTTTGCTCTGTTTAAAGGGAGAACCACTCAATACTGGCGTCTGCGTTTCTTGCGGCAAGTGTGTTGCTCACTGTCCAATTGGCCTCATGCCAAACAGAATGTTCAGAAACATTTCCAATGCCAAATACCAGGAAGCTATGGACCTCGGTCTTATGGACTGTAAGGAATGTGGCTGCTGTGCATTTATCTGTCCAGCACACCTTCCTCTTGTTCAGGGCTTCAAGCTTGGTAAGAAAATGGGGAGGAAGAAATGAAAAGAGTAACTACAAGCCCACATGTCCATTCAAGCATGGACATCAGGAAGAGCATGCTCTATGTATTCATTGCTCTCCTGCCAAGCGCCATATGGGGCGTTGTTGTCTTCGGCCTCATGGCACTTGTTACACTTGCTTTGAGTATTGCTTCTGCAGTTCTTACAGAGTATCTGCTTAGCAAGGTGACAAAGGAAGAGGTGACAATCAATGATATGTCTGCAGCAGTTACCGGCCTTTTGATCGGTATGAATATGCCTCCTCATGTACCATTCTACATTCCAGTGCTTGCATCTGTTTTTGCAATCATTGTCGTAAAGTGGTCCTTCGGTGGTCTCGGCTGCAACTGGATGAATCCAGCCCTCGGTGGTCGTGTATTCGTCTTCTTCTCCTTTACTAGTGCAATGAGTGCATTCTCACTTCCTCGCTTTGCTGCTGATGCTGCATCAAGCGCAACTCCACTTTCCTCTGTAAAGACACTCCTTTCAAATGGTGAAGTCTTCACAAGTGCAAGTGAGATGTCTGGCTACTCAGTCATGGATGCATTCATCGGTAATATTCCAGGTTGTATCGGTGAAGTCTCTGCTCTCCTTTTGATTGCAGGTGGACTCTTCCTCATCTATACAAAGGTAATGACCTGGCACATTCCTGTTTCATATATTGGATCATTTGCATTTCTTACATGGGTATTCTCCGGTCTCAGATGTGGTCAGGGCTTCTTCATCCCAATGAATGATCTCCTGATGGCTCTCTTCACTGGTGGTCTCATGCTCGGTGCTATCTTCATGGCAACTGACTGGGTAACAACCCCAACAACTCCTGTTGGCATGATCGTCTTCGGTATCGGTTGTGGATTCTTCACATTCCTCATCAGATACTTCGGATCCCTACCTGAAGGTGTATCCCTTGCTATCATCTTGATGAATGTTGCAACTCCAACTATCGAGCGCTACATCAAGCCTAAGAAGTTCGGTTATGTAAAGCCAGTAAAGGCTCCAAAGGAGGCTAAGAAATGAAACAGTACCTTAAAGTCTCTGGAATCCTTTTTGCAATCTGTGCTGTTGCAGCTATCTGCCTTGGATTTGTAAATGAAGTTACAGCTCCTCAGATCGCAGCAATCCATAAGGCACAGACTGAAGCTGCATACCAGCAGATCGCTCCTGGTCTCACAATTGGAGAGCAGAGAGATGGAGATGGTGCAGTAGTAAGCTATAATATCCCACTTACAAAGGATGGCAAGATTTCTGGCTACATCCTTTCCCTCACTGGTGGTGGCTATGGTGGTTCATTCACTCTCGTTGCTGCCTACAATACAGATGGCTCCGTAATGGGTGCCAAGATGATGGGTAACAGTGAAACAGCAGGCCTTGGCAAGAAGTCCGAGGAGAGCTGGTATATGAAGATGTTCGAAGGCCTCGGTGGTGATAAGCCACTTCCAAAGACCAAGAATGATCTTGAAAATCCAGATCTCGTATCCGGTGCTTCCATCACATTCGGTGGTGTCTCTAAGGCTCTGAAGGCTGGTTCTGACTTTGTCAGAAGCTTGGGAGGTAAGTGATATGGCTAACATGAAAGAATTGACAAAGGGTATATTCAAGGAAAACCCTGTATTTATCATTATGCTTGGCATGTGTCCTACTCTCGGTGTTACCACCCAGGTATTCAATGCCATTGGTATGGGAGCTGGTGTAATCTTCGTACTCCTCGGCTCAAATATCTTCATTTCCTTGCTTAGGAAGGTAATCCCTGATTCTGTCAGAATTCCTGCCTATATCGTAATTATCGCATCCTTCGTAACTATCGTTCAGATGGTACTTGAGGCTTACGTTCCAGCCCTCTATGCAGCGCTTGGTGTATACATTCCACTCATCGTTGTAAACTGTATCATCCTCGGTAGAGCTGAGGCCTTTGCAAACAAGAACACAATCGTAGATTCTGCTCTCGATGCAATTGGCATGGGTATCGGCTTCACACTCTCTTTGATGCTCATTGCAGCAATCAGAGAGGTCTTCGGTGCTGGTACAATCACACTTTTAAATCTCAGTGAGACAAATAGGATCGTCATCACTCTTCCTGGAATCAGCAGTAGCCCAATTCGAGTATTCACACTCGCACCTGGTGCTCTTCTGGTAATGGGATATCTCAAGGCCTACTTCAACTGGAATTCAGAGAGAAAGGCTAGTAAGGGAGGTAATGTATGAGCTACATTGGTATCCTTATAACCTACATCTTCATCCAGAACTTCATTCTCGTTCAGTTCATGGGCATCTGTCCATTTATCGGTGTATCCAAGAACAGTGAGAGTGCACTTGGCATGGGTCTTGCCGTAACATTCGTTACTACAGTTGCATCTGTTGTAACATATATGGTCTATCACTTCCTCCTTGTCCCATTCGGACTCGAGTATCTTGAGACCATCAGCTTCATTTTGGTAATTGCAGCTCTGGTACAGCTTGTTGAGATGGTAATCAGAAAGATGAGCCCAAGCCTTTATAAGGCACTTGGTATCTTCCTTCCTCTTATCACTACCAACTGTGCAGTTCTCGGTATCGCAATTCTCAATGTCCAGAATGATTACAACCTCCTTGAGTCTCTCTTTGGTGGTGCAGCAGCTGGTCTTGGTTTCACATTGGCTATCGTATTGATGAGTAATATCCGTGAAAAACTTGAACTCATTCCAGTTAGAAGAGTCTTCAAGGGTGTTCCAATCGCATTCATTTCTGCAGGCCTCATGGCTCTCGCATTCATGGCATTCGATTCATCACTCGTAACCAATCTTCATCTCGTATAAGGAGGATAGAGAATATGGCTATATTAGCAGCATTTCTGGTAATAGCAATCATGGGTCTCGTCCTCGGCTTCGGTCTTGCAGTAGCTGACAAGAAGCTTGCAGTAGAGAAGGATGAGAAACTCATCAAGATGGAAAAGTGCATGCCAGGTGCAAACTGTGGTGGCTGTGGCTATGCAGGTTGTTCTGCATATGCTGAAGCTGTCTGCAAGGGAGAGGCTGAAATCGGCCTCTGTTCCCCTGGTGGTTCAGCTCTTGCCCAGAAGATGGGCGAGATTATGGGAGTTGCTGTCGATGCATCTCAGGAGCGCAAGGTGGCATTTGTTCACTGTCGCGGCAATGCAGATGTAACAGTACAGCAATTTGTATATGATGGCATCGAAGACTGTAACGCAGCATTCCTTGCACAGGGTGGTCCTAATGCATGTAAGGAAGGCTGTCTGCATCTCGGTTCCTGTATGAAAGTATGTCCAGTAGGAGCAATCAGCAGGGACGAGAAGATGATGATCCACGTCGATCCAGACAAGTGTATCGCATGTGGTAAGTGTACAACTGTATGTCCTACAATGGTCATGAAGCTAATTCCTGCAAGTGCTACTCATGTTGTTGCATGTAACAACCATGAGATGGGCGCTAAGGTCAAGAAGTCTTGTCAGGTTGGCTGTATTGGCTGTAAAATATGTCAAGTCAAGGTGCCTAATTCAGGATGTAAGGTAGAGAACTTCCTCTCCACGATCGACTATGCTGCCGATACTAGTGGACTTGAAGAAGCCGCTAAACTTTGTCCTCAGAAGTGCTTTGAAAAGAGGTAAAATTGAAGCTAGCCCTGGGTTTATATACACAGGTATCATCAAATGCACCGACGCCCGTTTTCCAGCGGGCGCTTTCGTGCATTATAAAGCCTGTTTTTACATTTATACATAACAACCCAGAGGCTAGAATATCTTACGTGCAGACATCTGCATTCATTAATTATTTCTCTCAGCATTATCCTGAAGTTAATCTACTTATCCAGAATCTGGCAAAGAACGACAGACTCGAGCTTTTGACATCTAGCTGGAATATGAGTCTTCTTCCTATCACACAGATGAAGGATAGATCTAATGCAATCGAGAAAACAACTCTTTTAATTAGAAAGACTTATAACTATAGAGCATCTACACTCTGGTGCTATGGTGAGATCTGGAGCCCTAGTATTGTATCTGCAATGAAGATTGCAGATATAAACAGACTCCTTATCTCTTCATATGATGCAATAAACAGAAAAAGTATCTCT
>JAFVDZ010000076.1 GCA_017478205.1 Spirochaetales bacterium | reverse complement strand
GGGCTCTCTTCATGGAAATCTTCATCCAGCGTATAGCGTGGATTGAAAATCTGAAGATACCACTTGAATGGCCCAACAAGCTTGTTTATAGCGATGAAATCTTCTTCTGAGACGATACTCTTTGGACAGGTTGTCCTGAATTCGAAGTCGATTCCTGAACTCTTCAGGATCTCAATGGATTTCTCGATATTCTCTGTCTCGCTATATCCAAGCATCGGATACTTCTCAAGAGATGTCTTAATGTCCATTGCAACATAGTCAAGGAGATGATCATCAAGCATTGCCTTCAAAACTTCTGGCCTGCTTCCATTGGTATCCATCTTCACAAGTAGTCCAAGATCCTTAACTTTCCTCATGAAGATAGGTAGCTCCTTGTCATAGAGCGTTGGCTCACCGCCTGAAATGGCAACAGCTTCAAGCATGCCCTTTCTCTTTTCGAGGTAATTAAGGATCAGCACATCAGGATAGCTCTCCTGCTGTCCTCCTACAACAAAACCAAAGTTATGGCAGTATGGACAACGAAAGTTGCATCCATAGGTGAATACTGTGGATGCAACCTTACCAGGAAAGTTCAACAGGTCACTTTTCTGGAAACCTGAGAAGTTCATGCTCTCTTTCCGTTCTCACGAGCCCAGCCGATGATCTGGCTGACACCAGTTGAAATAGTGTCACCTGCAACGAGGGTTGGAACACTCATGATGCCATACTTTGCTGCGAGTTCTGGATTCTCTTCAGCATCGACAAGAGTGTACTCGATTCCTGCGTTTGCAAGATTCTTCTTTGCAATTGGGCAGTTAGGACAAGTCTTGGTTGTAAAGAGAAGGATTTCACCTGAGTCTTTCTTTGCATTTCTTTCGTTGATTTCTGGCTTATATTCCTTTCTATCCTTGAACTCCTGGGTCTTACCAACATTCCAGTTCTTGATTGGTCTGTAGTAGCCAGTAATTCTTGAGTAGACTTCAGTTGGCTTGTGGCAGAGTGGGCATTCCCATACTTCACCAGTAATGTAGCCGTGCTCACGACAGATTGAGTATGTTGGGCTCATTGTGAAGTAAGGAAGCTCGTGGTTCTCAGCAATCTTTCTTACGATATTTCTTGTGCTCTTCCAATCGGAGACCTTCTGACCAAGGAATACATGGAATACTGTTCCAGATGTGTACTTGGTCTGGAGAGGATCCTGGATATCCATTGCCTCAAAGATATCGTCTGTGAAGCCAACTGGGAGGTTGGATGAGTTGGTATAGTAAGGAGAATCCTTGGTACCAGCTGCGATGATATCTGGATAGCGCTCCCTATCGTGCTTTGCAAGACGATATGCAGTGGACTCTGCTGGAGTTGCCTCAAGGTTGTAGAGGTCACCATACTGCTCCTGATAGTCAGAAAGCTTCTCTCTCATGTGGTCGAGAACCTCACCGGAGAACTTCTGAGCCTCCTTGTGAGTGAGATCTTTTCCGATCCACTTTGCATTGAGACAAGTTTCGTTCATACCGACAAGACCGATTGTTGAGAAGTGGTTGTTGAAGGTACCGAGGTATCTCTTTGTGTATGGATAGAGACCATTCTCGAGGTACTTTGTAACGACCTCTCTCTTGATCTT
Source organism: Spirochaetales bacterium (assembly GCA_017478205.1). Classification (GTDB taxonomy): domain Bacteria; phylum Spirochaetota; class Spirochaetia; order Sphaerochaetales; family Sphaerochaetaceae; genus Bullifex. The sequence goes on along the minus strand of JAFVDZ010000076.1, from coordinate 2,321 downwards.
CAAGCTTCTTGCAGCGATGTCCATCAGATGGTCGAGTCTCTTATAGAAGTCAGCTTCATCAGTTGCGAGGTAAGCAAGTCTTGGCATGTTGAGAGTTACAACACCGATGGAGCCGGTGGACTCACCACTACCGAAGAAACCACCACTCTTCTTTCTGAGTTCTCTGAGGTCAAGGCGAAGACGACAGCACATGGATCTTACATCGGAAGGCTGCATTTCAGTGTTTCCAATGTAGTTGGAGAAATATGGAGTACCATACTTGCTGGTCATCTCGAAAAGGAGTCTGTTGTTTTCAGTATCGGACCAGTCAAAATCCTTAGTGAGGGAATATGTTGGGATTGGATACTGGAAACCTCTACCATTTGCATCACCATCGATCATGATCTCGAGGAATGCCTTGTTGACCATGTCCATTTCCTTCTTGCAGTCACCATATGTGAAGTCCATATCCTTGCCACCTACGATTGCAGGAAGGTTCTTGAGGTCGTCAGGTACTGTCCAGTCAAGTGTGATATTTGAAAATGGTGCCTGGGTTCCCCATCTTGATGGAGTGTTAACACCAAAGACAAAGGACTCGATGCACTGCTTGACTTCCTTATAGGAAAGGTTATCAGCCTTTACGAAAGCAGAAAGATATGTATCGAAGCTTGAGAAAGCCTGAGCACCTGCCCATTCATTCTGCATGATACCGATGAAGTTGACCATCTGGTTACAGAGAGTCGAAAGATGCTTTGCTGGAGATGAAGAAATCTTGCCTTCGACGCCACCAAGGCCTTCCTTTATAAGCTGCTTGAGTGACCAGCCTGCGCAGTAACCTGAGAGCATTGAAAGGTCATGAAGGTGCATTGCTGCAGATCTGTGAGCTTCACCAATCTCCTCATCATAGATTTCAGAAAGCCAATAGTTGGCAGTAACTGCGCCACTATTTGAAAGGATAAGACCACCGATGGAATAGTTGACAGTACTGTTTTCCTTAACTCTCCAGTCCTGTGCGCCAAGGTAGCTGTCGATGATCTTCTTATAGTCGACGAGAGTCTTACTTGCAAGACGAACTTTCTCGTGCTGCTTTCTATAAAGAATATATGCCTTGGCGACATCCTCGTAGCCAGTCTGTGCAAGAACGCTCTCTACGCTGTCCTGGATATCCTCGATAGTAATCTTGTTGTCCTTGACCTTGTCAGCAAAACGAGCACTTGCTCTGAGTGCAAGCATCTGGATTACGTCCTCGTTATAGTTCTTGTTTGTTGCAACAAAGGCTCTAAGAATTGCGTTCTCGATCTTCTTGATATCGAAATCGACAACATCCCCTGTTCTCTTGATAACCTGATACATATTCTGCCTCCGTTTCACACCAATTCTTTTGCCTACAACAGATAGTTTCTCTAGCGAGAGAGAAAACGAACATCCAATGCTTGCTGGATGTTCAAAGAATAACATTCCATTTCACTATCAGATGCATTGAAAGCACAAAATATAGTGTGGATTCAAGCTTGTTAACACTATATTAAGGTTATAAAAAAAGAGTGTCAACCTAAAAAAATCACATTTTTGAGAAACTTTTTTGACAGATATCAATATGATAAAGCAATTATGAAAAAGTAATATAAGTCAGATATTGGTATCTGGAAAACAAAAAAATTGGGGACCAACTTTTTCCAAGTCAGCCCCCTTCAAAGTAAGAGTTTTACCTCTTTATTCCTGAATCTGCTCCAGATACTTCTTTATCTCTTCTGTGTTCTTCTTGATCTTTATCACCTGAGCTACATAGCCAAAGCAGACTACATCGAACAGGAAGGCAGCTACAAGACCTAAAATACAGAGGACGATTCTTGCAACAATAAGGCTAAGGGGGAAAGTCAGGCCAGCAGATTCGATCGATGCAATAAAACTAGGGGCTCCAAAGTATCCACACAAGCCACCAATCAATATGACAATTACCAAAAGAACATTGAGTACTACAGCATATACTTTGGCTATCAGATTAAGCATATATTCTCTCCTTACAGAAATTTTCTCCTCTAATCATATATCAATTTCGGAGAGAAATATAATGAATTGTTTGAAATATTTCCCAAAAGCCCAAATAATATCAATATATTTCAAACAACATAGGAGTGCATTATGAGCAAGTATGAATGTGAAACATGTGGTTATATCTATGACCCAACTGTTGGCGATCCTGATGGAGGAATCGCTCCTGGAACAGCTTTCGAGGATATCCCAGATGATTGGTGCTGCCCAATTTGCGGCGTCACCAAGGATATGTTCGTAAAGGTTGAAGACTAAGACCTAGGCGGCTGCAGATGATGTAGCCGCCTTTT
>JAFVDZ010000075.1 GCA_017478205.1 Spirochaetales bacterium | reverse complement strand
TGCTCATCCATTATTTCTCCTTATTCTCCAGTGGTGCAACTTTGGTCGGTTACACCTGGATTATAAGGAGTTTCCTTTTTCTGGGTATAGCTAAAAGCTTTCCGGAACCTCCACAGGATGTGGAGGTATTCGTTGATACAAAAAAAGCCCTTCTCTGCATACCCACAGCGAAGGGCTTTCATAATATGGATTTTTCCAGTCGCAAACCATCAAGAATGACTCTTTTACCGCTAACTCTCTTGATACGGAGAATAAAGGGAAATCATGCAACTGTTATTAAAGGAACCTTTGTGAAGCCGGAAAGCCTTGATTTTACTTGGTTTTCCGGTTTTCGTATCTCATTCCCACTCGATAGTCCCAGGTGGTTTACTGGTTATATCATAAAGGACTCTGTTTACTCCACTTACTTCATTGCAGATTCTGGATGCACATCTTTGCATGACCTCATATGGCATCCTATACCAGTCAGCGGTCATAGCATCCTCACTAGTTACTGCACGAAGAGTACATACTTCACGATATGTTCTACCATCACCCTGAACACCTACACTCTTTACTGGCAAAAGATCTGTAAGAGCTTGCCAGATTTCCTTGTAAAGTCCAGCCTTTCTTATTTCCTCGATGAAGATTGCATCTACATCTCTTAGAGTATCTAGGCGCTCCTTGGTAACTTCACCAATACATCTGACTCCAAGGCCAGGGCCTGGGAATGGATGGCGATCGACAAGTTCATCAGGAAGACCAAGTTCACGGCCAAGCTCTCTTACTTCGTCCTTGAAGAGTTCTTTCAGTGGTTCAAGAAGCTCCCACTTCAAATCCTCAGGAAGACCACCAACATTATGGTGACTCTTTATCGTAGCAGAAGGACCACCGGATGGAGATCTCGACTCAATTACATCTGGATACAGAGTTCCCTGTGCAAGGAAATCGATCTTTCCACACTTTCTTGCTTCGTTGTAGAATGTATCGACAAATAGTTTTCCGATAATCTTTCTCTTAGCTTCTGGTTCAGAAACACCTTTGAGTGCAGAAAGGAAATCCTCTTCTGCATCTGCATATTGCAGTCTCATGTTGAAGTGCTTTCCAAAGAGATCAAGGACATTCTGAGCTTCATTCTTTCTCAAGAGGCCATTGTTTACAAATACACAAACAAGCTGATCTCCAATAGCCTTATGGATAAGCACTGCAGCAACAGAAGAATCGACACCACCTGAAAGACCACAGAGAACCTGCTTATCCCCTACAACATTTCTAATTCTTTCAACCTCATCTTGGATGAATGAGCCAATATTCCAGTCAGCAGAAGCCTTACAGATTCCAAGGACAAAGTTCTTGATCATAGTAAAGCCATCTTTTGAGTGGACTACTTCTGGGTGGAACTGTACACCATAGAACTTCTTCTCATCATTCTCAATTACTGTAAAAGGACAGTTTGGAGTAGAAGCAGTCCTTCTGAATCCTTTTGCAAGTTTATCGACACTGTCTCCATGGCTCATCCAGATCTGGCTCTTATCAGGAACTCCGAAAAGTAGCTTGCTTGACCTATCCTCGATATCGAGGTGAGCAAAGCCATATTCCTTCTTCTCTGGACAATCTACATGGCCACCGAGACAGGTGCTCATCACTTGAAGGCCATAACAGATACCAAGTATTGGAACACCAAGAGAGAAAACTCCCATATCTGGTCTTGGAGACCCCTCATCACCAACCGAGCAAGGACCACCAGAGAAGATGATTCCAACAGGATTCATCTTCCTTATCTCCTCTGCAGGAGTTGTATAAGGAACGATAACGCTGTATACACCTGCCTCTCTCACACGGCGGGCGATCAACTGGCTATACTGGGCACCGAAATCTAGTACCAGAACAGTATCATGGTCACTCTTTTGCACCATATCCTCCTAGAACACGGATATGATAATTTAGAGTTTTTTTCCATGTAAATATTTAGGCTCTCTTTTTTTTGAAAAAAACTTCTCACCTTGTAAACAATTCATTCAACCTGTAACATCAAAGCCAACATGAGTGAAGAAACAAATAAGAGAATACTTGAGCCAAACAGAATAATCGAGAACAGCATCCTCAAAACATATAGAAGCAGGATCTGGGCTCCATTTATCAACGCATTGAAGCAGTACGAGCTTGTAAAGGAGAACGATAGAGTTGCTGTCTGCATCTCAGGCGGCAAGGACTCAATGCTCCTTGCTCTTCTTTTCAAGATGCTCCATCGTTTTTCAGATTTCCCTTTCGAAGTGAAATACCTTGTAATGGACCCAGGATACACTGAGGAAAACAGGAAGAAGATCGAAGAGAACGCAAAGCTGATGGATATACCAATCCACATCTTCGAAACGAATGTCTTCGAAGTTGCAAATATTCAGAGCAAGTACCCTTGTTATCTCTGTGCAAAGATGCGCAGAGGATATCTTTACAAGAACGCACAGGATCTTGGCTGTAACAAGATAGCACTTGGCCACCATATGAATGATGTAATAGAAACTGTCTTGATGGGAATGTTCTACTCATCACAGATACAGACTATGCCACCTAAGCTCCATAGCAAGAATTTTGAAGGTATGGAGCTTATTCGGCCACTTTACTGTGTCAGAGAAGATGATATCATCAACTGGAAGAACTATAACAACCTTTCGTTTCTTCAGTGCGCTTGTCGCTTTACTGAAAACACAGCCCTTGGCGTCAGTGACAGTAAAAGACAAGAGATAAAACAGCTGATAAAAGAACTGAGAAAAGCAAATCCAGATCTTGAAGAATCACTATTCAACAGTGTCCACAATGTATCAATTACGACATTCCCAGGCTACCGCCTTCCAGATGGTAAGCATTCCTTCCTGGAAAAGTATGACAAGTGAAAAAATAGCTTGAACTTTATTCCTTTTGGTAGTTAGATATAATCATAGTGCAACAAATTGCAACAACATACCCGGAGGCAGATATGCATCACGATTACGAATACATAATCCACAAGGATGGAAATGTTGAGAAGAAGGACCAGAGGATGGCGAAAGAGCTATTCTCGATTGACCACGCAAGAGATGCAAGAAAGTTCCATCGCCAGATTCCTGGCTACAAAATGACTCCTCTTTCATCTCTCCCTCTACTTGCCAATATGCTTGGTATCGGAGGCATATACATAAAGGATGAGGCTCAGCGACTGACCCTCAACTCCTTCAAGGTAATGGGTGGCTCCTATGCTGTCTATCGCTTCATCAAGAAATATCTTGGCATGGAAGACAAGGACCTTTCCTTTGAATATCTCACAAGCAAAGAGTGCCATGACAAGCTGAAGGATGTCACATTCTGTTCTGCAACTGATGGAAACCATGGAAGAGGTCTTGCTTGGGCAAGTAAGGTACTTGGATTAAAGTGTCACATCTATGTTCATAAGGACACAAGCAAACCAAGGATCGAAGCAATAAAGCAATATGGTGCAACAATAACTATCGTAGAAGGAAACTATGACGATGCAGTAAGAAGAGCTGCAGATGATGCCAAAAAGAATGGTTGGTATGTAGTTTCAGATACATCTTGGGATGGCTATACTGAAATCCCAACCTGGATCATGCAGGGCTACACTTCTATACTCCTGGAAGCTCAGGAACAATTCATCGCTATGGGAATTACAAGACCAACACATGTAATTGTACAGGCAGGTGTTGGTGCCTTGGCAGCTTCTGTAGTTGGTTTCTACACTGCTCTGTTCCCAAAGAACCCACCAATCTTTATCGTGGTTGAGCCAGATAGAGCTGCATGTGTATATGAATCGATAAAGGCTGGCGATGGAAAGCCACACTCTGTAAAGGGTGATCTTGAAACAATCATGGCAGGACTTGCCTGTGGTGACCCATCTCCAATTGCTTTTGACATCCTCAAGGAAAATACAGATGCATTCATAAAGTGCCGTGACTATGTTGCAGCAAGAGGTATGAGAATCCTCTCCTGCCCTCTCAATGGAGATCCTTTCATTATTTCAGGTGAAAGCGGTGCAGTTCCTCTTGGAATCCTCTACTCGATCCTGGCAGAAATGGATAATAAGGAAATTGTTGAAAAGCTAAAGTTCAACAAGGACTCTCTTGTCTTTATGATAAACACTGAAGGAAATACAGATCCTATAGATTTCAGAAGAATTATCTGGGATGGTCAGGATCAAGTACCAAAGGAATATAGAACAAGAGTATAGGAGAACAGAGAGGCTGTAACAAATTCCAATCATGTTACAGCCTTTCTTCTTTTTGAAATGCAAATTCAATCAAAATGAGAAAATTCATCCATTTATTGTGTAAACTATATTCATGCACTCGCACTAGAGAATCTAGATAACTTCATTTCAAGCATAAATGCTACAAGTTTCAAGTCGATTTCTTAAGAAGTAGTTTTCTATGTGTTCAAAATGTCAAATGATTGCGGTCAGATTGCTCATCTTCTTGTACACATCATTCCTTGGCCCAGCCTAAATTGTATTGACCACTACTATTTTCTCGTATATGACAGCATATATCACACGATAGCTACCAAGTTGGATGCGAAAATAACTATTCCGTTTTCCCTTGATCCTTTTTACATCTACTTTCTCTGGATGTTCACCTACAAGCAATTCTCTGATTGAGTCTTCATACTGATTTCTCACGTCTTCATGAGTCTTCAGAAATTTATTTGCTGCCTTAGTGTATTGGATTTCATACGTGAATCCTAATTTTCTATCCATCCGTCAGCCTCCACTCAAACAGTGAACTTTCTAGTCGAGGCAATTATCAGATCATCATCACTCATGCTTTCAATATCATCCAGAATTTCTGCAGACTCTTCATCAGAGGCATCCTGTACATTGGAAGTCAGTCGATAAAATGGGTCTTTCTTCAGCTCATCAATATACGCTTCTATTGCATTCTTGATGAGATCAGTAACTGACATGTTGAAGACACTGGCAACTTGTTTCATATCCAGAATCTCTGTTTCATCCATTTTAAAGTTCATAGCTTTTGTTGCCATTACAAACACCTCCTTATCACTTAAATTAAGTATATACCGTAAAGACGGTAATGCATAGTAATTTCGTAAATATCCTTGGAAGGTTTTGTAAACGGTCAATAGAGCCGAGTGTACTGATCTGACATTTGAAAGCATCAGAATAAAAGAAAGGGTTGTGCATCAGCCAGCAATACTGACTAATATCACAGCCCTTCTATCTCAAAGACTCTCAAGCGCTGGTAGCGAATCGTACTCTGCTCTTATTGCATTTTCGACCATCAGAGGAAGTTCCTTGAGCTCCTCTTCGCTCATTCCTTCTGTCTTGATCGGCTTTAGGAATGAGATGTAGACATCGTGTCTCTTGAAATCTTCAGTTGCCTCGAAGACCTTTCTCGAACCCTTTACACAGACAGGTACGATTGTAGCTCCTGCTCTAGTTGCCATCTTGAAAGATCCTGCCTTGAATTCATGGATAGAACCATCCTTACTTCTTGTTCCTTCAGGGTAGATTGTCATGCTGTGACCATTTTTCAAGTAATCACTTCCCTTCAAGATTGCCTTTATAGATTCTCTTGGATTCTTCCTGTCAAGGAATACAGAACCAAAGCCCACAAAGAATGCATTTACGATAGGGATCTTCTTTACTTCCTTTTTCCCAATGAAGCCAGACCTAATTCCAATTGGGCACATGAGAGCAACGATATCGACCATACTCTGGTGGTTTCCAATATAGCAGTAGCAGCCTTTCTTAAGATCGAGCTGCTCCTTTCCTTTGACATGGAGTCTTCCTCCGATGAAGAAGAGCACCATGTTTGCGAATATTCTTACACCGAAGTAGAAGATAGCATCTCTAAGAGCCTTGAGTTTCAGTTTTTCAAGAAGAACTAACAGTGGTGTCAATAGAATTGAGACAGCCATCAAAGGCAATACGATAATTCCAGCTAAAAGAACTCTGAAGAACTTCTTCATAACTCATCCCTCTTTATATTATATAGTCTTGCATAGGAACCATTCTTATTCATCAGCTCTGCATGTGTTCCCTTCTCTACTACCTTACCCTTCTCGATAACATAAATGCAATCGGAATTGATGATAGTAGAAAGACGGTGGGCAATGACAATTGAAGTCTTGCCCTTTGAAATGTTATCGAATGCTTTCTGTATCAAGGCCTCTGACTCAGTATCAAGGGCACTTGTTGCTTCATCGAATACCAATATCGGTGGATTTTTCAAGAACACACGTGCAATTGATATCCTCTGCTTCTGACCACCAGAAAGTCTTGTACCCCGCTCTCCAACCTCAGTGTCCAGGCCTTTTGGAAGTGAGGAGACGAAATCATAGAGATTTGCGACCTTCAAGGCTTCCCAAAGCTCCTTATCAGTTGCTTCAGCGTTTCCATAAAGGAGGTTCTCCCTTATCGTTGAATCGAAGAGGAATACATTCTGCTGCACAAAGCCAATCGAGCGATGAAGCGAATTCTGTGTGACAGATTTTATATTCTGGCCATCGATGCAGATTTCACCACTCTGGCTTTCATAGAAGCGAGATAATAGGTTAACAATTGTTGTCTTTCCTGAACCAGATTCTCCGACAAGAGCAATTTTACTTGATCCAGGAATTGAGAGATCGAGGTTCTCGACAACTTCATCTCCCTCTCCATTCTTGTATTTGAAGCTGACATTCTTAAATTCGATGTCCCCTTTCTTTATCTCAAGTTCGTGAGCATCCTCGCTGTCTTGAATCTCTGGCTTAATGTCCATAACTTCAGTAAAGCGTTCAAAGGACGCAATACCGACCTGGAGTTGCTCTGTGAAGTTGATAAGTCTATCAAGAGGTGGAGTTACTACACCGACATAGAGTGTGAAGGCAAATAGATCTGGGAACTGAATTTCTCCCAATGCAAGCAGAAGTGCACCTCCTGCAACTGTTACAAGGTAATAGAGCTGGCGGATAAATGTCATGCCAGACTGATATGTTGCCATCTGTGCATACATCTTCTCTCTGCTTCTCTGAAGAACTACATTTTCACTTCTGAACTTCTCAGATTGCCTCTTCTCGTTACCAAAGGACTTTACTTCTCGAATTCCCTGAATCGAATTCTCTGCCTGGACATTCACATTTGCAATGCTCTTTCTGATCTCACGGTTTCTAGCCTTGAGTCTTCCTCCAAAGACAATGCCATAGAAGAGCATGATGAACAGAGGAATAGCTGAGATTATGGCGAGCTTCATATTCATCATTGCCATCAATATATAGGCACCCAAGATTGTGACCATGGAAATCAGGAAATCCTCAGGACAATGGTGTGCACACTCTGTGATGTTGAAAAGGTCGTTTGTGATCCTGGAAATTACACTTCCTGTCTTGTTCGTATCAAAGTAGCTGAAGGAAAGCGTCTCAAGGTGGTCAAAGAGCTCTTGGCGCATCTCATGCTCCATCCAGACACCCAAGATATGACCCCAACGAATCCTGATATAAGTAAAGATCGCTTCGAATATGTAGATAAGAAGCATCAGGATGAAGATAATTCCCATAGCCCTGAAATCACCTTCTTTCAATGGACCATAGATAAGATATCGTGTCAGATATGGGAATATGACAGAAAGCAGGCTCGATAGAGTTGCTGCACTCATATCAAGCCAAAAGAGCCACCTAAATGGCCTATAGTAACTTATAAAGCGTTTGAGTAATTTCACTTTTCCTCTTTCTTACCAAAGAGTGATTTGAAGCGACTCCAGAGATTTGTCTTCTTCTTTGGTGTAGTAGTCTTCTGGTTTGGAGCAGATGAGACAGTGGCCATTGGTTTTACTACCTTCTTCTTGCCGCTCTCCTTCTCATACTCCTTCCTGTAAAGCTTCATTCTCTCTTCTATGCTCATCTTTGAAAGCTTGTTGTAATCGGATCGGCTTCTCTTCTTTGGAAGCTTCTCTTCTGTTTCCTTTCTTCTTTCTACATGGAAAGAAGGAGCTCTCTTTCCTTTACTTGATTTACGAGATACTGTGGTTCTTCTTTTGCTATTTCTGCTTTCAAAGACCATACTTGCACTCTTGTCCTCAACTTCAGGAATGTCTAATTCGTCGATCCAGAGCACAGGAATCTTCATCTGGATATAGTTCTCGATCGCTTCAAGGCCATAGATATAATCTTCACAGGCCAGAGTGATTGCCTTACCACTCTTTCCAGCTCTTGCTGTTCTACCGATTCTGTGTACATAGGATTCAAAATCTTCCGGGATGTCGTAGTTCACGACCAGCTCAAGATCATCGATCTGGAGACCTCTAGCTGCAACATCAGTTGCAACTAGGAATCTAAGCTGTCCTGCTTTCATCTTATCTAAGGTCTTGAGTCTCTCACTCTGAGGCATATCGCCCATCAGATATGCACACTTATAGCCGTTTGCAACAAGGCGCTTTGAAACTTCGACTGTCCTACCCTTTGTGTTACAGAATATAAGACAGCTTTCTGGGTTTATGTGTTTAAGGAGTCTTAGGAGAATGCCAAACTTCTCACTCTTTGTAACATGGAAAAGTTCCTGTGTGATCTTCTTTACTGTTATCTCTTCTGGCTGTGACTCTATCTCCTCAGGGTTATTCATGTAAGTCCAGGCAAGGTTTCTTACCTTTGTTGAGAGAGTTGCTGAAAGCAGCATTGTCTGTCTTTCATTAGGATTCAGCATCATAGAGAACATTCTCTGAATATCTGGATAGAAGCCCATGTCGAACATTCTATCAGCTTCATCGAGTACTACTGTTGTGAACTGTCTGAAATCAATCTTGCCAGATGAAGCAAAGTCGATGAGTCTTCCTGGTGTTCCAACATACAGCGAAAGGCCTGATGATAATTCTGAACTCTGATGAGCATAGCCAACTCCACCATAGAAACAACCCACCTTGAAGCCTGGGATCTGGGATGAAAGGAGTTTTGCATCCTTCTCGATCTGTACTGCCAGCTCTCTTGTTGGAGCAACGATCAGGGCAACTGGGAGTGCAAGTCCTGCACTGAGTGCCTTAACATATTTTTCGATGATGGTAAGAACAAAGATAGCAGTCTTTCCAGATCCAGTTTTAGACTGGACCATGACGTCCTTCCCTGTCAGGGAAATAGGAAGTACCATGCTCTGAACATTGGTACACTCCTGAAAACCTGCCTGATTGATACCGGCAAGTGTCGCCTCCTGGAGGCCTAGTTCTGTAAATTTCATATATGTATCCTGTTATAACAGTTGTATTTCTTCTATTTTAGCCCTTGCAGAATAAGTATTATCCCCTCTTTTGTCTATGCCTGAGGATTATATTTTTCATCAAGGTAATAAATTAGCAGAGCCTTAGCAACTAAAGCTCTGCCATATATCATTCATATCTGAGGACCTCACGAGGCTTGCTACCGTTAGCAGGCCCAACTAGGCCCTCCTCTTCCATCTGTTCGACGATTCTAGCAGCCTTGTTGTACCCGATTCCAAGCCTTCTTTGAAGGTAGGATGCACTAGCACACTTTCTCTCCCAGATTATCGCCTTTGCTCTTTCGTAGAGGTCTCCATCAGCACCTACGCTGCTGCTACCTTCAGAAAAGTCGTCACCCTCTTCATCGACATCATCCTCAAAGATGGATTCATCGAGGTAGTCAGGCTCCCCTTGGGTCTTTGCATAGCGCACGATCTCGAATACTTCATCATCGGAGAGGAAACAGCCCTGCAAACGGTTAGTGCCGTAGCCAACATTCATCAGCATATCACCTCTACCAAGCAGGTTTTCAGCTCCACCTTCACCAAGGATGATGCTAGAGTCGATTCCACTAGCTACTCTGAAAGCAATTCTTGCTGGGATATTTGCCTTGATGACACCAGTTACAACCTGTGCAGATGGTCTCTGTGTTGCAAGTACAACATGGATACCAGCAGCTCTGGCCTTCTGCAAAAGTCTCTGAAGGTAACCCTCCATCTCCTTTCCGACAGTGAGCATCAAGTCAGCATACTCATCCATGATAAGGACAATGTATGGAAGCTTTTCAGTTGCATATCCCATCTCATGGATTCTTTCGTTATATGCATCTATCTTTCTAAGTCCGAGCTGTGAAAGGAGTGAATACCTTCTCTCCATCTCTTCACAGAGCCAGGAGAGCATCTTCAACACTCTCTTGTTATCGGTGATAACAGGAGTGAGAAGGTGTGGAAGGCCATTGTAGACTGTGAGCTCAACAACCTTAGGGTCTACCATTATCAACCTGACATCCTTAGGGCTCTTTGAATAGAGAATGGATGCGATAAGGGAGTTGATACAAACTGACTTACCAGAGCCTGTAGTACCAGCGATGAGAAGGTGTGGTGTCTTTGCGACATCGACAAGCTGAGGTTCACCGTAGATGTTTCTTCCAAGCAGCAAAGGTACAGCTGCGCTCTTTTGACTGAGTGTTGGAAGAAGCTCCTTGAAACCAACTGTTGCAACCTTGTCATTAGGAACCTCAACACCAATTTCACTTCTACCAGGAATTGGGGCAAGGATTCTGACATTCTTTCCACCAATTGCCAACTTGATGTTCTGCTCAAGACGCTTTACTGCATTTACCATGATGCCAGGAGCAAGATCGTAACAGAACATGGTTACAGATGGACCCTTTACTGCATTCTTGTAATAGACTTCGACTCTGAAATCTCCCATAGTATCCTGAATTCTCTTTCCGATCATATGAGTGCGTTCATCAATATCATAGCTTGAGGATGGGTAATCGGAAAGAAGAGATACAGGAGGTGGGTTATAACCTCTTCTCTGTCTGTTTCTAATTGCATCAAGTCCAGCTTCGTTACTAGATAGCCCAGCAATTCCAACCTGGAATTCGACCTCCTGGCTCTTGGTCAGAGGAACCTCTCTAGGTTTTACATCCTCTACGACAAAGCCATTTATGCCCTTTGCTGTGCTTTCCTTCTGATAGTAGCCTGTATCACGAGGAAGGACATTGTCGCTTGTGCGAACACTTTCATATACGACTCTTCTCTTGTGTTCAGGCTCTGGTGCGAAGGTCTCGGTAGTTTCTCCAATATCGAGAACCTCCTCTTCTCCATAGACCTCCTTAACAGGAGCCTTCTCGCTTGGCTTTTTCTTCAAAGCTTCGAAAAGCTTATATCGAGGATGGTCTGGTGAAAGATTTGATGGAGCGAAAGCCTTCTCTTCCTGTTTAGGCTGTATTGCAGCTTCTCGCTTTTCACTGATCGCTCTATCAAGAGCCCTATTCTCTTCTGGAGTTTTCTTGAGTGACTCGAAGAGTTTGTATCGTGGATGGTCAGGAGAAAGATTCGATGGTGCGAAATTCTCCTTTTCATTCTTCTTTTCATCCAAGGTCACTGGACGAGGATTTGAATTCTTCAAAGATTCGAACATCTTATACCTTGGATGATTTGGAGAGAGATTGGATGGTGCAATGCCATTGCTATTATTCTTAGGCATTGGTGCCTCTTCTTCCTCATAGAAACCCTTGATAGGACCTACATTGGTTGGGCGTGGTGCTGCACTTTCCTCCATGCTCTTATCTACAGACTCTGCAATCGAACTGAAGAAAAGTCCTGCTCTCTTTTCAGGTTGCTTTCGTGATGAGAAAGAATCATTTGTGACTACAGGATTTTCTTCTATCGGTCTACTTTGCATAGCAAAAGGATCCTTCTTCACTTCAAGATCAGAAGGCTGTGTCTGCATCTGATAGCTTGGAACCCAAAGAGAACTGGAATTGTTCACCTTTGGCCATTCCTTTTCTCTTTCAGCCTTGGAATCTCTTTCGCGCCTCATGTTCTCAATTTCGAGTCGCTTCTCTTCCTTCTTGGCTCTAATTACTTCTTCCTGAAGTCTTATAGTCTCTTCTTCTTTTCTCTTTTCGGCTTTCTGCCTCTTGTCTTCAAGCCTTGCTTCTCTCTTTCTGAGCTTTTCTTCAGCCTTCTGCTGTCTTTCAAGCTCTCTCATTCGCTTGTTCTCTTTCTTGAGAGCCTTCTTTGCAGCTCTCATCTCTCTTCTTTCCTTCCTTAGTTCCTTCTTGCTCTTGTTTACAACATTTTCCTTTCTGATCTCTTCCATCTGGTCCTGATCATGTTTTTCTGTGTGGTTCAGGAAGGAAGCAAGCTTGAAGACGACAAAGACAGTAACAAGCTCACAGACAAGAATTGCAGCAAGATAGAGATCTGAAAGATTCTTCATTCTTGATACAAAGAAAGCAGGAGTATCGAGCCCATAGAGGTTGTTTACAACTGCAACAAGTGAAATGTAGAAAAAAGCTACAGCAAATGTAACTAGGTGGAAGAAGGCTCTTTTACCTCTTGCATACAGAGTGAAAATGCCAAGTGCAATTGCTACAACTCCAAGAGTTACTAGTGCATACTGGCCGTGGATCAGACAGAGGTTGTTCTTCAACAAAGTAAACAGCCTGTCAAATCGTGGATTGATAATCTTGATAGAAGAAATCATGAAAAGGCCAAAAGCACAGAGTGCTAGGCCTAGAACTAATGATAACGAGGTGCCCTTTTTAATGCTATTTCTATTTATATCCCTCATTTCTCCCTCTTTAATGTGCAGATCATTCTAGGTTCATCAAGGAACGGTACCTTGATTTCGTCGAACCTTCTTGTATACCCAACAAGGTCAGAAAGCTCTGCTTCGACGTAGCTCCTCTGGCCCTTGTAGGCCATGAAGGCTCCGTCCTTCTTCATTATACGGTCGACATCCTTTATGATGTCATATATCGGATGGAAGGCTCTACAGGTGACGACATCGAAATGTTCATTCACTTCCTTCACATCTCTATCTATTATCCTAACATTAGTTAGCTTGCAGCGGAGAATAACATTTCTGAGAAAATCTACTCTCCTCTTCATCCTTTCAATAAGTACCACTTCATTCTTATCAAGCATTATTGCAAGAATGATTCCAGGAAAGCCAGCACCAGAGCCAAGATCTGCAAGGCAGCCATCCCCTAGCTCCTTTTCGATCAGAGGAACACCTGCAAGGCAGTCTAGAAAATGGCGGATTATCAGATCATCCTCTTCTTCATAGCCTACAAGCTTGTATGTAGGATTGAAGAGTTCAATCTCGCTCTTGAAGATATCAAGCCTTTCTCTCATCTCAGCTGTTGCTGTAAGCTTCAGCTTCTCTAATCCTTCATTCAGGAGATCCATCTTCACTCTCCTTTGCCCTTCTATTACTCTTTAATCCCATCATCAACAGTGCAATGTCACTTACTCTCACTCCGCTGATCCTCTGGGCCTGACCAACTGAGTGTGGCCTTATACTCTTGAGCTTTTCTCTCGATTCAGTTGAAAGCCCTTCAAGAGTATCGTAATCGAAATCGTCAGGAATGAGGATACTCTCATTCTTCATGAAGCGTTCAACCTCCATTTCCTGTCTCTTGAGATAACCTGAATACTTGATATCGAGTTCAACCTCACTTCTTATTTGACTTGGATACTCCTTGAGTTTCTCGACATGCTCAGAGATGTAATCCATTGTAATTTCTGGCTCCTTTAAAAGAGCAAGGCCATTCTTGCCTCTCTCCTTGTAGCTCTTTACAAGCTCGCGTACACACTCCATAGCAATGAGCTTCTCTTCGAGTCTTTCAAGCCTTTCCTTGTCACAGGCACCCTTTTCATATGCCTTTCTGGTAAGGCGCTGATCTGCATTATCGTGTCTAAGAGAAAGGCGATATTCAGCTCGGGATGTGAACATTCTATAAGGTTCCTTGGTGCCCTTGGTTACAAGGTCATCGATGAGGACGCCGATATAGGCTTCTGTCCTTGAAAGGATCAATGGCTTTTCACCTCTCAGCTTCAAGCCTGCATTCAAGCCGGCCATGAGACCTTGGGCTGCAGCTTCTTCATAACCACTGGTTCCATTTGTCTGTCCTGCGATGAAGAGGTTCTCAAGATGTTTTGATTCAAGTGAAGGAAGAAGCTCCTGTGGATTCAGATAATCGTACTCGACTGCATAGGCTGGGCGCATTATCTCACAGTGTCTGAGACCAGGAAGTGTTCTCATGAACTTCCTCTGAACCTCCTCAGGGAGTGAGGAGGAAAGTCCATTGAGGTACATCTCTTCAGTATTTATACCTTCTGGCTCGACAAAGATCTGGTGGCGCTCACGATCTGGGAATCGGACTACCTTATCCTCGATAGATGGACAATATCTTGGCCCCTTTCCTACAATCTTTCCACCATAGAGTGGAGAGCGATGCATATTCTCGCGAATTATCTTATGAGTTTCCTCATTTGTATATGTGATATAGCAGTTTCTCTGTGGACGATCTATCTCATCATTCATGAAACTGAATGGAACTATCTCTTCATCACCTGGCTGGATTTCCATCTCATCAAAATCGAGAGAAGATGCAGCGACACGAGCAGGTGTTCCTGTCTTCATTCTGCCAACATCGAAACCTTTCTCTCTCAAGGCCTTTCCAAGTCCTTGAGCTGCCATCTCACCAAGTCGGCCACATGGAGCATCGTATTCACCGATAAAGATCCTACCTTCCATGAATGTGCCTGTTGTGAGTACAACAGCGCGGGAGGATATCTTCCAGCCACGCTCTGTTACAACTCCAATGATCTTTCCATCCTCTGTAAGTAAGTCGACAACAGTATCCATGAAAAGCTCGAGATTCTTTGTATGTTCCATGAGCTCCTTGGCATTTCTTGAGTATGTAAATTTATCAGCCTGGGCACGAGGAGCCTGAACAGCAGGTCCACGGCTCTTGTTGAGCATCCTGAATTGGATCTGGCTCATATCTATAAGGCGGCCCATCTCGCCACCGAGTGCATCTATTTCCCTTACCAGATTTCCTTTCGCAAGGCCTCCGATAGCTGGATTGCAGCTAAGGCGTCCAATTGCATCAATGCTCTGTGTTATCATCAAGGTGGAAAAGCCCTGGCGAGCTGCAGCAGAAGCTGCCTCGATTCCTGCGTGTCCACCACCAATGACAATTATATCGTAATCCTTCATCTCTTATTTCCCTACACAAAACTTTGAAAAGAGCGTATCAAGAAGTTCTTCATTTGTAACTTCCCCTGTTATAGCTCCAATCGTTTCAAGAGCACTCTGGAAGTACAGTGCATATACATCTACACTGGTGTCTCTTCTCAGGTCTCTTACTGTCCTGAGCGTCTCAAGTGTAGAGGCAATATCCTCTTTCTGACGCTCTGAGTCAATTACTATCTCATCGAGTTCTGTTGCACCCTTGGAAAGGAAGTCTTCTATCTTGTCAAAAAGCTCTTCAATTCCATCTCCTGTCTCTGATGAGATCGAAAGACCATCCCTCTTTTCGATATCACTCTTCGAGTAGATGACAATCATATTGCCTCTCTTCTTTTCAGGAAGCTTAGGATCGAGTGGGTCTACCAAGAATAGAATGAGGTCTGCTTCATCCATGAGCTTTTCAGATCTCTTGATACCTTCACTCTCGACTTCATCTTCACTCTCTCTCAAGCCTGCTGTATCGAAAAGTCTTACAGGGATTCCCCTGATATTGCTCCAAGCCTCGATATAATCTCTTGTGGTTCCAGGGATAGAGGAAACTATCGCCCTATTTTCCTTCATCAAGAGATTGAATAGACTGCTCTTTCCTGCATTGGTGCTTCCTGCAAGCACTATCTTGGCACCTTCTCTATAGAGCCTTGAGGAGTCGTAGGATGAGAGTAATCTTTCAAGGCCCAAGATCATTTCATCCACATCATCCTCTGGGAAAATCCAATCTTCAGGAATCTCATCCTCTGCATAGTCAAGCTGCACCTCAAGAGAAGATAGGATATAGATAAGTTTTTCCCTGTACTCCTCTAGTCTACTTCTGAGCCTTCCTTCAAGTCTGTCGAGGGCCTTTGCCTGAGAAAGCTCACTTTTACTTGAGATTATCTCCTCAACAGCTTCAGCCTGAGTGAGGTCCATTCTTCCATGCATGAAGGCACGGAAAGTGAATTCACCTCTCTTTGCTTTTCTAAATCCCACCTCTTCCAAGGCTCTGAAGATTCGCTTCAGGCCAGAAAGAGAGCCGTGTGCGCTTATCTCTACAGCCTCTTCTCCAGTGTATCCCTGTCCCTTTCTGTAGACAGACAGGACAACCTCATCTATCCTCTCTCCTTCAAGAGTTTCAAGATATCCATGTACGAGTGTTTTGCTCTTTGCATCCATTAGTCTCTTCTTTGAAGAGAAAATTCTACTTATCATCTGGATACAGTCATCTCCACTCGTCCTGATCACAGAAAGAGCAGATGGCGCAAAGGCTGTTGCAAGAGCGTAGATAGGTTCATCTGTTGTGTATGCTTCCACAGTTTGAAAGTATAGATAGTTGAACCAATCCTTACAAGGAAGCTAAGATAAAAATATGTTCGATTTCAATGCACAGAAAATGAGGAGTTTACTTTACAGGAACATACGTAACTTCTTTGATAAAAGAAATTACCTTGAAGTCTTCACTCCCACTCTTTCCGATACTCTCATCCCTGAACCAACAATTCAGAATTTCAAGACTGAATTCATAAACGAATTTGTCGGCAGCAAGGAATTCTATATGATTCCTTCCCCTGAAATCTTCATGAAGACGCTCCTTGCAAATGGAAGTGGTTCAATATATGAAATATCTAGCTGTTTCAGGAATTCTGAGCAGCTTGGTGATGTTCACAATCCAGAGTTCACAATGCTTGAGTACTATTCAGTCGGCTATGATGAGAAGGATTCTATTAAGTTGACAGAGGAGCTTATCAAGGAAGTTGCCCTTCCCGGAACACCAGATCATGTACTTCCTCCATTCATCACAATGAGTGTGAACGAAGCCATGATAAAGTTTGCAGGCGTAGATCTTGAAAAGTGCCAAGACCCCGCAAAACTCAGAAGTGAAGCAGAAAGACTTGGTCTCTATGTTCCATCTAAAGAGCATTGGGATGATACATTCAATAGGATTTTCATCAACTTTGTTGAGACCAATCTGCCAAAGGAACACCCAGTTGTCCTAACAGATTACCCATATCAGATAGACTGCCTTGCAAAGCGGAAGAAGGGCACCTTCTACCGCCAGAGATGGGAGATGTATATTGCAGGTGTCGAAATTGCCAACTGCTACAATGAAGAAACAGATAAGGAAACGACAAGGATATACTATGAAAAGGAATATCAGCGCCTTGTAAGGGAAAGGAGCGAAAGCAATCTCCCTATCCCTGATATCTCAACTACATTCCCAGAACTTGATATACCACCATCAAGTGGTGTTGCGATCGGCCTTGATAGACTTCTTATGGTAATGCTTGGGAAAACAGAGATAGCACCTTTACTTTTATTTCCTCTTTCTGATATGATGTGACGCGGAATTTGATTCCTTACTAAATAAGCAATTACTTAATGAATTTATATTTGAGGTAACAAAATGATTAAAGCAGGTCAGATCGACAAAGGAACCGCACTCCTTATCAAGGGTCAGCCATTTGTCTGTATCGAACGTGAATTCGTAAACCCAGGAAAGGGTTCTGCATTCGTTCGTCTCAAGCTCAAGAGCCCAGCAACAGGCCAGGTCCTTTCCGAGACAATGAAGAGCCAGGATAACGCAGAAGACATTACTGTTGAGGACAGAGATCTCCAGTACCTTTACAACGATGGCACAAACTTCGCATTCATGGAGACATCCAACTTCGAGCAGATCGAGGTTCCAATGGCTTCCTTCCCTGACTATCAGTATTTCATGAAGGAAGGCGAGACTTACAGAGCTACCTTCTGGGAAGATCAGGTTCTCGATGTCCAGATCCCACAGAAGATCGTTTTCGTCGTAGCTGAGGCTGAGGATGCAATCAAGGGCGATACCGTCCAGGGTGCAACAAAGACAGTCACAACAGAGACAGGTCTCAAGGTCAGAGTTCCTATCTTCATCAAGCAGGGCGAGAAGATTCGCGTAAATACTGAGACAAAGGAATATCTCGAAAGAGTAAACAAATAAGCTTGTTTCAAGCTATTTAAGAAGGGTATTGATAGTCCAACAACCAGGACTTGAAAAAATACCCTTCTTTTTTTGTGCTCTAATGGAATGTGTCTAGATTTGACATAGCTCTTCCATGTTTTGGTATCAGAGTAGTTTAATTCTTTCCATTGTATGGAAATTGATATGTTACAAGTTCATTTTTAAGATAGAGAAATTCAACATCGTTCATCGACGTGTACAACTTATGACATTATTAACTTGTTATTTTAAAATACTTTATTAAAAATACCTATTGAACTTATTACATGTATATTGTAGGATGTTAGTACTAGAACATTTGATTCCTTTATTTCGAATTCCCGATTGGGAGTATCTAGTACCTTCAAAACAGTCTCTCTAGTTGCACCCTAGAGAGACTTCTTTATTCTATAGCTGTGAGATGACGAGTCCAGACATTACCAAGAGCATTCCTACGATACTCTGAAGAGAGAAGTCTTCATGGATTGTAAAGTAGGCAGCAACTACTGTGAAAACAGGAGTCAGGTAGATATATACACTTGAAGTAACTGCTCCTAAGAGTTTGACTCCATAGTTCCAAGTGATGAAGCAGATTGCTGAAGCAAGAAACCCCAAGAAGAAGAGACAGAATAGTATCGTTGGATCTGTGAAATTATCAAGAGACAGGGAAATGTGCGAGAAAGGAAGGACAGGGAGCATGAAGAGAAGACCATACATGAAGCATCTTCTTGTAATCTGGAACATGTTATATCCCCTATCCGAACACTTTTTCACATAGAAAGAGTAAAAGCCCCAGGATGCAGCGGAAGCAAGCGCAAGTCCATCACCTTTGAAAGAGAACACAAAGCCCTCCTCTGTGAGGCTGAGAAGGATTATTCCTATAATTGCAAACACAAATCCAAGATAGAACATCTTGGAGGGCTTTTCGTTCCTGTTACCTAAAATCGAATATACGATTGCAACAAAAAATGGAGCTGTGGAGACAATGATGGAAACATTTGAAGCTCTTGTGTATACAAGGCTCACATTCTCAAGCAGATAATAAAGAGTTATCCCACAAAGTCCTGCTATAGCAAAAGGTACCTCATCTCTTAACCTTTTCAATATCAAGGGCTTTGGATAAATGATCCAGAGCAGAAAATATGCGATAGCAAAGCGAAAAATAAGAATTTCTACTGGAGAAAAGACTCTCAGAAGTATCTTTGTTGCTACAAAAGTTGTTCCCCAGACAACTATTGAAAATAGGGCAGCAAGATGTCCTAATACCTTTTTAGTAATCATTAAGAAGTTTCCTCAATATGGCTTCGAATCCCCTAGTACACCTATTGAGCTCCTCTAGCTCTATGTACTCATCCTTGACGTGTGCAAGTGTTTCAAGGCTTGGTCCATACCCTATTGTAGGAATTTTTGCTTCTGCTGAAAAGTGGCTACCGTTGGTGCAGAAGAAATAGTGGTCGAGTCGATGTGGAAGACCACACTCCTCTAATGCTTCAACTGCCTTTTTTACAAGTGGGCTATCCTTATCTGTCTCCCAGGCAGGAAAAAAGCGCTTTGCTGATATCATCTCCCCTGTATAGCACCTTTCACTGCCTTCTGATATATATACCTTCGCATCAAATGTTGGATCTTTACTCTTTAAAACTTCTATATACCCTTCGATCTCTCCAAGTACGCTCTCTTCACTCTCTCCAACCAGCAACCGTCTATCATACGTTGCCTTGGCATAGTCAGGGACAACGGAAGAGCCTGGATATGGGCTTGATATGATATCAGTCAAGACCATTATGCCTTCACCAAGGAGAGGGCTTACAGGAGTCTTTCTTTCCTCAATCATCTTAACAAGCTTCAGCATTTGTGAAACTGCGTTGACACCCTTCTCTGGGTTTGAGCTGTGGCAGCTCTTTCCAAAGGTCTCGACAACGATTTCAGATCTTCCTCTCTGTCCAATTTTCACAGTCCCAGAGGTTGCTTCTCCAATTATCACAGCATCAGGTTTGACATACTCAGATACGATTCGTGAAGAGACACCTTCAAAGCACTCTTCATGCACAGTGCATGAAAGAGCTGCCCTACCTGCAAAATCTCTATCTTTTGAAAGGGAAATCAGGGCTGTAAGCATTGCTGCAACGCTTGCTTTCATATCGGAAGCACCGCGTGCATAGAGTTTTCCATCCTCGATTTCACAACCATATGGATCGTGTTTCCAGCCTTCTCTATTTTTTACAGGGACAGTATCGATATGGCCATCCATAAGGACAGTCTTACCCTTCCTCTTTCCATTTACGATTCCAATTACAGAGCCATATCTATCGATTCTGACTTCATCAAACCCTGCTTCCTCCATCTCCTTCTTGATCTGGAGTGCAACCTGTTCTTCCTCTCCTGAAAGAGAGGGAATCGAAAGAAGTCTCTTTGCTCTTTCTACTACATCGCTCATGACGCTTCTCCTCTGTCGACCTTACCCATAAGAAGGAAGGAGACAAACATTGTTGCTGCTACAAAGACAAAGAGTCCTGTATAGCCAAAGATATCGATTATGAAACCAGCAACAGGAGGAGCGACCACACTCGCTGCCTGGTTGAAGAAATAATAAAGACCTGTGTAGATGCCTATCGTCTCAAAAGTAGATAGTTGCCAGAGCATCGGGAAAGAGTTTGTGACAACCGAAACCCAGAAGGTTCCAAAGAGAAACAATAGGGCCCAGAAAATATATAGAGAAACAGATCCAGTTCCTGCAATTGTCATCGAATGGAATGCAATTAGGAGCATGATGACAATTATTACAAGAAGGGATGCTCTTATAATTCTCTTTCGTCCAACTGATTTTGCTATCCTTCCTGAAGGAATTGCAAATATCGCATAGGAGATGCCAACCATTCCGCTTGCGAGTGCTGCACTTCCAGAGGAGGTTCCAAGCACTTCCTTTGAATATGTTCCAACAAACGGAAGCACTCCTTGGTAACCAATGAACCAGAAGAAAAGGGCAAGCAGGATGTAGAGTGCAGATTTGTTCTCTTCTCCTATAACCGCTTTGAGGCTTTGAAGTATGGGCTCCTTCTTTTCTTTTTCTCCCTTCTCACTATCTGAAAGAGTACTTTTCCGCTCTTTGACGAAAACAAAAAGTATGACTGTAGCAAAAAGCACGAAAAGAGATGCAACAGGGAATGCAAGTACGTTATCAACAAGACCAAAATGGAAAAGAGAAACCTTTACATCCATTAATCGTGCAAGCAGTACTGTTCCAAGAATTGCTGCAAGTCCTCCCATTGTGTTGATCACACCATTTGCTTCACTTCTCAAATCTCCAGGGACCATATCAGGCATGAGTGCAACAACAGGTCCTCTAGCTGCCTGCTTTGCAAGGTTGAGAAAAAAGACGACAGAGACAAGCAAAAAAAGAGAGGAAAGGGATGCAAAAGGAACAAGAGCAAAGAGTATTGCAGTTATTGGAAGAAGTGTGATGATATAAGGCATTCTTCTTCCAATTGGAGTTACTGTCCTATCTGAGAGAGCTGAGAAGATTGGGATTAAAAAGATAGCCAGGATATTGTCCAGCGTCATGATTATCCCGATTATGGACTTACTCTGAATGTATTTTCCCAAGAATATAGGGATATAGGTATCATACAGTGGATCGAGAAGTCCAACTGTAAAGAAACCTAATCCTATAAGAAACGTAGTGAGATAATAGCCTTTGAGGCTCTTCTTTGCACTCATATTTTTGCTCCTAGCTATCAATTCTAGCACAGGAAGGCAAAAAGCATCACTCTACAAGCATGATATAATCGGGTTTTCTTGGCTTTGCCTTAGGTATATCCTTGTCACTATAGCCAAGAACGCAGTTTCCAATTCCTTCAAGGTCTCCATCGACACCGAGGTCCTTTAGAAGCTTCTTACCCTCTTCGCTATCGAAGACCTCCTTGGCTCTATTGATCCAACATGCAGAAACGCCAAGTGCGTGGGCTGCAGTCAAGAGGTTTCCCATAACAAGGGAGCCATCATATACATGGTTTGGGTTATTTCTATCTGCAAGCACTACAAGGACAATTGGTGCACCATAGAAAGGATCTGATTCAGTTCCCAACACCTTAGCGTTGAGACTGGACATCTTGTCTCTGATCTTCTTGTTCTTCACGCAGAGAATAACTGGGGACTGCAGATTCTTTGCAGTTGGAGCCATTGTCCCTGCATCGAGAATCTTCCAAAGAGTTTCGTCATCAACCATCCTATCTGTATAGGACTTGATACTTCTTCTTGTCATCAAACAATCTATAGCATCCATACCTGCCTCCTTAATGTAATTATATCATCCCTGAATCCATATTTTAATATGAATTTGACTCATCAAGATTATCCTTTATCACTCAACTTCCTTGAAGTTATTTGAAAATGCTGTTAACAATTGCTTTGTGGTTACAAAAGACAACATCGAAGAAAAGCTAGATCTGACAGAGAGTGAGAGAAAGTGGCTTGAAAATCCAAGTTCACTTCCTTTGCTCGTAACAGATTATTTCTTTTCCTTGATCGATAAGAACAATATAGATGACCCGATAAGGCGACAGGTAATTCCACAATCGGAAGAAAACAGAGGGGAAGATTTCCTCGATCCACTTCTAGAAGTCAACTATTCAGTCACAGAGCGCCTTATCCACCACTATAATAATCGCTGTGCCCTACTCACAACAGATCGCTGCTTTACATACTGTAGACACTGCTTCAGAAGAAGATTCACAGGAACAAGCAGTGGTGCTATATCAACAGAGCAGATCGATGATGCAATCACATATCTAAAAGCACATAACGAAGTCAAGGAGCTCCTTTTGACAGGTGGAGATCTCTTCACACTTTCAAATGAAAGACTTGAGTACCTTTTCAAGAGCCTGAGAGAGGCAAGGAAAGATATAATACTTCGTCTGTGCACAAGAGCAGTTGCTACAGCCCCAGAGCGCTTTGATGATTCTCTTATGGAGATAATAAAGAAGTATAACTTTGGAGCACCATTTGTGCTGATGGCTCAGTTCAACCACCCAGTTGAGCTAACAGACAAGGCAATAAAGGCAGTCTCTCGTTTTATAGATATTGGCATCCCTGCCTATAACCAGAGTGTCCTATTAAAGGGTGTAAATGATAATGTCGATATCCTTGAGGAGCTTTCGAACAAACTCATGTACAACAGGATAAAACCATACTACCTCTTCCAGGGAGACCAAGTGTGTGGCACAAAGCATCTGAGAGTCGATATCGTCAAAGGGCTTGAAATAGAGAAGGAATTGAGGAAGCGTCTTTCAGGACTCACAATGCCACAATATACAGCAGACCTCCCTCAAGGTGGTGGAAAGGTAATACTGACTGAAAACTACCTAAAAGAGATACATGAAGATCATGTAGTTTTTGAAACTCCAGATGGGGAAAGAAGAAGCTACCCTAGATAAGAATTAAGGCACCGATCAAGGTGCCTTAACTTTTATTCATCAAAAAGTACTTTTGCTGTACCATCTATTGCTTGCGTTCTTTCGCCACTTCTTCGCTGTTCGTACTCAGCCTCATTTGTAATCGTCCTTACAGAATTTATTGAAGGAGCACTTATAACCTGATTGGTGTTCTTTACCTTTTCAAGTCCAAGCTGTTCGATTACAAGATCGACAGTATCCATAATAAAGAGCTCTCTATTGTCATCGATGATGGACTGGATGATAGGAGCAACTGTTTCCTTGTTAAGATAAGCCTCGACAGTTGGCTCAGCCTTGGCAGCCATATCTTTCTCGACCTTTTCGTATACGTTATCAGCAACGACAGGAGCAATTGTCTCGACAAGGCTATCCTTCATGTTTGCATATTCACTTGCAATGATAGCAGAGAGTTCAAGCTTTACAGCATCTACGATGGCTGCAGTTCTTTCTTCATCAGAAATCTTCTTCTCTTCAACCTTTGCAATGGAAACTGCTGGCTTTGTTTCTTCAACTGGAACAACTACAGGAATTACAGGAGTAACAACAGGCTGAACTTCTTCTTTGACAGGTACTTCTTCCTTGACAACTTCAGCTTCTACACTCTTCTCTGTCTCTACAGGAGTTACGACAGGAATCAAAGTGGAGGTCTCTTTTTCTACCTCTAATTTATCTGAATCAGCATCATAACTCCAAATTGTCTCAAGAGCACCTACGATTCTATCAGTAAGCTCTTTGATGAGATTATGATCTGCCTTCGCTGTCTCACTTGCCACCTTGCTATCGTGATCGATAGTGAACTCATTCACAATTCCACTGATAGGAGAGGTATTAGCAGGACTTGTAAGAACGATTCCTGCAAAAACAGCAACAGTCAGTACGACTGTGAAAATCAAGAAAAAAATACTCGAAGCTCTGTTACTCATTCAAATAACCCCTAAAGCAAAGTCTATCATAATATGATTGAACTTGTCGATAAAGATACATTTCGTCTGCGTCATTTAATATAGTGTATACTGGCTTATCCTGTTCAAACAAAGATAATCCTATATCCTTCTGGTTTGAATTGCGTTCAATGAAGCCTTCTTTTGTTATCCCATCCCTCTTTAATGCCCTCTCAAGTCGTTGCTCAAAAGGTGAATATACAAAGATTACTTCCTTGCAGAGTTTTATGAGACCTGCCTTTTCAAGCGTTGCTCCATTTACTGTTACAACCTTGTGCTCCTTATCGAAGGCCTTTATCCTCTCGATAAGCTCTGGGTAGATCAAGCTTTCGAGCTTTGAAAGTTTCTCTTCATCATTGAAGACAATTTTTGCTAGCTTGCTTCTGTCTGGATATCCTTCGCTCAATGCATCTTCACCAAAGGTCTCCCTGACCTTTTCCGACAGAGTCGAAAGGATTTCGTGAGAGACTTTATCACAATTGAAGGAAGGAATCCCCTTTTCTTCAAGAAATGAAGCAACGCAATCCTTTCCCGAACAACTTCTTCCAATTATCCCTATGATCATCAGTGCATATCTCCCCATCTCTTGCCAGTCTCGATGCCAACACGAAGTGGAACAGCAAGCTTTGCAGCATTCTCCATCCTGTCTCTCACTATCTTGGTAAGCTTCTCAAGCTCATCCTCGTAGACTTCAAATATGAGTTCATCGTGTACCTGCAAAAGTAGCTTGCTCTTCAAGCCTTCATTTTCCATATCAGCATAGATATCGATCATGGCCTTCTTCATTATCTCAGCAGCGGTTCCCTGTATGACAGTGTTGACAGCCACACGTTCAGCTGCCTGTTTTTCAACCTTGTTTCTGCTGTTTATTGCGTTGATCCTTCTTACATGTCCACCTAGTGTCTTTACATATCCATCCTTTTCAGCCTTCTTTATTGTTTCAGCAATGAAGGAGCTGACACCAGAATAGCGTGCAAAATAGGTTTCTATGAAGGACTTTGCCCTTTCTCTTGGAATTCCAAGGTCACCTGCGAGACGGAATGCAGACATTCCATATATGATTCCAAAGTTTATCGTCTTTGCAACTCGTCTTTCATGAGCATCGATATCTTCAAGTTTCTTGTCAAAGATGAGTGATGCTGTATAACGGTGTACATCTCCACCCTCTCTGAAAGCCTTCTGCAGGTTTTCATCTCCACTCATATGTGAAAGCACAACCAGTTCGACCTGAGAGTAGTCAGCAGAGAGGAAGACACAGCCCTCTTTAGGGATGAATGCAGAACGGATAAGACGACCATCGTCTGTCCTGATCTGGATATTCTGAAGATTAGGATTCCTACTTGAGAGACGACCTGTTGCAGTCCCTGTCTGAAGATATGATGTGTGTATCCTTCCTTTTTCATCTGCAAGAGTTGGAAGAGTCTCCACATAGGTCGAAAGCAGTTTTGCAACTCCCCTGTACTCAAGAATCTTTTCAATTATCGGGTCACCGGAGTTCTTCAACCCCTCCAGAGTTGCAGTGTCCGTAGAGAAGCCATTTCTTGTCTTCTTTCCAGTTTCAAGCTTCCTCTCTTCGAATAGGACTTTAGAAAGCTGCGATGGAGAATTGAGGTTGAAATCATGGCCTGAGAGAGCAATGATATCACTCTTTAGTTCATCCTTTCTCTTATTGAGTGTCTGTGAGAGACTTTCCATGAAGTTCTTATCAAGCAGCACACCCTCTCTTTCCATTCCAAGCAATACCTTTATCAAAGGAAGCTCGTAGCTCTGATAGACACTCATCAAGCCCTTCTCTTCCAGCATTGGCTCAAATAGTAGCTTCAGTCTCCAGGCAAGATCACTATCTTCTCCTGAGTAGCGAGTTGCTTCATCAACTGGCACATCAGCAAAGGTAGAACCCTTCTTTACAACATCATCATAGTGGATTGTCTCGTAGGAAAGGTACTTTCCTGCAAGGAAATCCAGATTGAATCTTTCTGATTCTGTATCTAGAAGCCAAGAAGCAAGCATTGTGTCAAAAACAACTCTGACATTCTCAATTCCCAGCTTTGAGAGCACTCCGAGATCGAAAAGGACATTCTGGCCAATGATTCCAAGCTTTCCTGAAACAAAGTAGTCCTCGAACAACTTGATCACATCTTGTCTATCAAGTAGTTTCTCTCCTTCACTTACAAGTGGAGCATAGTATGCTTTCTTGATCTGGTATGAGAATGAAAAGCCTACAAGCTCTGCATTTCTCATATCGACATCAGTTGTCTCTGTGTCAAATGCGATAATGCCACCTTTTCTATAGGCTTCTTCAAATAGTGCACGGAGAATTTTTATGTCAGAAACAGTCTGGTAGCTACCAAGCCCAAGAAGCTCAGGAGGAGTGTTGACTGCCTTTTCCTCTTCTTTGACTTCCGGCTTTTCCTCGACCTTCACTTCTCCATGACTTAAAGCAGCAGCGCTTCTTGCGAGGCTCTTGCAGTTGTTCTTTTCAAACTCTGGAATACCAGAAGCATAATCTATCTTTGAAGCCAGGAAGGCAGGGTCGTCGAATGTTTCGATTGTGAATACATCTGATTTGAGTGTGACAAGCTCCTTTGAAAGATATGCACTATCCTTTCCCTCCTCAAGCTTGCTCCTGTTTCCCTTTGGAAGGGAATCGAGGTGACGATATATACCATCAAGAGAGACATATTCCTCCAACAGTTTTACTGCACCCTTTTCTCCAATTCCCTTTACACCTGGTACGTTATCTGCGCTATCTCCGAGCAACGAAAGATAATCTACAATCTGGTCTGGTCGTACCTGATACTCCTTGAAGACCTCTTCAGGGCCGAAGAATTCATACTTTGGCTGGTTCTTCTTTGGAGGTCTGAGTGCCTGTACATGCCGCCCTACAAGTTGTAGAAGGTCCTTGTCTCCAGTCACCATGACTGCATCTATCTCATGTCGGTTTGCCTCAGCACAGATAGTTGCGATCAAATCATCTGCTTCAAAGCCGACCTTTGAGATATATGGGATGTTCATCTTCTTCAATGTTTCCTCGATCAGAGGAACTTGAGCATGCAGATCGTCTGGAGCTGCATCTCTGTTTGCCTTGTACTCAGGATACATCTCATGGCGGAAGGTTGGACCATGAGCATCCAATGCAACTACAAAGTAGTCAAAGGAATAATCTCTGAAAAGGGAGAAAAGCGTGTTGAAAAAGCCAAAATAGGCTGATACATTCTTTCCACTGTTATCAAAAAGAGGTCTTGTTATGAATGCAAAATATGAGCGATAGATCAGACCATAACCATCGATGATGAATATTCTCTTGGAAAAGTCCTTATCTTCCTTCTTTTCCTTTATCTCAATAGCGTTTTCTTTCTTTCTATCCTTGCTCTTGCTGTTTATTGCCAAAAGCTCCTGATCAAGATCAGCTTCCGAAAATAGAGAATCCATAAAAGCCTCCTCGGGTCTTATTATAATGGATTTTGAAACTTCTTACACCTCAAGAGTCATGCCATCATATGAAGATAAGATTCCAGGGTACAGGTTATCGATCTCATGCGCTGATGATTCATGGTTGATATGAGTAAAGAAGCATTTCTCGACCTTGAGTCTCTTTGCAACTTCATAGGCTTCTTCGAAAGAAAAATGTGCTCCATGAGGACGCTTTCTAAGTGCTCCTATAACTAGAACCTTCACACCTTCAATTGCTGCATATGACTCCTCAGATAGGTATGTGCAGTCAGTTATATATGCAAAATCATCAACTCTATAGCCAAAGATCTTCCAATGAGTTTCCTTTCCATGCTCTACGATAATTGGCGTTACAGAAAAGCCTTCGATATCTACAGTTCTATATGGCTCAAGAGATGTTGGTATCAAGTGGGGAACGCCAGGAAAGCCCTTCAGAATTGCAGCTTTTCTTTTAAATCCAAGAGATTTCAATACAGAAGAGGAGAAGCTTCTTAAGAAGCTACTCTTTCCACTTTTGCAGGCATAGTGCCATCTTTTCTTTATATATCTGACAGTTTCTCTGTTCCCATATATCTTCAGATCCTTGTTCTGAGAGAAGGTTCTAAGGTCATCAAGACCAGATATATGGTCAGCATGGGTGTGGGTGTATAGCACAGCATCGATACTGTCGACCTTCTCTCTTAAGAGTTGAAGGCGAAACTCATATCCTGTATCGATTACCAATTTCTTGCCATTCTTTTCAAGAAGCACAGAGGCTCTTGTTCTCTTGTCCCTTGGATCTGTACTCTCACACACTGCACAGTGACAGCCAAGAACAGGAACTCCATGGCTTGTACCACTGCCAAGAATTGTGAGATTCATTAATGGACGCTCTCCTTCAAGAGTTCTCCAAGATCGTCGCCACCTTTCTTTATCGCTTTTGCAGCCTCTCTCCTGAACTCAGGGTTGCTTAGCATCTTTCCAAGTCTTTCGGCAGTATCCTTTGCAAAGACACCTAGCTTTGTAAGATCTTCAGTGTTAATGTTTTCAAGCATGTCAGATATCTGATCTTCGCTCATACCCTTTGTCATTTCAGAAAGGCTATCTGCTTCAGCTGATATCTGCTGATCTGCGGATCCTCTGCGACTTACACCAAAGTATCTCTCAGCAGCGGTTGGGATAAAGAGATAAAGGAAGAAGAAACAGATAACAGCCATGATTATAAGGCTAAGGAGTGAAGAAAAGAGACTGCGTCGCATATTACCTCGAAAAAAGTGGGGAGCGGTGTGCTCCCCCTATTTTATATTCAAAAAATCAAAGAATTCCAAAAAGGAGAGAGAAGCTTACACTTCCCTTGTCGAAATCAGGAAGCCAGGAAGCACCCATATCAGAGATGGAAGCATCTGCAGGAACATAATATGCCACACCAACTCCAAGTCCAAGGAATGAGAAATCAGCACCGATACGGTAGGTGATATTAGATTCCTTCAAAGCATCAAGGAATTTTACTTCCTTATTTTCATCACTTGTGCTGATAGTCTTCCAATCTTTCCAGTCTTCAGTCTGGAATACACAGCGAGGACCAAGACCTGCTGAGATATTTACCATCTTTCCATAGTAAAATACATAGTTCAGAGAAAGGTTTGTATTGAGTGTTGAGACATCACCATTAACTTTCAGCTGTGCAAGGCCTGAAAGCTGAAATTTTTTTAGAGTCAAACGACCATCGAAACCAAAAGTATAGTTATCAAAGTCACCAAGTGTCTTCTGGATATCTGAGTTTCCATTAAGTTCATATATTGCAGTTGCAGAAGGGCCAAACTGAACATGGCTCACTGCAAAAAGAGAGGAAACGGCACAAAGTAGTATCAAGATTGAAATACATTTTCTCATTTTTTTTCTCCTGTATCTTAAACGAAATATTAAACCAATTCCCTTTACAATACAATACTTAGGTCAAATCCCAAAGATTCCTCATCGCATCAGAAGGCATTCTCCAGTCAGATCTTGGGCTGAATGTTACACTTCCGATCTTAGGACCATCAGGTAGGCATGAACGTTTGAATTGCATTGCAAAGAAGCGACGGATGAAAACTGAAAGCCATTTCTTTATGAAATCTTCCTCATAGACACCCTCAAAGCTGTGAGATGCAAGGCGAAGCACCTTCTCTGGTGTAAATCCAAGACGGACAATGTAATAGAGAAAGAAATCATGAAGCTCGTATGGGCCAACGAGGTCCTCTGTTACCTGGCTTATAGTGCCATCCCCCTTTGCAGGAAGGAGTTCAGGTGAAACAGGTGTTGCCAGAATATCATTCAGAACCTCGGCAGAAGAGGAATAATTATTGTCAGCAAAAAACTTTACTAAGTATCTTACCAATGTTTTTGGAACAGAAGCATTCACTCCATACATGCTCATATGGTCCCCATTGTAGGTTGCCCATCCAAGAGCAAGCTCTGAAAGGTCTCCAGTTCCGATAACTAAGCCACCACTCTGATTTGCAATATCCATCAAAACCTGAGTTCTCTCTCTTGCCTGAGAGTTTTCATAGGTGACATCTGTTACACTCTCATCATGGCCTATATCCTCAAAGTGCTGTCTTACGCTCTTTGTTATGTTGACTTCTCTAAATGATACGCCGAGAGCTCTAGCAAGAAGTTCTGCATTGGATCTTGTCCTCTTTGTGGTACCAAAGCAAGGCATTGTCACTGCAATGATATCCTTTCTATCACGGCCAAGCATGTCGAATGCCTTTACTGTGACAAGCAATGCCAGTGTGGAATCAAGGCCACCAGAAAGACCAACAACTGCACTCTTTGCATTTGTATGTGCAAGTCGTTTCTTAAGACCTAGGGACTGTAATGTAATTATCTTTTCACACCTTTCAGTTCTCTCTTTTTCTCCTGAAGGAACGAATGGATAGCGTTCAAAATGTCTTGTCAGTTTATAATCGACCTTCCTAAGAGAGATATCGATCTTGCAATATCCTTCATCACAAACCTCGGGATAGGTCGAAGTGTTCATTCTCTCGTGGAGAAGTTTTGAAAGATCTGTTTCTGCAACCAGCAGGTCGTCTCCTGCAAAGTTCTCTTCTTTGAGCATAGAACCGTTTTCAACGATCATGTTGTGGGCAGTAAAGACCATATCAGTGGTACTTTCCCCTTCTCCGGCACTTGCATAGATATAACTTGCGATCAGGCGTCCTGAAATCATCCTGACCATGTCTCTTCTATAATCCTCTTTACCTATGAGCTCATCACTTGCAGAAAGGTTTACGATGATATTTGCTCCAGCAAGTGCATGTCTTGTCGATGGTGGCTGAGGAACCCAGAGATCTTCACAGATTTCACAGGCAACAGTAAAACCTTCAAGAGATGGATCGCGGATTATGATATCTGTTCCGAATGGGACATCTTCTCCCATGAAATTGACATACCTAATTCCCTTGAATGCTG
Organism: Spirochaetales bacterium; assembly: GCA_017478205.1. GTDB lineage: Bacteria > Spirochaetota > Spirochaetia > Sphaerochaetales > Sphaerochaetaceae > Bullifex. The sequence continues at coordinate 14,759 of JAFVDZ010000075.1, read as the reverse complement.
GAGTGAACCATCTTCTTTCATAGAATTCATCATAGTTTGGCAGGTTTGTCTTTGGGATGAAAGCAAGAACCTTTCCATGGAATACAGCAGCTGCAGTGTTATAAAGTTTTCCACAATCTCTCAAAGGAAGACCTACATAGAAAAGGACATCACAGTCCTTTGTGCTTTGTGCGATGCGCTCAAGAGATTGGCGTGCTGCTTTTAAAAGTACATCCTGCTTGAAAAGATCATTTGCGGTATATGATGTGATTGAAAGCTCAGGGAACACCAAAAGCTTTATATCTTTTCTGTCAGCGTCCTTTACCTTTTCAATTATATTATCTGAGTTGAAATCACAGTCTACGACTCTGATCAAAGGGCTTACTGCTGCAATGCGAACAAATCCGTCTTTCATAATAGGATACAGTATATACCCACTTGCTTGGTTTGTCATTCTCATGGAAAGGGATAGACATCATGGATATGGAACCTTGGTGACTTGACAAAATAGTAATGAGAATCTAACTTAGCGGATTGGATTAACATTTTGATATAGAAAGGTTTACTCCAAGAGAATATTAGGAGAGTTTATTGAGAAAATTTATAGTTTTGTTGTTTATTGCAGCATGTTTCTTTGTTTCATGCACTAAAGTTGATGATAATACAAATAACACAACCTACAAGGTTGGTGATACAGGTCCAGCAGGCGGAATCATCTTCTACGATAAAGGCGAATATTCTGATGATTGGAGATACCTCGAGGCAGCTCCAAATGATCTGAGAGTAATAAACGAGGACCCCACTGTCGATTCTTCCATTGCTAGATATACACATGGGACTGACACTTTTGCATTCGGTTACTTTAAGTCCATAAAAGGTTCAAATCTCTTTATAAATGGAACAGATACAGCAATAGGGTCTGGAAAGAAGAACACCAGACGAATTGTAGAAGCCATGGGCATTGTTGCATTCAATACAGAGGATAGTAATGATGTAACCGAAAATTATGGCGCAAAATTGTGCGATATACTTTCACATAGAAGAGGCAAAGAAGAATACAGCGACTGGTTTCTTCCAAGCAAGGATGAGCTTGACTTGCTATACACTAATCTCCACAAGAATAGTTTGGGAAATTTTACTTCTTCCCTTTATTGGTCTTCTAGTGAAGCAGATAGTGCCAGCACTGCTTACATTCAAGATTTCAGCAACGGAAGTCAAAGCGCTGAACAAAGAAAGACGGAAGGAAGAATCCGCCCTGTACGCGCATTCTAAGTTACTAATTAGGGTTTAAAAAATCTCCAGCCTGAAAAGACTGGAGATTGAACTCTGAAGGCTTTTAACCTAGAGAAGCATCTTATCGTTTGCTTCTGTGTTTCCACTTGCCTTTGAGAATAGATCGAGAAGATCTGTTACTGTAAGATGCTTCTTATCCTCTCCTGAGATATCGACAACTACATGTCCTGCATCCATCATGATAAGTCTGTTGCCGTGTGCGATTGCATCTCTCATGTTATGTGTGACCATCATTGTTGTGAGATGATTTTCGCTTACGACCTTATCTGACATGAAAAGAACCTTTTCTGCTGTCTTTGGATCGAGAGCTGCAGTATGTTCATCGAGAAGAAGCACCTTTGGCTTCTTGATGGTTGCCATCAAAAGAGTGAGGGCCTGTCTCTGACCACCAGAGAGAAGTCCGACCTTAGTCTTCATTCTATCTTCAAGTCCAAGATTGAGTCCTTTCAGTGCCTCATAGTACATCTCTCTTTCATCGTTTGAGATGCTCCACTTGAGCCCCCTCTTCTGACCACGTCTAGCAGCAAGAGCAAGGTTTTCCTCGATCATCATCTTTGGGTTAGTTCCCATCATAGGATCCTGGAAAACACGTCCAAGGACATTTGCTCTCTTGTAGTCAGGCATTGCTGTGACATCCATCTCGTCGATCAATATTCTTCCTGAATCGACTGGGAAGGTGCCTGCAAGAGCATTGAGCATAGTAGACTTACCAGCACCATTACCACCAATTACAGTTACGAAATCACCTTCATTCAGCTGAAGATTCAAGTGATCGAGAGCAATCTTTGCGTTGATAGTGCCTGCATTGAAGGTCTTGCAGATATTTTCAAGTCTTACCATCATACACCTCCCTTCTTTGGAAGTACTCTAGTCTTCCAGTAAGGAACTGCAAGGAAGAGTGCTACGATCAGGGCAGAGATCAGCTTGAGGTCGTTTGTATTGAGACCGAGCTGGAGTGTGACCTGAAGTACGAGATAGTAGATGATTGCGCCAAATACAACAGCAAAGAGCTTGAAGGCAAAGTTACCCTTGATCTTCTTCAAGCAGACTTCACCGATAATTACAGCAGCAAGTCCGATAACGATTGCACCACGACCCATGTTTACATCGACAGCACCCTGGAACTGAGCAAGCAGTGCACCGGAAAGTGCAACAAGACCATTGCTGAGGATAAGTCCAAGAATGATATCGTTGTCAGGGTTGATTCCCTGTGCTCTTGCCATCTGCTTGTTGACACCGGTAGCTCTCATTGAACAGCCCTTCTCTGTTCCGAAGAACCAATAGAGGATACCTAGGAGGATTGCGATGAATATGATGACGAGAGGAATTGGGTTTCTGAGCGTAAGTTCTCTGACATAGCGCTGTGAAACAAGAAGCTTGTACTTGTCAACACTTACAGGCTGGTTGGATTTACCACCCATGATTCTGAGGTTGACAGAGTACAGTGCAAGCTGTGTGAGAATACCTGCCAGGATTGCAGGTATTCCACACTTAGTCTGCAGTGAGGCAGTAACCAGACCTGCTACACCACCAACAAGGAAAGCACACAGTACGCTGATCCAAGGGTTGAAGCCAGAACGAATCATGACTACACAGACAGCGCCACCAGTTGCAAGAGAACCATCGACTGTAAGGTCAGATACATTGAGGATCCTGAAGGTGATGAATAGGCCTAGCGCCATGATACCCCAGATAAGACCCTGAGATATCGCACCAGGTAATGAATATAAGAGCGAAACGAAGAAGTCCATTACTACCTCAGTGCCTTACATTGCTTCATAGCCAGCTGGAATCTTGATTCCGAGCTGATCGCAGATAGATTTGTTGTACTTCTTTGTTACCTGTGGAGCGTACTCAACTGGCATTGTCTTGATATCTGCACCATCCTTGAGGATCTTTGCAGCCATCTTACCAGTAGCAAATCCGATGTCATAGTAGCTGATAGAAAGGGTTGCAACTCCACAACCAGAACAGAGACCCTCTTCACCAACAATTACAGGGAGCTTTGCAGGAACAACTACGTTTGCAATTGCTTCAGTATTTGCTGCAGCTGTGTTATCGGTTGGGATGTAGAGAACATCACAGCTTGTAGTTGCCTTCTGAGCAACTGCAGCTACATCGTTTGTATCAGTGAATGAGAAGCGAACAGTCTTGTAACCAAGATTAGCAAGGTGCTTCTCCATTACTTCGATCTGGTAAACGGAGTTAGCTTCTGCTGTGCAGTAGAAGAGACCTACTGTCTTTGCATTAGGGAAGAGCTCCTTGATCATATCTGCCTGCTTATCAAGTGGAGCGAGGTCGGAGGTACCGGAGATATTTCTTCCAACAGTACCGGTCCAGTTATCAATTTCGAGAGCTGTTGCGTAATCAGTTACGGAAGTACCGAGGATTGGGATAGTATCTGTTGTAGAAGCAGCTGCCTGAAGTGGTGGAGTTGCGTTTGCGAGGATGAGATCAACCTTCTTTGATACGAAACCGTTTACGATTGTTGGACAGTTGTTGATTTCACCAGATGCATTCTGGTCATCAAATTCGACCTTGTCACCCATTGCTTCAACAAGTGCATCTTTGAATCCCTGTGTTGCAGCATCAAGTGCTGGATGCTGTACGAACTGTACGATGCCAACGGTAACCTTACCATCAGCCTTACTCTCCTTAGCTCCCTGAGCAAATACTGCAGAAAGGGCAAGAAGAAGGACAAGAAGAACAACAGTTATTCTCTTCATGATAATCTCCTTTAAATGATTTATACTCCTCTTTTGTTATCTTATTAACATTTATAAGTAATTGTTATATAAATCACTAGCAGAAGACTATATCTATAGAAAACATGTGTCAATATATAATTGACGATTATATATTATTTCTTCTTTGAAAGTTTTTTCAGTGTCTCGAAGAGCTCCAGATCATCCTGTGTTACCTGCATACTTGTGGCTACAGGATTCTCTCCAGGACGTGTAATTTCCATCCTGATTACAGTACCCTCACCTATTGGTCTTGCCATGACATACTGAAGGAACATGGATACTTTCGGGTGATTCTCAGCGAATTTGGTTCTAGCTTTATTCAATGCAAATAGATCTGCGGGATTAATCATAGACAGTAATATAATAAATAATCAGGAAAAGTAAAATCTGCCATTTCGACTATTGCAGAGCATTTGTGTAGTTTTTGTAAGGTTTACCTACATCTATTAACTTTATTCAGGCTCTACTCTAAGATGATGATATGAAAAAAATTATTCTAATTCTTGTAGTACTAACACTTATGCTTTCAAATGTTGCAGCTGAAAAGCTTAACTTCTCTACTACGGACCTTTCGGGCAAGAAGGTGGATGACTCTATTTTCAAGGAAACCAAACTTACGATGGTAAATATTTGGGGAACATTCTGTCCTCCTTGCATTGCGGAAATGCCAGATCTTGCTCGCCTGAATAAAGATATAGATGACTTTCAGGTTGTTGGATTTGTACTGGATGTTGTTTCATGGACAGGAAAGACCAGTGCAAAGATAGTCAATGAAGCAAGATCGATAATAATGAAGACAGGAGCTGCATATACAAACCTTGTACCATCAAAGGATCTACTTAAAGGTAAATTCAGGAACGTACAAGCAGTTCCAACGACATACTTCGTTAACGCTGAGGGCGAAATCGTCGGAGAATATCTCGGAAGTAGAGATTATGGCGAATGGAAGAGGATTATTAACAGCCTGATATGATAAGAAAGTATCGCTTGCAACTTGTTCTTATCCTCATAGCAATCATTTTGATTTCTCTCGGAGTGATCCGAGAGGAAGCCTTTGTCGTACTTGGTAAATCGACAAGAATCTGTCTGGAGTGTATCGGAATTGGCTAAGAAACGACTTTTGATCCAAGCTCTTGTGGCAGCCTTTTCCAATGGATACCTTAGAGGTTTTGCAAAGGGGCAAATCTACACTGGAAATGGAAAATTCCTCTGCACTCCTGGCATGAATTGCTACTCGTGTCCAGGTGCCCTATTTTCTTGTCCAATTGGTTCATTGCAGGCAACACTGAATGACAGGTACTTCCACGTCGCGCTATATGCTATTGGCTTCATAGTTCTCTTTGGAACCTTCTTTGGTCGTGCTGTATGTGGTTTTCTCTGTCCTTTTGGTCTGATTCAGGACCTGCTTTTCAAGATTCCATTCAAATGGAAGATAAGGAAGCTGAAAAGAGAAAAAGCTGCAAGAACTATAAAGTATCTGCTGCTTGTCATATTCGTAATTCTGCTACCTTTATTTGTTGTTGATATCACAGGGCTTGGAAAGCCTTGGTTCTGCAAGTACGTCTGCCCTGTTGGAACTCTTGAAGCAGGTATTCCACTTGTACTCATGAATAACATGCTAAGAGAGTCACTTGGTTTCCTATACACCTGGAAACTATTGATACTGGCAGTTACATTGCTTGGATCGATAATTATCTACAGGCCTTTCTGCCGCTATATCTGCCCTCTTGGAGCTATCTATGGTTTTTTCAACCGATTTGCAATCTATCGATTCGAGATCGACAAATCAAAGTGCACTGGATGCAGAATCTGCCAGAGGTGCTGTAAATTCGATATAGATGTATTCAGGAACCCAAACAGCATGGATTGTATCCGCTGTGGGGACTGTATCGATGCCTGCCCTGAGAAGGCAATCAAGATAAAGCGTTAATTATTCCAGAACCCTTTATGGACTTCTTTCACTTCTTCCTGGATTTCCTCAAAAGGTCCTTCGACAGTGATATCCTTCTGGCCATGCGAAAGAATTGTCCTTGAGCTGATATCGAATGTTGGATTCTTCTCATCAGAACCTGTCAGCTTCAAAAGATCACTCTCAGTAAGACCGAAGACAATGTGTCCGATATTTGCCCAGTAAATTGCTCCAGTACACATGCAGCACGGTTCAACTGTTGTATAGAGCGTGCATTTTTTCAAAACTTCTGGTCCATAGCTCTGGCTTGCACGGCTTGCAAGTACTCTTTCTGCATGTGCAGTTCTGTCTTTTAGCAACGCTTCAGCATTGCCCTGCTCCATCAGAATGTTTCCATCCTCATCAACAAGCACAGCTCCAAAAGGTGTGTTTCCACTCTCTCTTGCCTTCTTTGCTACTTCATTTGCAGCTCTAAGATATTTCATGTGTTCAAGCATAAAGAAAGCTTAACACCAATTCGTTTTCAGAGGAATCTGTAAACGAAAATAAAGTGAAGTAGTGATCCTAACAATACAAAGCAATGGAATATCTCGTGAGTTCCAAAGTATGGATGTCTTTCATTGAAGCTCTTACTTTTCAGAGCGTAGATTACTCCACCTATTGTATATGCAATTCCACCTGAGAGTAGATATCTAATCTCAGAAAAACTCATCACACGAAAGATTGCCGGGAAAGCAAAGATACAGAGCCAGCCCATTGCAATATACATGAAGGAAGATACGAGCTTTGGACAGGTTACCCAGAAAAGTTTGAACAGCATTCCGATTATACCAACTGACCAGACTGCGATAAGCAGAGGTAGCCCTACACTATCTTTCAGTGTTGTCAGACAGATCGGTGTATAGGTTCCTGCGATCAGGATGAAGATCATCATGTGGTCAAGTTTCTTGAAAAGGATGATGTCTTCTCTCTTTCCATCGACTGTGTGGTAGGTAGTACTTGCAAGATAGAGCAGCATTAGCCCTGCAGCAAACACAAAGAAGGAAAATAGAGTAATCCCAGTATACCCTTGATTTAGTTTCTTCAATATAAGGAAAGGAGTAGCTGTCAGGGCGGCCACGAAGCCGATGAAGTGGGTCAATGCTGAAACTGGGTCCTTGATGTAGATTTGTCTTCTTGAAACTGTCATAGTTGCCATCATCTAGTTTATAGCTCCTTTATATCGGTTTTTAAAAAACTGATTATAGTATTTTAATATAATTAAAACCTGTCAAGAGTTTTTTAAAAACTTATTAACAAATATCGATATTCAGAGTATCCTTTGTCTATGGATATAAAAGAAACAGCAATTGAGATGCAGAACTTTGCTTTGCCAGAGTATGAGATGATTCCAGATGTCGGATTATATCTTGAGCAGGTCGTGAGATATATTGCTCCGGTCATGGAAAAATTAGGTGAAGAAAGCCTAACTATTTCCATGGTAAGCAACTATGTAAAGAAGAAGATCATAGAAAGTCCTGTAAAGAAACAGTACTTCCGTGATCAGATTGCTGTACTCATTTTCATTGCTATTGCAAAGACTGTACTATCTCTTGATGATATCCAGTTAATGCTAACTCTCCAGAAGGAAAGCTATCCAACTAAGGATGCATATGAGTACTTCAGACGGGAGTTTTCTTCTACTCTTGCATATGTCTTTTCAGGAAAAGAGATGAAGTCAGATAAGGAGATGAATGAAAAGAAGACACTTTTGCGGAATATGGTAATTGCTGTAGGACACAAAGTGTACCTCGACACCTATCTCAAGTCTCTTCGATAAGCTGTCTTTCTTCCTCACTCAGGTTATAGCGAGCAAACATATCGGGCCTCAGTTCCTTTGTAAGGAGCAAAGCCTCTCTGTGGCGATAGCGTTCAATTGCGCCATGGTTTCCTGAAAGCAGGATCTCTGGAACTTTGTCTCCGTTGTAATCGATTGGTTTTGTATATTGTGGATACTCAAGAAGCCCGTTTTCATGACTTTCGTCCTCTGTTGCACCCTCTCTGATGATTCCTTTTTGTAGACGAGAGATTGCATCGATGATTACCATGACAGCAACTTCTCCACCTGTAGTGATGTAGTCACCGATAGAAAGCATCTCATCGACACGCTTTTCGACTCTGGCATCCACTCCTTCATAGTGGCCACAGATGAATACAAGATCTTCCATCTGCGATAGCTCTCTCACCCTTTTCTGATCAAGAGTCTTACCTTTTGGTGAGAGAAGAACAGTGTGACTTGATGAGTTTTTTACACTCTCGAGAGCTCTCATGACTACATCAACTTTCAAGATCATTCCAGGTCCGCCGCCACACGGAGAATCATCTATGTGGCGAAAGGAGCCATTTGCATAGTCTTTTATATCGACTATATCAAGAGTGATATAGCCTCTATCGATAGTTCTTTTCAGAACCGGCGATAGAAGAAAGCTCTCAAAGAGAGATGGGAACATTGTGAGTATCGTTATTTTCATCAAACGTCTGTGATATCGAAATCGAGTGTGATATCAAACTTATAATCGCCAAAGTGCTCTTCAAGCTCTTTTGAAAGAATTGAATATGCTTCTTTTCTTTCGATGTCGAAGCTGAGGACAACATCAAAGCGGATAGTCTTGTTCTCACTGTCAAGATTGAAGCCATGAAGCTGGAGTGTCCATTCATGGTCACGGACAAGTCTTCTGATCTCCCCTTCAAGTCTTTTTGCTTCATTGTCACCTGTATTATAGGAATAGACACCAATACCTGTGATAATGATTCCTGTTTCCTCGTATACTTTGTTCTCTATTCTTCTTGTTATCTTGTCAACTTCATCAACACTCATAGTATCTGGAAGTTCGATATGAACAGAAGCGATTTCCTTGTTTGGGCCGTAGTTTGTTATGATGAGATCATAGGCCCCACGGACTTCAGGCTCTTGCTTAATCAGCTTCTTGATCTTTCTGACAACTTCTACATCTGCTCTCTTGCCAATGATGTCATCAACCGTTTCTGCTACCATTTCAAAACCAGATTTGATTATGAAGATTGATATTACTAGACCAACAAAGGCTTCAAGAGAAAGCCCAGTAAGGACGTATACAAGAGCCGAAGCCAAGACTGAGAATGAAAGGACTGCATCAAAAAGAGCATCCTGACCTGATGCTTCCAACGCACCAGATTCAGTTTCCTTTCCCTTCTTTCTAACATAGAGGCCGAGAAAGATCTTAACAAATACAGCAGATGCGATAATAATCAGAGATACGATGGAGTAGTCTGCAGCTTCTGGGGAGAATATCTTCTTCACAGATTCTGTAAATGAGGTTATGCCTGCATAGAGAACGATAGCTGCAACTATCAGTGCAGAAATATATTCAATTCTTCCATATCCAAGTGGATGCTTCTTGTCTGGGGATTTTGCTGCAAGCTTTGTGCCAATTATCGTTACAAATGATGAAAGAGCATCAGAAAGATTGTTCACAGCATCAAGGATTACTGCAATCGATCCAGAAACAAGACCAACAAAGGCCTTGAAAGAAGCCAATACAACATTGGCAAAGATTCCGACAATACTGGTTCGAACAATTACTCGCTCTCTATTATCACTCATACACTCTCTCCTATCGTTGAGATTATATCACTTTATCGAAATATGAAAAATGGCTCCCATTTTGTGAGAGCCATTGTAAGAATCGAACAATTCTTGAATTAGAGCTGAGGACCAGCAGCAACGAGAGCCTTACCAGCTGCGTTGGTCTCGTACTTCTTGAAGTTCTTGACGAATCTAGAAGAGAGATCCTTTGCCTTCTCTTCCCATTCAGAAGCATTCTTGTAGGTGTCTCTTGGATCGAGGATCTCAGTTGCAACACCTTCGAGCTTAGTTGGGATTTCGAAGTTGAAGTAAGGGAGCTGCTTGGTTGGAGCCTTGTTGATAGCACCGTTGAGGATTGCATCGATGATACCTCTGGTATCCTTGATGGAAATTCTCTTTCCGGTTCCGTTCCAACCAGTGTTGACGAGGTAAGCCTTAGCGCCACTCTTCTCCATTCTCTTTACGAGCTCTTCAGCATACTTGGTTGGGTGCAACTCAAGGAATGCCTGGCCAAAACAAGCTGAGAAGGTTGGTGTTGGCTCAGTGATACCACGCTCTGTACCTGCAAGCTTTGCAGTGAAGCCAGAGAGGAAGTAGTACTTTGTTTGCTCTGGTGTGAGGATGGATACTGGTGGGAGAACACCGAATGCATCAGCAGAAAGGAAGATTACGTTCTGAGCTTCTGGTGCTGAAGAAACTGGTCTTACGATGTTCTGGATGTGGTTGATTGGGTAGGAAACACGAGTATTCTCGGTGACAGACTTGTCAGCGAAATCGATCTTTCCATTCTCATCAACTGTTACGTTCTCAAGAAGAGCATTTCTCTTGATTGCGTTGTAGATATCTGGTTCAGATTCCTTATCGAGGTTGATAACCTTTGCATAACAACCACCCTCAAAGTTGAAGACACCATTGTCGTCCCAACCGTGCTCGTCATCACCAATGAGAAGTCTCTTTGGATCAGTTGAGAGTGTAGTCTTACCTGTACCGGAAAGCCCGAAGAAGATTGCTGTATTCTTGCCATCCATATCAGTGTTGGCAGAACAGTGCATTGCAGCAATGCCCTTGAGAGGGAGGTAGTAGTTCATCATGGAGAACATACCCTTCTTCATCTCACCACCATACCATGTGTTGAGGATGACCTGCTCTCTGGATGTGATGTTGAAAGCAACAGCTGTCTCAGAATTGAGGCCCATTTCCTTGTAGTCGTCAACCTTTGCCTTGGATGCTGTGTAGACGATGAAGTCTGGCTCGAAGTTCTCAAGTTCCTCTTCTGTTGGAGCGATGAACATGTTCTTTACGAAGTGAGCCTGCCAAGCAACTTCCATCATGAATCTGATAGCCATTCTGGTATCCTTGTTAGCACCACAGAATGCATCGACTACGAAAAGTCTCTTACCAGAAAGCTGCTTCTGAGCAAGACTCTTGAGCTTCTTCCAATTCTCCTGTGAGAGAGGATGGTTATCATTCTTGTAGTCTTCTGTTGTCCACCAGACAGTATCCTTGGAGTTCTCGTCCATAACAATGTACTTGTCCTTTGGTGATCTGCCGGTGTAGATACCAGTCATTACGTTGACTGCACCGAGCTCTGTGACCTGACCCTTTTCATAACCGGTGAGGTCCTTTCTTGTTTCCTCGTTGAAGAGGAGTTCGTAGGATGGATTGTGGACAATCTCAGTTGTTCCAGTAATGCCATACTTTGTAAGATCAATATTTGCCATATTATTCTCCTGCAACATAATTCTCAAATTGCATATATGTGCATTCAAAAAATAACTTAAATTTAAATTAAGGACTAGTAGTATTTCAAACCATTCTAAATAATCATGTATAAATAGTAGATTTTTTCATGCCCTTTATGTGAATGTCGTTATTTTTCTATACCATAAAAAGCGAAATTTCATCTATTGGGTACATTATTTTATTATGACTGAAGGAAAAGTACTGCAACATCCCCTCTTGCCTGCAATCTGAAATATAGGATAAAGTGCACACCTAGGAGAAAGCATGTTAACTAAGTACCTGTCTATTTTTGTAGTATCTATGATACCAATCATCGAGTTGAGAGGCGCCATGATCATGGCAGCAGGCTGGCAGCTCGATTTTTTCAAATCCCTCTTGATCTGTGTTATTGGTAACATGCTGCCTGTCCCTATAATTTATTTGTTTGCTCACAAAGTCCTCATCATCTTGGCAAAAACAAAACATTTTTGTGGGTTTGCAAATTTCTTTCTTGAGAAAGGAAAGAAAGCAGGAGAAAAACTCACAGAAAAGGCAGGAAAGAAAGGAACATTTTTTGCTCTCCTACTCTTCGTAGGCATCCCACTTCCAGGCACAGGTGCCTGGACAGGCACCCTTGGAGCAAGTCTTCTTCTTCTAGGTTTTAGGAAATCTGTTATTGCGGTACTTTGTGGAGTAATCCTTGCTGGAATAATAATTGGAGTGCTGAGTTCACTTGGTTTTGCATTCCTTTTCGGGCTTTAATCACCTCTTTGCATTAACCACTACAATACCGGTAGAAACCAGGACGATCGCTACAATATATTTCACCTGGAATACGTCCTCTCCAAGCAATAGAGATGCAGCAATTGCACCTGAAATAGGATTCACACACTGATAGATTGTAATTCTACCAGCAGGGTTTTCTTTCAAGAGTGCTGTCCACACAAGTAAACATACACTAGAGATTAGAGCCAGGAGGAAAAAGAGAGCAAAACCCTCAAGACCACCATTTGACAATCTGCCATTATTCATAAGGGCTGCGATAAAAATCTCCACACCGCCTATCAAGAGATTATAACCTGATGCAACAACTGGATCTGTCCCCTTGACAAGAATTCGAGATAATACGCTGCCTAAAGCAAAGGAAGTAACTGAAAGAAACATCAACCCTTCGCCATCAAGAGAAAACTTCCCAAGCTTGCCACCATACAGAAAGCAGAAAGCAACTCCCAAAAAGGCCATGACAGAGCCGAGCATCTTACGACTTGTCATCTTGTCATCTTTGAACAAAATGTGGGCAAAAACATTACTCGTTATAACAAAGGTTCCATTTAGAATTGAGCAATTTATTGATGATGCCTTTAACATGGCCGCAAATTGAAGGAGATACGTCAAGCCAGTCTGGATAGAGCCAAGAATCAAGAGACTGAAAAAAGTCTGTATGTTTACTTTAGGAAACTTCTTATCACGAAGCGTAGCAATTGAAAGCAGGATCAGGCCTGCAACAATAAAACGAATACCAGCAAAAAAATAAGTCTCGCCGATCGTATTAATGGAAAACAACCTATAACATCTCTTTATTATAGGGAAAACAGTTCCCCATAGAGCCTGACATCCAATTGCAATCAAAGCTGCAGCTACTGGTTTTTTAATCATTTTTTTATAATCACTCATAATTACTCCAACAAAGCAGAGTATACATCTTCAGTTATAAAAAACAAATACAGGAAAAATAACACATCTCCAAAGGATTGTGAGAGTTATGCTCTCTCCTTTTCGTGCTTTGACCGAATTCAAAACAACACGTCTCCAAAGCTCAAATTACATAGTGCGGACAAGAGGGAATCCTTTGGACAGCTCAAAATTAACACGTCTCCAAAGCAACATCTCCACGAGCGTGGAGCTTACTTATCCTTTGGACAGCTCAAAATTAACACGTCTCCAAAGCAGGGCTGCACCCAGGTATAAGTGTTTTCCACATTTGGATAGCTCAAAATTAACACGTCTCCAAAGCCATCTAAGATTGGTTTAATTCTTGGAACTACCTTTGGATAGCTCAAAATTAACACGTCTCCAAAGCCAGGTGAAGTATGGAAGCAGATTGAAGGCACCTTTGGATAGCTCAAAATTAACACGTCTCCAAAGCGGAGATAAGAGATGACAATTTACACAAATGCCTTTGGATAGCTCAAAATTAACACGTCTCCAAAGCTTTGGCTCTTGTTATGACTCTTACTATGAACCTTTGGATAGCTCAAAATTAACACGTCTCCAAAGCAATGGGAAACTGGAGCGAAAAGGAGCATATCCTTTGGATAGCTCAAAATTAACACGTCTCCAAAGCTGTGATGAGCGAAGTGAATTGGGTGATGGTCCTTTGGATAGCTCAAAATTAACACGTCTCCAAAGCTCGTGAGTGGTTCTACGATTCTAATAGAATCCTTTGGATAGCTCAAAATTAACACGTCTCCAAAGCCTGACAAGTCGGGTTATTCTCAGATGTTAGCCTTTGGATAGCTCAAAATTAACACGTCTCCAAAGCCGTCCTCTGCGTGTGAGGTATCTCCACACACCTTTGGATAGCTCAAAATTAACACGTCTCCAAAGCGAGACACACTATATAATATATAAAAGAATACCTTTGGATAGCTCAAAATTAACACGTCTCCAAAGCTACAAAGAACCCTTTCCCCGAATACTTGTTCCTTTGGATAGCTCAAAATTAACACGTCTCCAAAGCAGGAAGAGAAATGTAAAAACAATTGAGAGACCTTTGGATAGCTCAAAATTAACACGTCTCCAAAGCTTCTGATAAGTCTATTTTGTCTGGTCTTGGCCTTTGGATAGCTCAAAATTAACACGTCTCCAAAGCCAATCTTTGGGCTATTTTCCGAATTCGATTCCTTTGGATAGCTCAAAATTAACACGTCTCCAAAGCATCTCCTTAATTGAAAAATCCTTTCTGAATCCTTTGGATAGCTCAAAATTAACACGTCTCCAAAGCCTTGATACCGAGATTATGATAGTCAATATACCTTTGGATAGCTCAAAATTAACACGTCTCCAAAGCGTCTGATGCTATCGAGGCAACTAAGGATACCCTTTGGATAGCTCAAAATTAACACGTCTCCAAAGCAAAAGACTTGTTGTTAGGATTATTAGGATCCTTTGGATAGCTCAAAATTAACACGTCTCCAAAGCTCACAAGGTCAATGGAAACCGGAAATCTGGTCCTTTGGATAGCTCAAAATTAACACGTCTCCAAAGCTATCAGGGCATGTATGATGAATATCGTACTCCTTTGGATAGCTCAAAATTAACACGTCTCCAAAGCTCATTAGATGCTTCGATTGCGCTGCGAATCCCTTTGGATAGCTCAAAATTAACACGTCTCCAAAGCACTGCTCCAAATGACGAGACCTTACAGCGTCCTTTGGATAGCTCAAAATTAACACGTCTCCAAAGCCTTCTCAATGTCTACCATATGATAAAACTCCTTTGGATA
>JAFVDZ010000074.1 GCA_017478205.1 Spirochaetales bacterium | reverse complement strand
TTGGCAATTGAGAATTTTTGAATTGTCCTCTTGCTTCTTCAAGAATCAATTCTTTGTCTTTTGTTGGCAGATGACAGAGAAATAGTTTTTCTGCCATCGCTTGCCTTGCGAATACTCCGGCATCTAAGCCACTAGAGTGGCCTTGCTTTATCAGTTCTTCCTCGTTCTTTGACAGTCCAGAAGCTTCGTGGATTAGCATATTCGCATTCAATAATAGCGTATATGCTTCTTTGATAGGGCGTGTATCAGAGGTATAAACTAGCTTTCTGCCATTATTCTCAAACACAACACCGATTGAATCATCTGTATGGTCTGTCTTGAATGTAGTTATAGAAAGACAATCGTATTCATGGTGGGACGCATTGATAATCTTGATCGGGAAAATCCCTCTTTTCTTTCGTAATGCAAAAAGGTCTATCAAAGCATCTACAGAGCTTCTTATTCCTTCGGGAAGGATTATCACAAGTTCCTTCTTTCTTCCTTTGAGCCACAGTTGGTGGAGAAGGGAAGGAAGAGCATAAACATGGTCGATATGCCAGTGAGTAAGAATGACAATATCTATATCTGACTCAACTGCTTCCTGAATATTCGCAGAAACATCTACAATGATAGAAACCAAATCAGATTTTACTATTAGTGACGTGTTGCCACTGTCTCTTTCCTGAATTGAACCATTTATTCCTAGAAACTCTACCTCAAGCATTTTTCTCTTTCCTTCTCCTTATGGTCGTAGAAACAATGATTGCGACTGCTAATAGGATGAAGAACAAACAGATTCCAGATGTGTAGAATCTGGAAAGAGTTCCAGCACCCAACTTGACTGCTCTTCGGAACTGTTCCTCAAACATTCCTCCTAGGATAAGTCCTAGAACGACTGGAGCAATTGGATAGTGATTCTTCTTCATATAGTAGCCGAAGAGACCCATGAAAAGAGCTGTGCCCAAATTGAAGATTCCTTTGGAAACTGATGCTCCTGCGATAGCATAAGAACCGATGAAAGAAAGAATCAGTACGATAGGCATCAGTATCCTCTGTGATATCCTGAGTATCTGTGGATAGACTCTTACCCCAGCAAGCTGAAATAGGCCCATGAAGATGTTTGCAATGCAGAGTGTGATGAAGATGGAGTAGACTAGAGGCATGTTTTGGCTGAAAAGGGCAAAGCCAGGTGTTATGCCATTGATCATCAGAGCCCCGATTAATACTGCTGTTGCAGAATCTCCCGGAATTCCCAATGAAAGAGCTGGAATCAGGGCACCTCCTGTGCATGCGTTGTTCGCAACTTCCGGAGCAAACACTCCTTCGAGACAACCAGTTCCGGGTTTCTCCAGCTTTCCATTCGAGTTGGCGCAGATGGTCTCAGCTGCATTCCTACTTAAGAATACAGCAATTGAGGCTCCCGTCCCTGGTATTGCACCAATAAGAGTACCAATTCCAAGAGACGATAGTATTATCTTCCACATGGAGAGTATTTTTCTGAACGGAGGAAAGATTTTGCCGATATTAGTACATATCTCTCCTCTCTGACCATTTCTTATATTCTCTAATTCACTGAACACCTGGCTAACGCCATACAGTCCGATGAGGGTTGATGTTAGATCAAGACCATTAGAAAGCGGGGTCTTCCTGAGAAGTGCAGCGAAGGGAATTCTTACGGCGCCAGACATAGGGTCGGGGCCGAGAAAGGCGAATACAAATCCGACCGCACCCATCAGTAGCCCCTTGAGGATGTCTTTGCCTGATACTGCAGCAATGATGACAATACCGACAAGAGAGAGTGTGCATTTCTCCGCAGGACCGAAGGCCAACGTCATTTGTGCGATAAGTGGGGAAAAGAAAATTAGAAATATCTCAGAACCAAGACCTCCGATTGTTGATGCAATAACTGCACTTCCAAGAGCTTGTCCTGCAAGACCTTTCTTTGTCATCTTTTGGCCATCGTCAACAGTAGCAATGGCATTCGGGTTTCCAGGAATTCCTAGAAGAATAGCGGGAATGGAGGCACCACATACTGCACCACAGTAGACTGAAAGCAGTAGGCCGATACCTGTTGCTGTATCCAACTGGTATGAGATAGGGATTACAAGTGCTATTCCCATTGTGGCTGTAAGGCCAGGAAGTGCGCCGAGTACTATTCCAAGTATAGAGCCAAAAGCACACCATAGAATTGTGGAAATATGTGCTACAAGCGAGAGACCAGTCAAGAAATCACTCATACTGTCCTCCTTAATAGTTCAGCAGACCAGGTGCAAGACCGACTAGAAATAGCTGCTTGAAAACGACATACAGGAAGAGAACAACAGCGAAAGTTATTATTCCAGCATTTGCCTCTTTTTCGAGGCCTCTCTTCTTGAGAGTTTGGACTACTGTAAGTTCAAGAATTGTGACTATCACAAATATATATAGTAAGCAGATTACTGCTATAGTAGAGTTCTTTCCAAAAATAGCAGGCAGAGCTCCTTTCTTTCCCATCCTGAGCATAATCTTTGTTATAAGCCGCATCAGTGTATAGAAGGCTGTAATAGAAATTACAGTGGCAGTTCCTCCAATGATACCTGATACAGGCCTTCTAATTTCATCGATCGTTGTATATATGTATTCCAGCGAATATAGGACTATAGTAGTCAGAATTATAAAACCGACACTCTTTGTCAGAAGAACATAGAGAAGTGCTAGAATTAGTGTCGTGACAAAGAGGAAAGCTGTCCCATTATTTCTCTTTGATTCTTCTGGTCGCTCTTTGAGTGTGATGAAAAGAAAACCGAGGACTAGAAAGAGAGCAATCATTATCGGGATAACCTTACCTCCCGGGTCTCCTCCAACAGTATCGGCAACAAGAGTTGTACTTTCACTTGATATTACATAGATAAGGTACAATACAGAGAGTATTGTCATGATAGCTGGTAGTAGCTTTATTTTCTTCATGCTGTAATTCCAATGATTGTCTTTTTTGAAATAAGTATGGTCAGACAGGAGTCTGACCGTATACATTGCGCTTAGTTTGCGTACTTGCCCTTGGCAAGGCCAGTTGCCTTCAGAATTGGTTTCATTGTCTCTACGAGATCATCATTGAACTTGTCGAATTCGTCGAGTTTTGTAAACTGTGAAAGTAGTCCATTGGTTCTGAGCCAACCCTGGAAGGATTCAGTGTTGAATGCCTTCTCGATGGTGTCTGCAAGCCATGCTTTAGCTTCTTTTGGAGTTCCCTGAGTTGTACAGATACCTCTGAAACAACCACCAGGAACCTTGAGGTCTGGATAGCCAGCCTCTGCAAGAGTTGGAACATTGCTGAATTCTGGAACTATGGAGTGGTCATCACCGAGGAATGCTATTGGTGTGAGCTGGTCTATGTTGGCCTTTACCTCGGACTGTGAGAAGATACCTACATCACAGTGCCCTCCAATGACTGCAGGAATTAGCTCCTTACCTCCATTGAATGATACAACATTAAATATGGAATCGAGAGCAACATTGAGGCCGTAGGCAACAACACCTGTTGTCGCAGTTGCACCTGCATTGCCCAGTGTGACTTTTCCAGGATTTTTCTTAGCATGCTTTATGACGTCATCGAGACTTTTGAACCGAGAGTCACTTTTTACTGCAATTAGGAACAGCTCTAGGTCGAGACCTGTGATGAAATCGAGTTTCTCGAAACCGTCGGTGTTCCCTGTCATAGTTCCACATATTACATATGTTCCATACATTAGGAGTGTATAACCGTCAGCTTCAGCATCGATAACTGCATTTGTTCCGATGCCTGTTGAACCACCAGTTATGTTTTCGACAATTATGTTGTCAAACCCTGAAACAGCTTTCATTGCTTCTGCAAGTTGGCGAGTCTGTGTATCAGTGCCACCACCAGCTCCCTGTGGGCAGATAATCTTGATTGTCTTCTCTGGATCAGGGAAAGATGCCTTCTCTTCCTTAAGGCCCTGAGCAAAAATCATACCTATTGCAATTAGTGCAACAAGTGTGCAAGTAATAATTTTTCTCATGCAACTTCTCCTTTAGATTTGTTGATTTTATTATAGGTTCCATGTATTGCATTAGCAATAAATATTTTTCTTATCGAAATTTACTTTCCAAAACGAAAGTAAATTTATTGTTTTATGACGAAGATTTTTGCGTTTCTGCCATGATACAATTAGCTCGAGAACTGGAATATGAAAATGGATTTAGAATGTGAAACAAAATCAACTCAAAGAAAGTCTTGGAAGTCTTTGCTTGAAAATGTCGATTTTTCAAATAGGGTAGACTCTTTCTCAGAAATCATCGAACGGATTTCTCAGATGTATTCCAATAGGCAAAAGTTTTTGAGTATTAAAAGAAGAATACCTTGCTTGCCCATTGGGATGGATGCGTCAATTACTACATTGGAAGGCATTAAGGAATTATGCGAGATAGATGATGCTGTGGACGCGTTTGTTTTATAACTAAGTTTTTCGTGGTACAAGATAACCAGGCTTCAGGACTTTAAAATAACAGAATCTAAGCCCAGACGTCTGAATTGCAGAATTGGTAGAGATTGTGTGTTGCTCATAATCGGTAGTCGGCTGCATGAGAGAGACAGACGGTGCCGACAGCCCCTTCCTTACAACTTGATTCTATTCTACCGCCTCATACCACTGTCTTCAACATTGTTCCATATCCACTGTACTGATTAATCTTTTTATTTTATACAAAATGCACTCTTAACGGTAAAATTATCCGCATAATGATAGATTTCTATTGAGATTTGAGTGTATTTTGTATAAATTAGTATATACAACTATAGTTAGGAGTGCTTAAATGTCAAAGTTTGTACGTATTATTGGCATGGAACTCAAGAACTTTAAAAATGTAGTCTTCGGAGACATTCAGTTTCCTAACCATCAAAGTGTAAAAATTCTGGGTGAAGTGCAAAAAAGTGACATTACAGGAATATATGGTCAAAATGGCTCCGGAAAGACTGCTGCTGTTGAGGCCTTGGACATTGTCAAAAGCTTAATGTCTGGAAGAAAAATTGACTTCAGGGCTTATTCAGGAATTGTCAAAGACAATACTTCAATAACTCTGAATCTCTTTGTCCAAAATGGTGATGCCAAATATTTGGTAAAGTATACTGCACACTTGGCATTAAGAGAGAATGTAATAAGTATCCCAAAAGAAAGGCTTGAGATCCTTGATAGGGGAGTAAACTGGAAAAATAAAAGAGC
>JAFVDZ010000073.1 GCA_017478205.1 Spirochaetales bacterium | reverse complement strand
CAAGGCTACCTTTGGATAGCTCAAAATTAACACGTCTCCAAAGCAGTCAAGCAGGTGGAGTTCACAGATATCGACCTTTGGATAGCTCAAAATTAACACGTCTCCAAAGCATAGAATGAGCAAGAGCGCGTACAGGGCTACCTTTGGATAGCTCAAAATTAACACGTCTCCAAAGCATTCTTCCTGATGCATTTTCTGATGTAGTACCTTTGGATAGCTCAAAATTAACACGTCTCCAAAGCAAGGCGCTTGCCGTACAGCGTGCGGAACTCCTTTGGATAGCTCAAAATTAACACGTCTCCAAAGCGCTTCGGCATTGTACGGAAAAGTAAGTAGGCCTTTGGATAGCTCAAAATTAACACGTCTCCAAAGCGGCTATCAATTCTTCCGACCAATTCTTGAACCTTTGGATAGCTCAAAATTAACACGTCTCCAAAGCACGACACGAAAGAGACAAGACCGCGGCCGCCCTTTGGATAGCTCAAAATTAACACGTCTCCAAAGCACTAAGGCCGTATCAGTGAAGTATCATAATCCTTTGGATAGCTCAAAATTAACACGTCTCCAAAGCGCATACACGGGCGATGATGATTCTTTCAATCCTTTGGATAGCTCAAAATTAACACGTCTCCAAAGCCTCAGACAGGAAGATCCAAAGAGTGAGGAACCTTTGGATAGCTCAAAATTAACACGTCTCCAAAGCCATGATACGAAAGAGACAAGACCGCGGCCGCCTTTGGATAGCTCAAAATTAACACGTCTCCAAAGCAGAGGTCTACGCCAGATGGAACAAGAGTGCACCTTTGGATAGCTCAAAATTAACACGTCTCCAAAGCTTTCTCTGCCTCTAATTTAGCCTTAGCCTCCCTTTGGATAGCTCAAAATTAACACGTCTCCAAAGCATCGGCAATCAAGCAAACAATTAAGATGGACCTTTGGATAGCTCAAAATTAACACGTCTCCAAAGCTCTTAGTGCCTTACCAGGAACCAAGACTATCCTTTGGATAGCTCAAAATTAACACGTCTCCAAAGCCTCAAAATCGATTGAAATATCACGCAAATCCCTTTGGATAGCTCAAAATTAACACGTCTCCAAAGCATTATCTCGGCTTGCCTGTCAATAAAAAACCCTTTGGATAGCTCAAAATTAACACGTCTCCAAAGCAACAAAATCGATTGAAATATCACGCAAATCCCTTTGGATAGCTCAAAATTAACACGTCTCCAAAGCCTCAAACAAGACAAAAAATCCATTTTTTAGAATATTTGGCATAAATCTTTGTCAATAATGACCTTCTTTAATTCATTGCATTCAAATAAAGGTTCCCGTCCTTCCATGAAGATAATGTTATGTTTAAGAGATAAGGATTCTCTTATCAAAGTTGAAATATCGTTTTCATTGAAAAAACTAAAGATTGAAAACAAAACAAAGATGTCAATATTGCATACATCATGTAATACATTCATCGCTTCCATGACTCTTTCAATCTCATTTTCATAATCAACTTGCAAAGTCATATTTAAAATCTTGTGTAGATCTCCAATATCGACAGGCTCATGTGTCAGAGACAGTTTATAGTCTGCTTCAATCGATTGCGTAAACCTTTCTATGTTCGATAACAATTCTACGGCCTGCAAATAATGTTCATCAGATACAATCATCTCCTTGATTTGACTCTGTATCCTCGACATTACCTTCTTGTTTGATGGATCAATATTCAAGGGGTCGATAATAACAGCAACTCTATCTTTGATCTCAAGAATCCCTTTACTATCCGATAACACAAATCGCCCCTCACCTCCCATGGTTTGACTCTGAAGCTCCAAGGTATATCTTCTCAAGGCATCAGGATTCTCAATAATTAGCAAGGTAGCATTATCCTCTAAGGATATTTGGAACTCAAAATCCGGATGAACAAGTTTTTCGTTCATACTATTACCATCCTATCTGTTGATGATATATATTCATCATTGACTTCACCTACAATGTAATCAATAGATGTGAATTGCTTTTCTGTAACTATCATTAACTGCACAAGTCCTTTTGGAGGCTTAAAACTTCGCACATTATCAGCAACAACCCTTGCAGCTGTAGCATTTAAACAAAGTTTCACATAGATGGATTCCTGCATCATAATGAACCCTGATTTAATGAGTTGCTTCTTGAATATCCTATAGGCTCTCCTATCTGACGCGGTGAGGACAGGAAGATCAAACATGACAAATACTCGCATAAACCTAAAACTCATACTCACAAAATCTTGCGTAGTCTAAATTATTGTTATCAAGACACTCTATTATGCTCCTAACGTAAATCGATATTGCATTCAAAAGTGTAGTACGTACATTAAATATCCTAACAGACTCATTCAAAGTCTTGACTATCTCCATTTTCATTGCAGGGGTGATTTCGTCATAATCCTGCACAGACAAATCAATAACCTTTTTATCGATAAGAGGTCTAAATGGCTCCATTAGATCACAGGACAAATTGAACTGGTTATAAACATTGCTATGAAAGATACCTAGTTGGGTCAAACATCCATTTGAAACAATTTCACGAGATACAGTAGACATCAAGATAGCATATCCATAGTTAAGACAATAATTAATCGTGCATTCATCGGACCTAGAAAATTCATGACCGAATAAAGCATTGAAATACACCTTGGCAGCATGTCCTTCTCTATTTGTTTTGTCACCTGCAGTAACATCGCTGGCATATTCATCCAGCATTTTTCCAAATTCAGGTTTTTCTTCTAGATACAAGACTTTTGCCTGATTGCGTATCTTATGTCTAACAATTTCAGCCCAGACTTCATCGGCAAAATCTCTATCCCATCGCAATTGATTATCAAGTTTATGACTGCAATCATGGCAGCCATAATAAGGAATAAGTTGCGCTCCTGGACTCTTTTTCCTGTCGCAGAAAATAACGGCTATCTTTTTTGACCAAAGAGTCTCTAGAAGAGACACGGTAACTGCTGACCCTGTATTTTCAATCAGCAGTACCGAAATCTCATCTATATGTACACGTTTTACACTCTCAGCTCTGATTACGAGAAAATTATTTTTTAATTCAAGCTTCGAACGTGAGCTTACTACTACAATTCTCCAACCCATCAATCAATATTAATTCTATTCTCGAACAAACCGGTAATACTTTTGTCGACAATAGTCAATTTTGTTTTAGAAAGATTGATTGAAGAACTTTTTGTAATTGTCCCACAAGCCTTTGTACCTCCTATGGCCTCAAAGTTTGCCAACCCACTTCCACAACCATAGTATCTCATGAACTCACTTATAACTTTGCACTTGTCATTCAAAGACAACTTCATGAACTTGTCCCTTGTTTCCGGCTTCTGGAATAGGTCAATTTGACTGCCAGGTCTGTCTTTGTATATCGAAGCATTCGATTTTTCAATCAGCTCTGAATACAGTAATTCAAACTTGGAATCATCAAGCTCATCATGTATTGGGTCTACAACAAGGTTTTTGTTATCTTTCAGCTTTTTCAAGAAGCTCTCAACTTTTTTCAAGACTTTTTGAGACTCCTCAGACAGTATGAGAGGAATATTACTTGATAAAGTTATAGTTTTTCCCATGCTAGATTTACCTGTAATCAGAGTTTGGAAACCATCGAAGATTAAAAGAGTGTTGGATAAAACCTTACTACGGATTATTTCCACATCTGGACACTTTAGAACACCTGCACAATACTTCCTAAGTTTATCCTCATCAGCAAGCTCTTTTGAATCAACGATTGAAATCGGAACAAAGGCCGCATAATCATCCTTCTTTTTCTTATACTTCACTAAAGAAAAATAAGCTGTCGTTAGGCTATTATAACCACCATACTTATTTGTCCATTCTTCGTAGGCTTGCTCCTTTGTCATTCCATTAGCAATCATTTTCTGTATGCCAGGGTCTGTTGTTTTGCTAGGTAAAGCTCCACCCTTACTACCCTTAGCAACAAGATTCAAATCGTATAGAGCTCCACCCTTTTCTACAGGCTGTCTTGTGAGCAAAACATTGTTCTTTCTCATGACAGAACGAACCGTAGCAATTGTTCCTTCCTCTCCCTTCTCCCATGCATTGCTTACATTGTGCTTAAATGGCTCGGAAAGATTATAGTAGCCTTTCCCGTTCATTTGCAGGTAGTACTTTTCTGTATACTTTGTATCAAAAACATTTCCAACCACGATATTAAGATAAGCATCTTTGGCATGATGTAGATCATTCAAGGATCTGCATTTGATCAATTCATAATCGTTTCGGAACTCAGAAACATTGCGGGCCTTGGAGTAAACGATTTTGGTATCATTGCCAAAGTAGCGCTTGAGTATCTCTGCTGATGCTTTTGTACTCTGACTAGTTTCTACAAGCTGTCTATTTATGAAACCTTTCAACTCTTCTTGAGTAAGAGGAGTGTTGCGTACAAGCCTATTATACTTTTCCTGTGTTATGAATTGCTTGTCTTTCAGCATTTTCCAGAAGGAATTCATTTTTCCCCTTACAGAATCAGATAATGGATAAATATCAGTCTTTTTCCTATTCAAGACTGATTTTACCAGGACCTTATTTTGCAAGGAATCATCATTGGATTTAGATATAGGATAAATGTGGTCAACATCATAAAGATTATTACCACTTGCATCTTTTCTATACAAATCTTCTATTTTTATCTGCTCTCCAGAATACATGCATCTACCGCATTGTGACAAATACAGGAACAATTTATCCTGCCTAGACACCTGACTATCGTCATAGCTGGTAAGATATTCGTGCATTTTATTGAATTCATCATGGTATTCACTATTGGATTTAAGAGCTTCTTTTACCTTGGACAGCAAGTCATCTCTGCGTGATACTGTCCTCTTACCCTTCTCTCCATCAGATCTTGTTGTCTCGATAAAGACCTTCTTAGGTGGATGCTTCATGATTTTGACAATTTCATCAACGATTCTCATTGTCTGCCAAATCTGTCTTTTTACAGACGGTGAAACATAAAGCTCGTCAATATATTCATAATCAAGCTCTTTAATTGAATCCAGCGATGAAACTTGATCTTTATACTCAAAATTCTTACTAAGCAGTTCCATCAAATTGAATTGAGTGTTCCACATCATTCTTACGATTGACATATACTCACTAGTATCATAATTTGTAGCGGTTATTTCATATAAGAACTTATGGGAGAATCTACCCCAACCTGTATACTTCTTCTTGCATATGCTGTTAACTTCAGCATCGGTAAGTACACCAGAGAAGTGCTTAGATATTCTCTTCTTTAGGATATCTCCGCCATCAGAGAAAAGAGTGATCCACTTTACAATCAAGTCAACATCATCTTTATTCAGCCTTTTTTCATCAATATATTTTTTGAAATCGATGTACGCACCCAAAGAACTCTTGAAGTCATCTGTATCGATGCCTGTCAAATCTTCCTTTGATATATCACCTTTCTCATAGTATCCTTCCTTGATCAAGAAGTTAACAATATCTCTTTTGGTAACCTTCTTCTTGGTCTGGAACAAATTCCTGTAGATACTTTGCTTCAAATCGACAGATAAGCGCTCTCCCTTAACAGACAAATTGTTCAGTTCGCTAAGGACCAAATATTTTGAATATGCAATTGATTGCCTTGGAAGGACATCCTCTTCCTTGCAATAAGTACATTTGTTTGTCATGCGAAGAATAAAATTCTCTGCAGACTGTTCAATATCAACTTTCTGATCAAGGTTCCAAGGTAAAATTCTGCCTGCTTCTTTTCTCACAAGCCATCCAAAACTGTTTGAAGAATTGTTGTTAGAGCCAAGAGGTCCAACATAGTATGGAATCCTATAAGTCATAAGGGACTTGATCTTTTCATTTGCAGTGATTCCATCGCTATCTGCCATCTGTAAGAAACTGAAATTTTCTTTAGCTTTGAGCAATATTGCATCCAGCTCAATTTTGTTGACCTGATAAGGGATAACACCATTCCTAAATGACATAAGCATAGGGAGCAAAGAATCATTCTGTATTGCATTCTTTAAGTAGACTACATCATTGTCTGAAGCATCACACTTGTCGAGTATCTTATTTGTCTGCTTGTAGAATTCCTCGATATTAATTCTCTTTGATTTTTCAACTTTGATCTTTTTTCCATTGCTATTGTGAGATTTACCAATATATGCAGAAAAGGCCTTGTTTGAATGGAAAAACTCTTTGTACTCATTTGGCACATATCTCTTGATTACCTTCTTAAGCAGTGTCAAATCTTTCTTGTTCTGCTCATATAAAGCAATTTTTGATTCAGAAATGTACTCCTTTCCTTTCATGATATCAGCAAGCAATGCCCAATCATACATACCCTTCAAAATTTCTATAAATTTAAATTCATCGTCAGTCAGGGCATCCATCAAATCATCGAGGACTAGTTCAAATGAATTGCTTTTAAATTCAACATCAACGACCTGATCATATTCTTCATTGTCGAATAAGTCCTTTACCTTAAGCTTGTCACCCATCAACAACTTGACGATATATTTCTGGAATTTTGCATTTTCAGAAGAAATTACTGCATTCAACAAGTCTCTTTTCTTTGGCTTGTTTTTTTCTTTCAGAGCATTTTCCAATTCGGAATTCGAAGTAAAAAATAGCTCACATTCATATATGCATCTGTATAGCTCCTTAAGTTCTTCAACCAATGGAGATATATTTATTATTGCGGACATATTATCCCCTGGGAACAGAAAATGTCCTCTGTGTTTAAGAATATGGTGAATCCCAAGATACAGTAAACGTGGATCTTGTGTTCCCTCTTTTATCAGATATTTTCTCAAGTGATAACTTGTCGGAAATTGACGGAAAAAGTCCCGATCTTTGTAATCCTTATCATTGAATATGATATTAGAATCATTATAATGCTTGTCTTCGGCAAGATACTTACTATCATTCAGGCGAATAAAGAAAGTTGGATCAACTTTATAGATAGGTTCAGCAAATATTTCCTGAAGCAGTGAAAGTCTTTGAACTTCTCTTTTTCTCCTTCTTCTTGCACATCTGTTTACTCTGCGCTCAGCCGCAGGCTTTGCTTCGTCAAAAAGATGTGATCCCCACATAGCTTTGCCATTGAATTTTAACAAGTTGTAATCGAGATCTGTAACAGCAAATCCTACAGAAGAAGTTCCACAATCAAGTCCAAGATAGTATTCTTTATTTTCAAGGTCTTTTTTCACTTGACACCTCCAATTCGATTGAATACGATAATTATATAACACGTCGTGTCAAAGTAAAAACATTGAGTTGACACCGTCCGAAAGGACTTCCCAGTGTGGGAACAATCACCAGAAATGGTGATTTTTTTTTATTGTGTAAGGATTTAGCTAAATTCTGCCAAAAAAATAATTTTTCTGAACCATTTCTTACGTAAGAATTTACCATAGATAATCTCCTTTACTCTTATTTACACTCGAATTTTTATTATTGTTGTGAAATAATTCATCAATATGATTCTTTCTTCCAATATTCATACTCACTCAACCTTCTGTGATGGTGAAAACACACTAGAAGAGAATGTAATGAAGGCAATTGAACTCGGATTCGAGTCAATTGGCTTTTCAAGTCATGCCTATACAGGATTTGACTTTGATGAGTGTGGAATCAAGAAGGAGAATATAGATAACTATTTCAATGAACTTGAGCGGGTCAAAGAAAAATACAAAGGAAGAATAAAAATCTTCAAAGGCCTCGAACTAGAAAGTCGTGTATCAGGAGACATTAGGCCAACAATCGACAGTCGCCTCGACTACACTATAGGTTCTGTCCATATGGTCAAGATCAACAACAAATATTACGATGTTGATTACACTCCAGATATCGCAGCAAAAGCAATCGAACTCGTTTCACCACTAGAGTATGCAAAGCTTTACTTTGAAGAGCTTGCAAGTTTTGCAGAGGACACTCCTTTTGACATTGTTGGTCACTTTGATCTGATAACAAAATTCAATGAAAAGAAGCATCTATTTTCTGAAAATGAAGAGTATAGAAACCTTGCACTATACTATCTTGAAAGAATTGCCAAGACAGGCAAGATCTTCGAAGTGAATACAGGAGCAATAAAGAGAGGCTGGAAAAGTATCCCATACCCTGCACCATTTCTTCTTGAGCGCCTGAATGAGCTAGGTGGCAAGGTTATAATAACCTCAGATGCCCACAATAAAGATGCCCTCGATTATGCGTTCAATGATGCATTGACCATTGTCAAGAAAGCAGGATTCAAAAAGCTATCAAAGCTCACAGAAGATGGCTTTGTAGAGTTCGCAATTTGAGAGCCATAAACAAAAAAGGATATGCCCCGAAATGAAGCATATCCATCAATTCAACTAAACTAGAATCAATAATCAGAAGAGGTATCAAGGACCTTGATAGCATAAGGTTTGACTGTTTCCTTGAGCTTTGAAAGCTCACCATCAGATACCTTGATTCTCAGTTCCTTAGTATTTGCAGATGAACCACTGAATACAGAAACTGCGATAATATTGAAGCCCTGAGATGTGATATCCTTGATAATCTTCTCGAGCTTACCCTTTCCTTCCTCAAGTGTGAAGTTGATAGTACAACCCTGGGTTGTAGTACCAAATACTTCAAGAAGTGTCTTGATCATATCAGTTCGGGAAACAATACCAACCAACTTTGATCCATCAAGTACAGGAAGCCACTGGACATCTTTTTCTACCATGATCTTAGCAGCCTGCTCGATGGTAACATTTCTCTGAACTGTAATTGGGTCCTTTCTGATAATCTTGCTTACAGTAAGATTAGCCATAAGGGACTTTGTCTCATAGATACTCAGAGAAGTGAGAGGAGAAGGAAGTGCTCTCAGAATATCTCTATCGGAAATAATTCCAACAAGATGCCATTCATCATCAAGAACAGGAAGGCAGTGTACCTTGCTGCTCTCCATCAAATCAGCTGCATCCTGAATACTCATTTCAAGATTTGTAGTAACTAGATTAGTGTTCATTCGCTGGTCAATCTTCATAGTTTTACTCCTGATTCAATTATACATCGATTTTTAGATCATGCACCAAGATATGCTTTCTTTATTACTGGATCGTTCATAAGTTCCTTACCAGATCCTGTCTTTACGATAGAACCGGTTTCGAGAACATATGCTCTACTTGCAACAGACAAAGCAGCCTGAGCATTCTGCTCAACCAGAAGGATAGTTGCACCATTCTTGTGAAGACTCTTGATGATATCGAAGATATGATCGACGAAGATTGGCGCAAGGCCCATCGATGGCTCATCGAGCATGATGAGTTTTGGGTGTGCCATCATAGCTCTTGCCATAGCAAGCATCTGCTGCTCACCACCAGAAAGAGTACCAGCGATCTGCTTTCTTCTCTCAAGAAGTCTTGGGAAGAGCTCGAATGCCTGATCCATACTCTCCTTGATCTCTGACTTAGGTCTTGTATATGCACCCATCTCAAGGTTTTCCTCGACAGTCAAGCGAAGGAAGATACGTCTACCTTCTGGAACCATTGAAAGACCCTTGGAAACGATGGAATGTGCACTTGCTTTCGCAATTGACTCATCCAGGAAATGGATATCACCAGTCTTTGATCTCAAAAGACCAGAAATAGTATTCAGTGTGGTAGACTTACCAGCACCGTTTGCACCGATCAAGGTAACGATCTCACCTTCATCTACATAGAAGGAGATACCCTTGATAGCATGGATTGAACCATAATATACGTTGATATCGTCAACTGTAAGAATTCTGCCCATATTACTCCTCCCTCTTTGAACCAAGGTATGCTTCGATAACTGTTGGGTTGTTCTGAATCTCGGATGGAGTTCCTCTTGCAATTACCTCACCGAAATTAAGAACTGTAATATTCTCACAGATACCCATAACGAGGCTCATATCATGCTCGATAAGAAGGATAGCGATATTGAATTCATCCCTAATCTTTCTGATAGTCTCCATCAAAGCAGTTGTCTCTGCTGGGTTCATACCAGCTGCAGGCTCATCGAGCAGAAGAAGCTTTGGATTGGTAGCCAGAGCTCTTACGATCTCAAGTCTTCTCTGTGCACCGTAAGGAAGGTTACCTGCCTTGATCTTTGCCATACCCTGCATATCGAATACGCTTAGTAGCTCAAGAGCCTTGGCCTTTGCGGCCTTCTCCTCTCTCCAATACTTTGGCAGACGGAGAACAGATGAAAGCATGCTATAGCTCATGCTATGGTTGTATCCGATAAGGACGTTATCCAATACTGATACGTTCTTGAAAAGACGAATATTCTGGAAGGTTCTTGCTATACCAGCATGGCTTCGCTGGATAGTTGAATAACCCTCAAGGTCCTTTCCTTCAAGAATTACCTTTCCCTTGGTTGGGACATATACACCAGTAAGGAGGTTGAATACAGTAGTCTTACCAGCACCGTTTGGACCGATGAGACCTGCAATCTCATTTTCCTTGACTTCAATGCTGAAGTCACTTACAGGAGCAAGGCCTCCAAATACGACTCTGAGGTGCTCACACTTCAAAACTGTCTTACTCATTGCCTTTCCTCCTATTGATAATTCCATTTACAATCTTCTGGATAATTCTCTTGAGAGAGAAATCATAATCCCCCATAAGACCTTCTGGGCGGAAGATCATCATGAGTACAAGAGCAAGAGAGTATACGACCATTCTGTAGTCGGAGAAAGCTCTCAGAAGCTCAGGGAGAGCAGTAAGAACGATTGCTGCAAGCACAGAACCGAACATGGAACCCATACCACCAAGAACGACCATAACGAGGATTTCAATGGACTTCATGAACTTGAAAGTCGAAGGATAGAGGGAACCGATATAACCTGCATAGAGACAACCTGCGACACCTGCAAGCATTGCAGAAAGTACGAATGCACTTGTTTTATAGAAGGTTGTGTTGATACCTACAGATTCTGCAGCAATTTCATTCTCTCTGATAGAAAGGACTGCTCTACCATGTCTCGATTTCATAAAGGTATGAATTATGAAGATACACAAGATTACCATGAAGTAGCAGATATTGAAGCTAGTGAACTTTGGAATTCTTGCAAGACCTGCAGCACCATATGTGAACTTAAAACCAAGCACAGAGTCGATGTTTGTAAGAACAACACGGATAATTTCACCAAAACCAAGTGTGATGATAGCAAGATAGTCACCCTTCAAACGAAGTGCAGGGATACCAATGAGGATACCGAAGATACCAGCAACAAGTGCGCTGATAATAACAGCAACGACAAAGAGAGGGAGAACAGCTAACGTGTTACCAGATCTGATAAGAGCAGCTGCTGGAGTTGCCTTCATGAAGATTGCACCTGCATATGCACCTACAGCCATGAAGCCAGCGTGGCCAAGAGGAAGCTGACCAAGGTAACCACAAGCGAGGTTAAGAGAGGTTGCAAGAACAATGTTGATTCCAATTGTGATGAGGATGCCTCTCCAGTAGTTTGTTATAACACCAGATGAAATCATCATGGAAATAGCAAGCCAGATGACAAAAAGAATAGCTGCATTCAAAACGTATGATGCAGGTGTTGGGATAGTGAATTTCTTCTTCATATCAGACCTCCATCAAACCTTTTCCTGAATCTTCTTTCCAAGAATGCCTGTTGGCTTGAAGAGAAGAACGATGATAAGGACAAAGAATACGACTGCATCCTTCCACATGGAAAGGTGTGCAGCTGCAACAAGTGCCTCGAGAATGCCGATTGCAAAACCACCGATCATGGCACCAGGAATTGAACCGATACCACCGAGAACGGCAGCAACGAAGGCCTTGATACCAAGCATGGAACCCATTGTAGGGCTGGACTGTGGATAGGCACAGAGATAAAGAGCAGAGCCGATACCTGCAAGGGCAGAGCCGATTGCGAATGTAAAGGATATCGTTCTATTGAGGCTTATACCCATGAGCTGGGCAGCACCCATATCCTCAGATACAGCTCTCATTGCCTTACCCATCTTTGTCTTGTTAACAAGGATTGTAAGAGCAGTCATAGCGATAACAGAGACCACAATGGTTACAACAGCAGCATAACTGATACCTACACTACCCATACTGAAGCCACCCTTGACCATTGGACTCATACTCTTCTGGTCTGCACCGAAAAGAAGCTGAGCTCCATTTTCAAGCAGGAAAGAGATACCAATTGCTGTGATGAGGAGTGAAAGTCGAGGTGCACTTCTAAGTGGAGTATAAGCAACCTTTTCGATCGCAACGCCAAGGATAGTACACATTATTACTGCCAGGATAACTGCCAATAGAGGAGGCAAAGCAAAGCTTGCGATAGAATAGTAGACGACGTAAGCACCTACCATGATGATGTCTCCATGGGCAAAGTTAAGAAGCATAATGATTCCGTAAACCATGCTATAGCCAAGCGCTACAAGTGCATAAACGGAACCTGTCTGCAGACCATTGATGATCTGAGCTATCAAGGTATAAAAATCCATTCCGAAGATTTCTCCCTATAAATTTTTTTGTATTTTACAAAAAAGTGCAGAACTATAACTAGTCCTGCACTCCATTTTTTAATAGATTGGCCACCTGGCCATGCTATTAGAAGAATTCTGTGAATATCTCGTCACCGTTGGTGAGCTTGATGATTGCAACAGACTTAATTGGGTCGTTTGTTTCGTTGAAAGTGTAGGATCCTGTGATACCTTCATAACCATTAAGATTCTTGATAGTATCGATAACCTTCTGCTTGAATTCATCTGAACCAGCCTTGAGGCCAGCAGCATCAGCAGCCTTGAGACCTTCAGCCATAACCATGGAAGCATCCCAAGCGAGAGGAGCGAACATGTTAGGAACATCCTCACCAAAGGTTGCCTTGTAGTCCTTCTCGAATGGCTCAACAGATGGAGTGCCAGCTGCATAGCCAGAGAAGTATACTGTACCCTCGAGGTCAGCAGCAGTAGCGTACTTCTTTACAGAACCGAAACCGTCACCACCGATTACCTGAGCATTGCATCCGAGAGCTCTGAGAGCTGTGATAGCAAGACCAGCCTGGCTGTAGTAGATTGGCATAAGGACAACATCTGGGTTGGATGCAGCAATGTTGGTCATCTGAGCCTTGTAGTCTACGTCACCAGCAGCGAATGCTTCTCTTGCAACAACAGTAAGACCATACTTGTCCTTCTCGCTCATGAAGCCGTTTACGATAGCTTCAGAATAGTCGGAACCATTTTCATAGAAGATTGCAACCTTCTTTGCACCAACCTTCTTGGATGCATACTCTGCCATCTTCTCACCCTGGAATGGGTCGAGGAAGCAAGTTCTGAATACGTTGGTCTTTACTTCGATATTCTTTGCATCTGGATCCATGACTGTTACCTTTGGAGAGGTAGCAGAAGCTGTTACCTGAGGCAGATTGAGATCATAGGTTGCATCAGAAAGAGCAATTGTAGCACCAGTAAGAACAGAACCGATAACTGCAGTAGCACCCTTATCTACAGCGAGGTTGAGAGCGTTTACAGATTCTACGCCGTCAGCCTTGTCATCATACTCAAGAAGGTTGACCATCTTGCCATTGATACCACCCTTAGCATTTAGCTGGTCGAAATACATCTTGACTGCGTTTCTTACAGGTACGCCATACTGTGCATAGTCACCGGTTGTGTTTCCGATGAATGCAATTGTTATTGTCTCTGGAGCTGCTGCTTTGGATGAGTCTGCAGCTGCAGAGGAATCTGCCTTCTTGCCACATGCTGTAAAGAACATAGCTACTGCAAGAAGAGCTACAAGAACAAATGTCATCTTTTTCATTTTTTGTTCATGCTCCTTTGATTGCAAAAATAAGTACTTGCTAATATATGGAATATAAGATTTTTTGAAAAGAGCAAAAGATACAAAAAATCACATATTTATGCGTTTTTAATTCATTTTGCATCACATTTCTTGAAATTTAGCCTTTATTTGCAGATTTTGGAAAAGAAAAATCATCTAAAACTTTATGAAAAGGCTCTTAAATCAACACTTTTTACCCATTTCATACATAGTTTTAGCTCCAATTGCTCCTTCATTTTTCTTTTCCCAAGCACAAAAATAAAGGCTGCAACTCTAAGTCACAGCCACTAAATATCAAAACAATGATAACGATTATTTCTGGAGAGACTTCATATACTGAGTGCGTTCCCAGTGAGCACCGTTATCCATATTCTCCTGAGCAAGCTTACCCTGGAAGTCAGCAATAGTCTTATAGCCCTTCTCGTCCATCCAATCACCGATTTCCTTGAGCATTGCAGGAATAGCATCAAAGCCGTGTGTGATGATTTCAGAGCAGACCTCAGTAGCCTTAGCACCTGCAAGAAGCAACTTGATGACAGTCTTTCCTGAATGGATACCTGTTGAAGCTGCAAAATCCATCTTCTTCAGCTCACCACTCATGAGAGCGATCCATCTGAGGGACTCTGCATATTCATCTGCATTAGAAAGACCTCTCATGCCGACAAGCTTTTCACTGTTGATATCGATATCTGGTCTATAGAATCTATTGAAGAGAACAAGAGAATCGACCTTTTCCTTTGCAAAGTCAGTGATGATATTGGCAAGAGAAGAGTACTTGTAGCCAATCTTCAATGCAATTGGAAGCTTGGTTGCCTTTCTGACAGACTTGGCAAATGCGATAGCTTCCTTCTCGACATCCTTACCTTCAACATCTTTATCAGATGCAATTGGATAGTAGTTTAGCTCGAGAGCATCTGCACCAGCAGCTTCGAACTTCTGAATGAAATCTTCCCAGATTTCAGCATGTGTACAGTTGATCGAAGCAATTACAGGAATAGAGAGAGCCTTCTTTGCTTCCTTGATGAGTTCAACATACTGGTTGATGTAATAATCCTTAGCAATATTATTAGCGACTTCCTGGTAATCAGCGAAATCCAAGAATTCTGAATGCTTAGTTGTCTCTTCGAGAGCATCTGCATTGATCTGCTCTTCAAAGATAGACTTGAGTACGACTGCTCCAGCACCAGCCTTTTCACATTTTACAAGGTTCTCAATATTAGCTGTGAGTGGACCTGATGCTACGATTATTGGGTTCTTGAGTTCAAGACCCATATATGTTGTTCTAAGATCTGACATTGTTGTTGCTCCTTTGGACTTGAGTATATCATACGACCTTGAATAAGGGAAATAAAGAATAAATCTAGTCTGGAAGCATAAAAAATAAAGAATCCCAGATACTTATATGAGTAAATGGGATTCTTAAATGAGAAGTTAATATATCTTACTTGATATCGTTACCAGTAAGCTCCTGTCTGAACTCGGTGACATTTTCCTTCTTGTCGCCTGGCTTGTAGAGCATTGGAACAGCAGCATAGAGAGCAGCACAAACTACGAGATCCTGCTTCCAGGTAATTTCGTTAGGAGCATGTGCCTGGGACTCTGCACCTGGGCCAAAACCAACACAAGGAATTCCGTATCTTCCCTGGATAGAAACGCCGTTTGTGGAGAATGTCCACTTGTCAGTAAGAGGTCTACCCTCTCTCTTTGACTTGGAAGTCTCATCGGAATAGAGTCTCTTGTCACCCCAAAGAGCATGGTGTGCATCTACGAGAGCCTTGACATGTGGAGCTGAATCCTTGTTGATCCAGGTTGGGAAGAAAGCTTCTGTCTTGTAGACTTCGCCAGTCCAGGATGGTCTGTCATACCAATACATGCTGACCTTTACATCCTTGCCATACTTCTTTACTGCTGGAAGGTCCTCAATCTCCTTGAGACAGGACTTGAAGGTTTCGCCTGCTGTCATTCTTCTATCGATCGAGATTGCGCAGGAGTCTGCTACAGCACATCTTGATGGGGATGTGAAATAGATCTGGCTGGTGGTACATGTACCTCTGCCAAGGAATCTAGCATCCTCATAGTGCTCTGGGTTGTACTTTGGATCAAGCATCTTTACGAGGCCCTTGATCTCAACACTGTCATCTGCTGGGTTCTCGTTAAGAGCTCTGACATCCTGAAGAATATCGGCCATCTTGTAGATAGCATTGTCACCTCTTTCTGGAGCAGAACCATGGCAGCTGATACCCTTTACATCGACACGGATTTCCATTCTGCCTCTGTGGCCACGGTAGATACCACCGTCGGTTGGCTCTGTGGAGATAACAAATTCAGGAACGATCTTGTCGACATTGTAGATGTACTGCCAGCACATGCCATCGCAGTCCTCTTCCTGAACAGAACCTACAACCATGATCTTATATCCTTCTGGGATGAGACCAAGATCCTTCATGATCTTAGTACCATAGGTTGCAGAAGCCATACCGCCTTCCTGATCAGAACCACCACGACCATAGATGACCTTATCATCTTCGTATCCCTTATATGGATCATGAGTCCAGTTCTTGATGTTACCAATACCTACTGTATCAATGTGGGAATCGATAGCAATAATCTTATCACCTGTTCCCATCCATCCGATTACGTTTCCAAGGCCATCGATTTCAACCTTGTCATAACCGAGTTTTTCCATCTCTTCCTTGATACGATGGACAACACCCTTCTCTTCACAGCTCTCGGATGGGATTGCGATCATATCCCTGAGGAACTTTGTCATTGCTGGGCCATATGCCTCGGCAGCCTTCTTAATTGCAGCATAATCCATATTATACCCTCCAAGGTAAAATCTTTAGCTATAAATGAATTGTACACTCATATATGTCATTTGAAAAGAAATTTGTTGCAAAATGTTGCAGAAATTGGAAAATCCCGTAAAAATGGCCTCTTTTAGCCTAGTATAACAATCTAAAAACGACCAAGAGCCTTGGTCACATAACTGTAAAAAAATAAAATAGACCTATCTCACATAAAGCAAAATAGGTCTATAAAGTAGCTCGATCTTTCTTAATTAGCCTTGTAAGCTAAAACTAATATACAAATCTACTATATAAGTCTTATCAGCAATTGCATTGTTTGCAGCCTCTACGAAATTATTTTGAGTTAGTGTAGTTTCACAGTATTCATCGATGCAAAGCTTACTAGAGCCAGTAGAATTGAAACTGACCGTTGTTTCTTCTTGGTTTACTGCATATGAATAAGTATTGATGTTTGTAATCTTTGCTTCTGTCATTTCATCAACATCAACACCTGGAACCGAGATACAATCATCTACTACAGTATATACATCATCTGTATCTCCTGCTTCATAAGCTTCATCATCGAAATAGACATTAGTAAACGTATCCCCATTCAAATGAAGCTTGACTGTAACTTCTACATCATCATCACCATCACCATCGCTATCACAAGCGATGAATGAGAACAGCAAAAGAACGAACAAAAGAACAACTAGAAACTTCTTCATTACAAATCCTCCCCGAAAAACACTAATATGTACTATATTATATAGCTAAAAGCATATAAAATAGTAATTTATTTGCTCAAAGTAAGAATAATTGAACACTATTTTTCTGAAAGACTATTTTGTCTCTTTGATGTAATATTTTCTTCTATGAAGAAGATATTGCTAATAGGAACTGGTGGAACCATTGCTTCCCGTCCTACCGATGATGGTCTTGTACCTGCACTTACATCAAATGACATTCTCAATAATGTTCCAGAGATATTCAAGTTCTGTACCGTGGACTGTATCCAGGTACTGAATATGGACTCTACGAATATCCGCCCTTTCGATTGGCTCACGATAGCAAATTGCATAAAGGATAACTATATAAATTATGATGCCTTTGTTGTAACGCATGGAACCGATACCATGGCTTACACTGCAGCAGGACTTTCATATCTTATCCAGGACAGCATGAAGCCAATTGTTCTCACAGGTGCCCAGATTCCAATCAGCGAAGAGAATTCTGATGCAGGCAGAAACTTGATCGATTCCTTCCTCTGTGCAGTAGATGACAAGAGCCATGGCATCATGATCGTATTCTCCGGCTCTGTAATTATCGGAACCAGGGCAAGAAAGAACTACACACAGCAATTTGCGGCCTTCAAATCCATGAACTACCCAGAGGTTGCAAAAATCCAAAGTGGCAAGGTTGTATGGTACATTCCTCAAATGCCTACAAGGCCAGTCAAGTTCTACGACTCTCTCAATTCAAATGTAGGCCTGCTGAAATTGGTCCCCGGAATGGATGAGCAGGTTCTCAGATTCATCCTCGACCACTATGATGGGATAATCGTCGAAAGCTTTGGAGTCGGAGGACTCCCTGAGTACTCGGACTTCTATGATATAATCGCAGAGGCTGTGAAGAAAGGTAAGCTCATTGTCATGACCACACAGGTTGCATATGATGGAAGTCATATGGAGGTCTACCAGGTTGGCCATAGGATCAAGAGCCACTTGAAGGTTCTCGAAGCCTACGATATGACAAGTGAAGCATGTGTCGCAAAGACTATGTGGATACTTGGGCAGACAAGAGACTTTGACAAAGCAAAAGAGCTCTTCTACTTACCTGTTGCAAACGACCTCATGCTATAAAGACCGAAAAATGGAGTTTGAAATGAAGACTTTCACAATTATGGGTTGTGGTCATCTTGGCACAATAGTTTCTGATGCCTACAAGAAGGGTTTGCTTGATGGCTACAAGCTTGTCGGAGCATATTCAAGAAAGATAGAGGATGCCTGGAGGGTTGTTGAAGGAACAGATGCAAAGGCTGTATCGACTCTCGACGATCTTATAAATCTATCTGCCGACTACCTTATAGAGACAGCTTCGATTGCTCTTTTCAAGGGAGCTGCAATCAAAGCACTAGAAAAAGGAACTAGCATAATTCCTCTTTCTATCGGAGCCTTTGCAGACAGAGCATTCCATGATGATGTCATTGGAGTTTGCAAGAAGAACAATGCAAAAGTTCTCATTCCAAATGGTGCTGTAGGAGGCTTCGATGTTCTTAACACTATCTCTCTCATGGCAGGTGCAAATGGAAATGAAATAACTGCTGGAATACATACCCATAAAGGCCCTGCTTCTTTGAAGAACACCCCACTATACAAGAAAGAGCTTGAGAACAGCGAAGAAACTGTCTTTACTGGTACAACAGCCGAGGCAATATCTCTACTGCCTACAAAAGTGAATGTAGCAGTTGCAAGTGCACTTGCAACTATAGGACCAGATAGAGCTAGTGCTACAATTACTTCAGTTCCCAACTTCGTTGGTGATGATCACTGTATCACTATCGAAACTGAGGGCCTCAAAGCCACCTGTGATATCTACTCTGCCAACAGTGACATCGCTGCATGGTCTGTAGTCGCACTCATGAGAAACCTTGTCTCTCC
This sequence comes from Spirochaetales bacterium, assembly GCA_017478205.1. Classification (GTDB taxonomy): domain Bacteria; phylum Spirochaetota; class Spirochaetia; order Sphaerochaetales; family Sphaerochaetaceae; genus Bullifex. The sequence continues at coordinate 1,176 of JAFVDZ010000073.1, read as the reverse complement.
TATCCAGTTCTTCTAAGGAGGCAGGATGAAGAAGTACAGAAAACTTGTTGAGGTCGCTCCTGTCGGTCTTCAAGATTGGGCCGAGAAGGAATTAGAAAAGTATGCAGAGAAAATCATAAGATTTGACACTCTTCCTTTAACAGAAGACGAGCTTGTCGAAAGAATTGGCGATGCAGATGCCCTCCTTGTCAGGACACTTCCATTGATACCATCTTCGGTTCTCTCAAGGTGCAAAGATCTTAAACATGTTGGTATGTGTTGCTCCCTCTATTCAAAGGAAAGTGCCAATGTAGATATAGACTTTGCAGAAAAGCATGGCATAACAGTCTATGGAATCAGAGACTATGGAGACCACGGAGTCACAGAGTATGTGATCTACCAGCTTGTAAGGATCCTGCATGGCTATGACTGTCCAATGTGGAGAAAGCGTCCAACAGAACTCACAGGACTCAAAGTCGGCTTTGTAGGTTTTGGAACTAGTGGCCAGATGACTGCAGACGCTCTCAAGCACCTTGGCTCTGAAATCAGATACTTTGCCAGGAGCAAGAAGGAAGACAAAGAAAAGGAAGGAATGCATTTTCTACCTCTCAAAGAGCTTCTTTCCTGGGCCGAGGTAGTTATCACATGTCTCAATAAAAATGTGATACTTCTTCATGAAGAAGAGTTCGAAGCTCTTGGATGTGGAAAGATCATGATAAACACATCGATTGGGCCTGCTACAGAGATGAACCTTTTGAAAAAGTGGGTAGAGGATGAAAGTAACATACTCTGTGCAGACACAAGTGGTGCAATTGGCGATATATATAATGAAATAAAGGATAGAAAGAATGTTATCTGTCCCGATGCATCTGCAGGAATGACTGAACAAGCCTATGACCTCATGAGCAGGAAGGTGCTTGATAACATAGAAAAATCACTATCGATATAATATAAAAGAGGACTGACAACCAAAATTCAATCCTCTTTCCTTATCTGATACCTGCTACATTCAGCGAGTGCTTCTTGATAATCTCCATAAGTTCAGCTTCCGAGTATGGGCTCTCTTCATGGAAATCTTCATCCAGCGTATAGCGTGGATTGAAAATCTGAAGATACCACTTGAATGGCCCAACAAGCTTGTTTATAGCGATGAAATCTTCTTCTGAGACGATACTCTTTGGACAGGTTGTCCTGAAT
>JAFVDZ010000072.1 GCA_017478205.1 Spirochaetales bacterium | reverse complement strand
GCTGTCTTAAACGTTTTAGGAGGAAGATGTATGGCAAATGGTTTTATTACCGTCATAGTAGTTCTCTACCTACTGTTCATGCTCTTTATCGGTTGGTATTCTTCGAAGAAGATTTCCAATAATACAGACTTTATGGTCGCGGGCAGACGTCTTGGTCCTTTCCTTATGGCAGGAACTCTCGCAGCAACCGAAATTGGTGGTGGTAGCTCTCTCGGTGTAGTTCAGCAGGGTATGCAGAATCATGGCATATCTGCATCCTGGTATATCATCACAATGGGCTTTGCTTTTGTCATCTTGACATTCCTGGCTCCAAAGTTCAGAGCCTCAGAGGTAAAGACTGTGCCTGAATTCTTCCGCCGCCGCTATGGAAAGGGTGCTGGTATTGTTACTGCAATCATCATGCTGATTCCTCTTGTAGGTCTTACTGAAGGTCAGTTCGTTGCATCTGCTACCATTCTTTCGACCATGCTTGGTATTGGATATAAGCCTGCAATCATCATCGTATCAGTAGTCGTTATCAGCTATTCTGTTATGGGTGGTCTCTGGTCTGTTACAATGACGGACTTCATTCAGGTATTCCTGATCGTCTTTGGTATGATCATCGCAGTTCCTTTCGCTCTTGGCGAAGCTGGTGGCTGGGCAAACGTTGTTGCAAATGTACCACCTGAAACATTCAATATGTTCAAGGGCTACTCTCCAATGGCTGTACTGTCACTAACAATCATGTATGTTGCAACATTTACTGTAGGTCAGGAAGCTGTCTCCAGATACTATGCAGCTAGAGATGGTAAGGCTGCTGTTCAGGGTTCTATCATTGCTGCAATCATCAACTTCATCTTTGCATTTGTTCCAGCAATCCTCGGTATCATCACTCTTGCTCTTATGAACATGGGTATCTTCTCATCTGAAGAGTTTGCACAGGTTGGTGCAAGATATGCTCTTCCTGTTCTTGCAGTAAGAACCATGCCAGCTATCATCTGTGGCCTCTTGTTCGCAGGTATCATTTCTGCAACCATGTCATCTTCTGACTCTGACCTTCTCGGAGCAGGATCTATCTTTGCAAACGATATCTACAAGGCAGTCATCAAGCCAGAGGCTTCTAGCAAGGAAGTAATGCGTGTTACACAGATCGTCATGGTCATATCTGGTCTCATCGCAATGGGCGTAGCTCTCTTTAATACTACAAGTATCATCAAGATTCTTACCTTCTGTTTCACACTCCGTGCAGCAGGTACATTCTTCCCATACGTTCTTGGACACTATTGGAAGAAGGGTTCAGAGGCTGGTACAATCGCATCCCTCATCGCAGGCTCTGTTGTTGTAGTATATCTTGAGAAGTTCTCAAAGGGTGTCTTCTTTGGTCTCAAGGTTTCTCAGCCTATCATCCCAGGTCTCATCGTTGGTCTTATCTTCTTCATGATCTTCTCAAAGCTCATGCCACCTAAGACAGAGACTCTTGATCTCGCACCAGAAGAAGACTGATATTTCGATATAAATCATATAGGAAGGCTTGTTTTTCAATAGGGAAGTGAGCCTTCCTTCTTTTTTGCATTTCCATTAATGTTGCACGCACTTTCCTTTTTGACATAGAATTCAACCATGGCAAAGAAAAACCAGACAAACCTACTTCAGAAGCTGATTTCACTTATAATGCGACACTCGATATTGGTCCTAATTGTGATAGCAGCAATTACAGCAGTTTTGGGCTATGAGGCAAAAAAGATTCGCATTGATGCAAATATATTCAGTATAGGTGTAGACCTTGAAGGATATCCATATGTGAAGACTCCAACTGAAATTCCTACCAAGGTCATAGATCTTGATGGAATAGAGGAGATTGACTTCATTCCAAACAAGGGTGAAGTCGTTACAATTCCATATAGAGATAACTCAGGGCTTGTAAATGATATCTCCTCATATATTGCTCAATACCAGGAAGTTCCTGAATTGAACAATATAGACTTCTCTGGAGAAGATCCTGATGAAGAGTATGATGACAGCTATGTTGTCGTATTCACGAGTGACAGGATGTTCACTCCAGAGGTTCTAAACGCAATCTATAGCGTGAGAGATCATCTTTTTTCTAGGTGGGATATCGGTACCTGTCTTTCTCCTTTCGATTTCGTGACAGTTGAAAAGCGTGGTTCCCGACTTGCTCTTGTCCCAATGTCTCCTATAAGTGATGGAGAAGTTTGGGATGAGGAATCTGTAGAAGTCTTCAAGAGCAGAGTACTCAACGACTCTGTTGCCAAGGACTATCTCTACAGTGGTGATGGCTCTACATTCATGCTGATTTTCCAGGCAAGAAATCTGAATGCAGAATCCTTGAAAGAGCTCGATAGTGTAGTAAATCCTCTTAGACAATATGGAATTGTTGCTCTAAATGGTGGTGAGATCCTTACCAATGCGATAATGAAGTATCTCAACAGAGATCTTGTCCTTCTCTTTGTACTCTGCTTGATTGTAATCCTGATTACTTTCTATTTTTCTTTCAGATCCTTACGTTCTGTAATCATCCCAGCATCCATGTCCTTGATTGGAATAGTTTGGACACTGGGAGTGATGGCAATTGTTGGATATGACCTTACGCTAGTAACGATTCTAACTCCATGTCTTGTTCTGACACTGGGCTCCTCATATTCGATTCACTTGATCAGCGAATATTATGAGGCGATAGCAAGAAATGAAAAGGACATACTTGATTATCATTTTGC
>JAFVDZ010000011.1 GCA_017478205.1 Spirochaetales bacterium | reverse complement strand
GAGGGTACAAACAATATGGTCAAAACCCTGAAGAAGAAGTCCTATGGATTCAAGGACTCCAAATACTTTTTCATGAAGATCCTTATAGCCAGCAGACTTCCAGCCTATGAATACAAATCCAACCGTTTATTGTAAAGAACCTTTTTTTATTCTTTTTCTTTTTCAATTCTCCATATCGAAACTCTTGTTGATAAAATTGTCTTTTTAAGTTTTTAAGGTGATAATAGAATCTATTATGCTAAGAGATATCGCTAGAGTTTACTTTCTTGAAAAGAATTATAACTGCGCTGAATCGATTCTTCGATCCTGTAATGATTATTATCGCCTTAAGCTGCATGATAGGGACATGATAATGGTTGCTGGCTTTGGTGCTGGAATTCAATCTGGATCTGTATGTGGTGCACTGCTTGGTGGTGTTGCTGCTCTTTCTATTATGTATGTAGAAGAGAAAGCTCATGAGAGCAAGGATATTAAGATAGTTACAAATATGTTCATCGAAAGGTTTGAAAGTAGACTTGGCTCTATTCTCTGCTCTGAATTGAAGCCTAGATTTTTCAATAATGATATCAGATGTTTTGATACTGTATCTCTTGCTGCTGATTGTCTTGAAGAGATAATCAGCGAGTATGGAACGAAATAAGGTGGAAAATATATCTTTTTGAAACACAAAATATGTAAAAATCAAAAAAAATAAGAATAAAGCAACAAACAGAGCACTTTTTGATTTGACCCATTCTTTAGTTTTTTTGTATTACTACAATAACGGAATATTTTTATTCCCGGAGGAATAGATGGAAACAGTCGCTGATTATTTTGGTTGTCTTGTATTCAATGATGAAATCATGAGGGAGAAATTGCCTAAGGATATTTACAAATCCCTCAAGAAGACAATTTCACAGGGAAAGGACATTGATATCAATGTCGCAAACAGCGTTGCAAATGCAATGAAGAATTGGGCTGTCGAAAAGGGCTGCACTCACTTCACACACTGGTTCCAACCTATGACTGGTATCACAGCTGAAAAGCATGATGCTTTCATCACTCCTGTAGAGGGAGGAAAGGTTCTGCTTGAATTCTCAGGTAAGGAGCTTGTAAAGGGTGAACCAGATGCTTCCTCCTTCCCAAATGGTGGAATTAGAGCAACCTTCGAGGCAAGAGGATATACAGCTTGGGATCCAACTAGCTATGCGTTCATCAAGGACGATACTCTCTATATCCCTACAGCTTTCTGTTCTTATACTGGTGAATCTCTTGATAAGAAGACTCCTCTCTTGAGGTCTATGGAGGCAGTAAGTGCTGAAGCCTTGAAGATTGTCCACCTCTTTGGCAAGACAGATGTTAAGAGCATAAAGACAACTGTAGGTCCAGAACAGGAATATTTCCTTGTCGACAAGGATGACTATGTAAAGAGAAAGGATCTTATCTATACAGGCAGGACTCTTATCGGTGCTCGTGCTCCTAAGGGCCAGGAGATGGAAGACCATTACTTTGGCTCCATCAAGACCAGAGTTGCAGCATACATGAGAGACCTTGATAAGGAGCTCTGGAAGCTTGGTATCAACGCAAAGACAAGACATAATGAAGTTGCTCCATGTCAGCATGAGCTTGCTCCTGTATATGCTTCTACAAATATTGCTGTTGACCATAATCAGCTAACTATGGAGCTGATGAAGAAGGTTGCAGAGAGACATAATTTTGCATGTCTATTGCATGAGAAACCTTTTGCTGGCGTCAATGGCTCTGGTAAGCATAACAACTGGTCTCTTTCAACAGATACTGGTATAAACCTGCTTGAGCCTGGTGACAGTCCAATGGACAATGCTCAGTTCCTTATCTTCCTTGTTGCTGTAATCAAGGCAATCGATGATTATCAGGACCTCATGAGGTGTTCATGTGCTTCTGCAGGCAATGATCATCGTCTTGGTGCAAGTGAAGCACCACCAGCAATCGTTTCCATGTTCCTTGGTGATGAACTCACTGAGATCCTTGAAGCTATTGCAGGTGAAAGAGCTGTAAGCGGCAAGGGAAAGACTTCTATGGAGCTTGGTGTACATGTACTTCCGAAGTTCCCAAAAGATACAACTGATAGAAATAGAACTTCACCATTTGCATTCACTGGTAATAAGTTCGAATTCAGAATGGTTGGTTCATCATTCTCCTGTGCTGGCCCTAATATCATTATCAACACGATAATTGCAAAGTCTCTGAGGGGTTTCTACGAGGAACTCAAGGATGCTGATGATCTCAATGCTGCTGTTGCAAAGCTTGTTAAAGAGACTTACAAGAAGCACAAGAGAATTATCTTCAATGGTAACAACTATTCTGATGATTGGGTAAAGGAAGCAGAAAGAAGAGGTCTTCTCAATTTGAAGTCTACTCCAGATGCTCTTGATACCTATATTTCTGATAAGAATATTGAACTTTTCAAGGAGTTCAAGATATTTACTCCAGTAGAAGTACATTCTCGTTATGAGATTCTCAATGAGGAGTATTCTAAGACTGTAAATATTGAAGCACTCACTCTTATCGAGATGATTACAAAGGATGTCATTCCTGCAGTCTGTAGGTACTCAGCTGAGGTTGCTCAGGGTATTCTTGCAAAGAAATCTGCTGTTCCAGGAATCAATTGCTCCTATGAAGAGGAGATCGTTTCCAAGATCGCAACTCTTGTTGAATCTCTTAGCAAGAAGGTTCTAGAGCTCAAGGCAGAGGTTGCAGAAGCTGGTAAGCTAGTTGGTTCATCCAGAGCACACTATACTAGAAATTCTGTCGTTCCTTATCTTGATTCCATTAGAAAGGATGCAGATGAGCTTGAACTTATCGTTGAAAGAAAGGCATGGCCTTATCCAACATACGGTGATATTCTCTTCTACGTAAAGTGATCTTGATGAATTTATATAATGGACACCTGATAAATTATCGGGTGTCTATTTTTTATATCTATTCAATATCTTAACTATTTATATATTGTATACAAATTATATAATTTATGTATATAATAGATATAAATATAATATGTTTTACTATCTTCCAAGAGAGTAAATTGATAATAAATCCTACTTTGGTAAAGAAATAAGTTTTTTTCTGTCTAGCTCCTAGCAAGGGAAAAACATTTGTAGTATTGTATCGGTTGCTATGATTAAAAAGAATGAAAAAATAAGAAATATTGCAATCATTGCACACGTAGACCATGGTAAGACAACACTTGTAGATGCACTCTTCAAGCAGTCTGGTGTTGTTGGTAAGGGAATGGATCAAGATAGAGTCATGGACTCCGGTGCAATTGAAAGAGAAAGAGGCATTACTATCAGTGCCAAGAACTGTGCAATAAATTGGAAGGGAGTAAAGATCAACATAATTGACACCCCGGGCCACGCTGACTTTGGTGGTGAGGTCGAGAGAGGTCTCTCTATGGTAGATGGTGTTGTACTTCTCTGTGATGCTGCAGAAGGTCCTCTTCCTCAGACTAGATTTGTACTCGAGAAAGCACTTTTAAAGAAACTTCCAGTAATTGTTGTTATCAATAAGATAGATAGAAGCGATGCTCGCTCTGGAGAGGTTCTCAATGAGGTCTATGATCTTCTACTTGAACTAAGTAATGATGAATCAATGCTCGAGGTTCCTGTATTCTATGCAAATGGCCGTGAAGGACGCTGTGGTGTCGATCTTGATGATATTAAAGATAATCTTCATCAGCTCCTCGATTGCATTGTTTCCTATATTCCTGCACCTGAATATGATGATGCAGAGCCTTTCCAGATGCTTGTAAGTGATCTTTCATACTCTGACTTCCTTGGTCGCCTTGCTGTAGGTAAAGTCATTAATGGCACAGCATCAACAAATGATAGTCTTGTATGTATAAAGGAAGATAGAGAAGAAAATCTTAGAGTTACTCGTCTTCAGGCGTACGAAGGTCCTGTATTCAAGGAAGTTCCTTCCATCAATGCTGGTGATATTGTTGTCCTTTCTGGTGTCAGCGATGTATCAATTGGTGACACTATCTGTACAAAGGAAGAAAAGAAGGCTCTTCCTAGAATTACTGTTGATGAACCAACAGTAAGTATGATGTTTACAAGAAACATTTCTCCGCTTGCTGGTAAGGATGGAAAGGCTGTTACTAACGCAAAGATCTGGGAGCGTCTGCAGCTTGAAGCACTTAGAAATGTTTCCATCAGGATCGAGAAGAATCCTGATGAAACCTTTACTGTTAAAGGTCGTGGTGAGTTCCAGATGGCGATCATCATCGAGGAGATGCGCAGAGAGGGTTATGAACTCTGTGTAGGTCGTCCACACATCATCTTCAAAACTGATGAGAAAGGAAGAAAGACTGAGCCTATCGAGGAGTTGTTCATTGACTGTCCTGAGGAATCTAGTGGTATCGTCATGGAGAAGCTTGGAAAGAGAAAGGCTATAATGTCCGACCTGACCTATGTTGCTGGAAACAGAGTAAAGATTAGATTTGAAATCCCATCTAGAGGCCTAATCGGCTATAGAGATGTATTCCTTACCGATACCAAAGGCTTTGGTATCATGAATAGCTATCTCAAGGGTTATGAGCCATATAAGGGTGATTTCCCTGATCGTCTTTCAGGTTCTTTGGTCTGTGACCGTGCTGGTTCTGCTGTTGCTTATGGCATCTGGGAGCTTGAAGATAGAGGTAGATTCTTCATTGTTCCTGGTGATGATGTCTATGAAGGACAGGTTGTTGGTGAGAGAAATAGAGATAATGATCTTCTTATCAATCCGACAAGAACAAAGAAACTTACAAACCTCCGTGCAAGTGGTAAGGATGAAGCAGTTTCTCTTACCCCTGTCATGAAGCCAACACTTGAGCAGGCAATCCAGTTTATCAAGGATGATGAGCTCGTAGAGGTTACTCCTCTGTCGATAAGAATGTGTAAGAAGATTCTTGATTCACAGAAGAGAAAGATATTTGAATCACGAGGTGAAATTCCTCACTATATTCACTAATGGAGCAAAGAAGGTAGCTGTGAAGAGCTACCTTCTTTCGACTTTAGCAATCAAATTAGAATTCTATAACGACAGGACAGTGATCTGAGCCAAATACATCAGTTTGTATGTCGGTATTTTTGACTTTATCCATCAGTCTATCGGAAACGACAAAATAATCGATTCTCCAGCCTGTATTCTTCTCTCTAGCTTTGAATCTATAGGACCACCAGCTATATTTTACTTCATCTGGGTGTTGCTCTCTCCATGAGTCTTTGAAACCTCTTGAGAGAAGACGCGAAAAATCATTTCGCTCTTCAATAGTAAAGCCAGCATTCCTTTCATTTGTCTTTGGATTCTTTATATCGATTTCCTTGTGAGCAACATTGAGATCTCCACACATCACAACAGGCTTCTTCTTATCAAGTGAGACAAGATATTCTTCAAAATCTTTGTTGAATACTTGTCTGTATTCAAGCCTTTTCAGACCATCCTGGCTATTTGGTTCATATACACAGACTAGATAGAAATCATCATACTCGACAGTGAGTGTTCTACCTTCATGGTCATGTATATCTATGTTGATTCCTTCTTTAACGGAGAGAGGTTTCACTTTAGAAAACACTGCAGTTCCGCTATAACCTTTTTTATCAGCATAACTATAGAATTGTTCATATCCAGAAAGATCAAGAGAAACTTGACCTTCTGAAATCTTTGTTTCTTGAAGGCAGACGATATCTGCATCTTGCTCATTGAACCAAGAAAGGAAATCTTTATTGAGTACCGCTCTTAAACCATTTACATTCCAACTAATTATTTTCATAGCTAGAGTATAAAGCAAAAGTGAGTGAAGATATATAAATGAGTTTTTATATAATAGTTAAGTGATATTATATGAATATGCTTATAATATAGTATAGAAACAATGTATATAAAATATAATACGATATGGAAATATATAATTAAATTTATATAAGTATGGTATTATTAGCAGCGGGCGAAAATAACCCAAAAACAGCAGGATAAAATCGCCAGATGGGAGCAGGATAAAATAACCAGCAAGAAGAAATCGCCCAAACTTCAGTTTCTTTAGTCTGGTATCTACTGCTACCTCAGTTCTTCAGT
>JAFVDZ010000071.1 GCA_017478205.1 Spirochaetales bacterium | reverse complement strand
CTGAACCAAACTTCAATTTAAGTACAAGAGCCCTTAGACCGAATGATAGAGTAGCGGCAAGGCCAATGAAGAGTGAAAAGAGCATACTTCCTGTGCCTGGATCTATATACAGTGCAATCATCAGTTGTTTCCTCCTTTCTTCCACTGGGACAGAACTGTCCAGTTTGCAGGATCGTAGATATCTGTGTGGACATGGTATGCCTGATTCTCATCCAGATTGAAGGTCCTGCTTGCTCTGTTAGGATTCCAGTCAAGACATCTATAGATGTTCACTCCATTAGCCTTCTCTGGTTTGAATTCCTTGCCAGTGAATGGATTGATATTAGGGATGTCGAGATCCTTTATGGCAAGTGAAACTGTATCTGCATTGGTCATGAAGGTCTTGTCTTCGCCGCCTTCCTTCTGGTCGAAATCCTTATAGAGCAGAAGACATCCATAGGCAGTTGGGATTGCTGGGTTCTCGAAGTTTGAGAATGGTGAAAGATTCAGATCCTCACCATGATCGGATACTATGATAATCCTTGTGTTGTCATAGCAACCATTCTCCTTGAGGCTTCTCATCCAGATGCCTACTCTCTTAAGGGCAGCTGTGTTGACATCATAGTGGTCAGTTTCTCTGCTGCGATTATACTTGTATCCAGGAAGGATGTAATCTTCATCGAGACAAACGTTTTCATGAGGTGTATCGTTCTCTATGAAGATAAAGGTACTCTTTTCATTGTCATAGGATGTGAGATCACTCAGGTAATATAGTGAGCTATATTGATAGAGGTAATCTGTTGCAAAGGTGCCACCGATGTTGAGGGAATTGGAGAATCCAGATTTGAAACGAGTATAGAACAGATTCCTGAAAAGTGGTGGCAGCATCTGGAGGATGGAGAAGTTCTTTATCTCCTTCCTGCAGTTCAATTCATCGAAATTCTGGTAATCGAGATTAAATTCCTTTGCAAAGCGCTCAAGGTGCTTGCCAATGACTTCCTCTACGTGAATTTCAGGATAAGGATTGAAGGCTGTGAAATCACCATGCCAGAAATAGTTTGGAAGAGGAGGATCTGTAACTGTTACATCATATCCCTTGTCGAGGAAGAGCTTAGGCATGACAAGGGTTGCTTCGTTGTGCTTTTCCCTTAAAAGCTCGTCAGACCTTTCGTTCATTCCTTCAGGTGTATATTCGTAACCACCAAGAATTGGCGGGATACCTGTAATTGTATGGTTGGAGTAGCTGATTACATTGCTGTAATAGGTGAAGTCAGTATAGTCAGCAGCAATATCAGGGTTCTCTTCAAATATCTGAGGAACAAAACAACCAATTGCTCTATCAAGGAAGAGAACAATAACATTCTTTCCATCCTTTGTGAGGTTGTAGATTGCTTCATCCTCATCCTTTGAACTTGAGTTCTTGTTTTCATTTATAGCGCTTTCATACTCCCTGAAGCTCCTGTTGATCTTGTTGACATTCATAACACCGACAAAGAGCTCTGCTAGAGCAATTGAAAGAATTGCATAGACAATAAGGCTTGCTTTCTTCCTTCTTGAAAGGAAGATATACAAGGAAAGTGTAAAAAGAATTGCAAGGAAAGGAAGAATTATCTGCAAGAGAGAAACACTCTTCAACGAGTATTCGACATTGAAGGTAATTGTGAGATTTCCATAATTCTGCTTGAAGACGAAGACACAGAGAAGTGAAGAGACAAAGGTTGTGAAGAAGACAAGAGGAAGCAGCTTCCTTGTATTCTTTCCAAACATCTTGAAAAAGCAGAAGGGCCAGAAGAGGAAGAATCCTGTGAATATAGTCAAAGCTGTATATACATAGGATACTGGATTGTCTGTATCACCAAGGAATGAGAACTCGACAGGGCTTGTTGCAATTACAGAAGAAGGGAGAAGGAGGCCTGCAAGAAGGGCAAGACCGATTCCTGTGGTAACTGTAAGCGCCAAATTAGTCCTTTCGGAATATTCGTAATTGCAGAAGTGGTCGATGAGAAGAGAGAAGAGTCTCTTGATCAAAGGAAGAGCGTAGATGAGAAGTGTAAAGATTACGTAGCAGATCCTGCCACGTGTGGAATACTTATCTATGAAGATATAGACTCCAAAGCCTGTGACTATCAAGGAAACAAGAATATGAGTTATACGTCCTGGATGCTTCATTTTCAGAACTATGTTCTTGCAAAGAGAGAACAGATTGTTGAGAATCCAATAAATTACAAGTCCAGAAGGAGAATCGTAGAGCAGAAAGAGGAAGATGAAGGCTATTACATATAGCTGTACCTTTTCCTTGAAGGTTGAATCCTTGGTGTATATGGCACTGGAAATGAAGTTTATGAGTGTCATTATTATCGGAAGGATATTTATGATAATAAGTCTACTTCCCAAAGTGAATCTTAGAAGTCTATCTGGAGCACCGAAATCTGAGAAGATCCAGAAGTTGGAGCCAGAGAGAAGGAAGTTGTTTGACAGATAATGGTAGGCTGCGATGAAGAACGGAATCTCGATGAGAATTGAAAGAGAACTTCTTAAAACATATAGTGGATGATAATCATTCTGACGATAGTATTCAGAAAGCATCATGAACTGCTCGTCGCCCTTGAAGGTCTTCTTTATGTGGCGGACCCATTTCTCCATGCTTTTCTGTTTCTTGCTCTCTGCTGCTTGAAGACCATCAGCGATGTTATAGATTGGTAGAGCAAGGAAGTTGATGACAAAACTGACACCAACAACAGCTCCGATAGCTCCCATCTTGAAATTTCTGTAGAAAAATATGAAGACCCAATCTACGATCATCTCGATAGGGGCTATTATCAGGTTGTAAAGCATCAATTTACTCCTGCAGTGATATTAATGTTCTTTTCAAAAACAAGAAACATAAATGAAATTAGAGTCACTTTGTCTCTCCCTTAAGTTCACTGTGTTTCTTGATGATGTAATCAGAAGCAAGTTCAGCACTCTTACCAATGTTGCTCCAGTTCTGATTCCTTACGCTCTCTCTTCCTTTCTCGAGGTTCGTACTCTTGATAGTCTCATCGATTATCCTCTTGATATCATCGAATTCATCTTCCTTCAATGGATTGCCAAGTAGTGGAAGTACCTTGAATGACCATATCGGCATTCCTGTCCAGGCAGCATCATATGGTGCAGGGTCGAATGATGTATCTGCATAGATGATCGGTCTGTCGAATACTAGAGAGTAGTCATAATTTACACCGGAAAAGTCAGAGATTATGATATCTGCCTTGTTAAGAATGGCAAAGTTGTCATTGTCACGGTTCCATTCGATATCTGGATACTTGCTCATGAGAGTATCCATCAGCTCTCTTTCAGATTCGAATGACTGTGGGTGAGGGCGAACTATTATCTCATATCCTGTCTTCTTGAGTGCATCGAGAATCTTCTCTCCATAGCGTGACAGGATTGCGCTCTTTCCCCAGCTTGGTGCGACCAGAACAACTGGCCTCTCGTTCTCTTTTCTTTCTCCTGCCTTGTCAAGTTTGTCCTTGAGGTTATCAAGCTGGATAGAGCCAACAGTGACAAGCTCCTTCTTCTTTATCGCAGGTCTCATCTCCTCGATTCTCTTTACGAAATCTACCTGGCATGGTCCTGTTGTAAGGATTGCATCGTAGTGGTCAAGACCGAACATCCTGTATGTAGATAGGTCATCGACTGCATGGGGAACATGGATATAGAACTTGACGTATCTGCTTCTCTTCCACTGGTAGACATCGAGGCCCGGAGTTGTGGATAGAACTATGTCTGCATGAAGAAAGTTCATCTTCGAGAAGGCCTTGTTCCCACTTCCTATGAACTCTGGGTGAACATGCTTGTACTTTTCCTGGAAGATAGGGTCATCAGAGCTCATGGTGTAGTAGGTGATGTCTATTCCTCTCTTCTCGAACTCCTTGCAGATAGGGTCGAAGATGTTGAAATATCTCTTGCTGTCAGAAAAGATTACATAATCGATATTTTTATCATCTTCATCGCTCTTCTTGCCTGAACCGAATTTGAGTTTGAGGACAAGTGCCCTGAGACCGAATGAAAGGGTAGCGGCAAGGCCAATGAAGAGTGAAAAGAGCATACTTCCTGTGCCTGGATCTATATACAGTGCAATCATCAGTTGTTTCCTCCTTTCTTCCACTGGGACAGAACTGTCCAGTTTGCAGGATCGTAGATGTCTGTGTGGACATGGTATGCCTGATTTTCATCAAGATTGAATGTCTTATTGTTCCTAAAGTGGTTAGGGTTCCAATCAAGGCAGGTGTAGACATCAATTCCATTTGCTTTTTCTGTAGTGAATTCCTTTCCTGTGAATGGATTTACATAAGGAATATCAAGATCCTTGATAGCAAGTGCGACTGTATCAGCATTTGTCATGAAGCTCTTATCTTCACCGCCTTCTTTCTGATCAAAATCCTTAAACATCAGCATACAACCAAAGGAAGATGGAATTTTAGGATCTGCGAATGATGAGAAGGCTGGAAGGTCAAGATCCTTGCCATGGTCAGAAACTATGATGATTCTTGTATTGTCAAAGCAACCATTTTCCTTGAGGCTTCTGAGCCAGATTCCAACTCTCTTTAGTGATGCAGCATTTACATCATAATGGTTTGTCACTCTGTTAGAACCTTCCTTATATTCAGGTAAGTGATAGTCTTTGTCGAGTGAAAGAGAGTTGTGTGGTGTGTCATTTTCTATGAATGTGAATGTGTTCCTGTCATTATCATATGCAGTGATATCACTGAGGTAATAAAGAGTGCTGTACTGCGCAAGATATTCTGTTGCTGAGACTCCACCAACATTAAGAGCATCAGAAAAATCTGCTTTGAGACGTGAATAGAAGAGATCTCTCAAGATTGGTGGTAACATCTGGAGAATTGAGAAGTTCTTGATCTCTTTTCTACAGTTCTCATCATCAAAGTTATTGTCGACAAGGCCATTTTCCTTTGCAAAACGTTCAAAATACTTTTCTGTCAAATCTTGTACATGAATTTCAGGATATGGCTTGAATGCAGTAAAATCGCCTTTCCAGAGATAGTTTGGAAGAGGAGGATCAGTAACTGTTACATCATATCCTTTGTCGAGGAAGAGTTTAGGCATAACAAGAGTTGCTTCGTTATGCTTCTCTCTAAGTAGCTCATTCTTTCTCTTATTGATTTTATCTGGAGTGTACTCATAGCCACCAAGAATAGGTGGAATACCTGTAGCTGTGTTGGTCGAGAAACTGATTGCGTTGCTATAGAATGTGAAATCTTCAAAATCTGCTGCGATATCTGGATTCTCTTCGAAGATCTGAGGAACAAAGCTACCAATTGCACGATCAAGGAAGAGTACGACTACATTCTTTCCTGTCTTAGTGAAGTTATAGACCTTATCTTCATCCTTCTGAATATTCTTGCTGCTATTCTCATTAAGAAGGGTTTCATATTCTCTGAAGCTCTTGTTGATTGTGTTTATCTTCATGACTCCAAGCAGGATTTCAGCAAGAATTACAGAAAGAACTGCATACACAAGAAGGTTTGCTTTTTTCTTGTGTGAAAGATAGATATATAGAGCAACCGTCAAGATGATGGCCAATATAGGCAAGATAACCTGGGCAAATGAAACTTCCTTGATTGAGTATTCAAGTGCAAATGTCGTTGTGAGGTCACCATAATTCTGCTTGAAGACATATACACATAGAAGAGACGAAACAAATGTAGTGAAGAAAACTAACGGAAGAGTCTTTCTTGTGCCTTTACCAAACATCTTGTATAGACAGAATGGCCAGAAGAGGAAGAGTCCCAAGAATATAGTCAATGATGAATATACATAAGAAATAGGGTTTTCTGTGTTTCCAAGATATGAGAACTCAACAGGACTTGATGCAATGACTGAAGAGGGGAGAAGTAGACCTGCAAGGAGTGCAAGTCCAAGTCCTGAAGTAACAGTAATTGCCAGATTGGTCTTTTCTGAATACTCAAAGTTACAGATAGAGTCGAAAATTCGGGAGAATAATCTTTTAATGAATGGAAGAGTATAGATTACGAGAGCAAAGCATACATAGAATCGCTTAGCATAATCTGAATAACCACCGTGGAATACGTAGTATCCAAAGCCTGTAATTATCAATGAAACGAGGATGTGGGTTATTCTTCCAGGATGCTTTAGCTTCAAGATAATATTCTTGAAGAGAGAAAATAGGTTGTTGAGAATCCAATATAGAACAAGTCCCGAGGGGGAATCATAAAGGAGAAAAAGGAAAATCAGAGCAATAACATATAGCTGCGTCTTTTCTCGAAGTGTTGAATCCTTAGTGTAGATAGCTCCAGAGACAAAGTTTATCAGTGTCATTATTATTGGAAGGATGTTAATAACAATGAGTTTGCCACCAAGTGCAAATTTGAGAAGTCGGTCTGGAGAGCCAAAATCATTGAAGATCAAGAAACCAGAGCCTGAAAGAAGTGAATTGTGCGAAAGATAGTGGAAGGCTGCAATGAAGAATGGAATCTCGATAAGAATCGAAAGAGAGCTTCTTAGAACATATAGAGGATGATAGTCATTCTGGCGATAGTATTCAGAAAGCATCATGAATTGTTCATCGCCCTTGAAGCTCTTCTTTATATGGCGAACCCATTTCTCCATGCTTTTCTGTTTCTTGCTCTCTGCAGCTTGAAGGCCATCAGCGATATTATAGATTGGTAAGGCAAGGAAGTTGATGACAAAACTGACACCAACAACAGCTCCGATTGCTCCCATCATGAAGTTCTTGTAGAAAAAAATAAAAACCCAGTCTACGATCATCTCAATAGGGGCTATTATCAGGTTGTAAAGCATCAAATTACTCCTGTAAAAGATAGTAATGTAATTTCGATATAAATGAAACAGATATAGCTTCAAGTATTGTTATATAAATTATTCTTTGGCTAAATCTAATTTTTTTTCCACATTTAGCCAAAGAATAATTGCTATTAATGTTATAAAATTTTAAAATCAAACTATGAGAGATAAGATTATTGGTAGGACCATTGAATGTGAAAAACTTCAGAATTGCTTAAATGCAAATACTTCTCAATTAGTGATTGTATATGGTCGCCGTAGGGTTGGAAAAACCTTTTTGATAAATCAGTTTTTTGATGATGAATTTGCGTTCAAAGTAACTGGAATTTATAGCAAACCAAAAGAAATGCAGTTACAGGCATTTACATCATCGATCAATTTGTACTTCCATGATAATTTGGAAGTCCCTAAGAATTGGATAGAGGCTTTTAATATTTTACGAATAAAACTTTCTGAGTATTCAAAAGATAAAAAGATGGTTTTATTTTTTGATGAATTCCCTTGGTTTGACACTCAAAAATCTGACTTTCTTCCTGCATTTGAATGGTTCTGGAATGACTGGGGCTGTGCCAAAGATAATATTATTTGTATTGTCTGTGGGTCAGCAACATCCTGGATGGTAGAACATATTGATCATAACAAAGGAGGTTTATTTAATCGCCAGAATCTGAGACTTTATCTGGAACCTTTTAATCTGTATGAAACAAAGCAGTTCCTTTTAAAAAACAATATTGAATGGTCAGATTATGATATTGCAGAATGTTATATGATAATGGGTGGAATTCCTTTTTATTTATCACAGCTTTCAAATCAGTATAGTTTGAATAAAAATATTGATGAGCTGTTTTTCAAGAAGCATGGTGCTTTATGGGATGAGTTTGACCATTTATACAGTACATTATTCTCGAATAGTAAAATGTATATTAAAATTGTGGAGATTCTATCCTCTAAAAAAATAGGTCTTACACGACAAGAAATTTCTGAGAAATCTGGTTTATCTCCTAATGGAAACTTATCTAAGATTTTGGATAATCTTGTTAATTCTGGATTTGTTCGTTCTTATTTATTCTACGGAAATAAGAAAAAGCAGTCATTGTTTCAGCTTTGTGATTATTATACATTGTTTTATTTTAAATTCTTACGTAAAAACGCCGGCCATGATGAAAATTTTTGGTCAAACTCATACGATAACGCATCAACAAAAGCTTGGAGAGGATTCATATTTGAACAGATATGCAAAGACCATATACAGCAAATTAAACAGAAATTAGGAATTGCTGGAGTGCTTTCGAGTGAATCTGCGTGGTTTGTAAAATCAGATGAAGAGAATGATGGAGCCCAAGTCGATATGCTGATAGACCGAAGGGATCATGTTGTAAACATTTGTGAAATGAAGTTTTCACATGATGAGTTTTCAATTGATAAGGATTATGAGCAAAACCTCCGAAGAAAAATTAGTCGTTTTATCGATGTTTCCGGCACAAAGAAAACTATTCAGCTAACTTTTGTAACTACATATGGTGTTAAAAAAAATATGTATAGCAGTCGTGTTACAAATCAAGTTGTACTGAGTGATTTGTTTAAGGAAATATATTAACAGTAAGTAAAAGTAATTGAATAAGAATAAGGAATACTAATCTAGAAGATAGGGCTCCCAAGATTAAATAACCCAGAATTTTATATTCTAATTGACAGAATATATATTATATCTAATTTTACAAGCGTTCTGTAAAGTAATAAAAGAGGAAACAACAGCAATTAATTATTAAAGTTGAATACTTCCAATATAATATAGTTTAGACCAGAAGATGTTCGAGAAATCACCTCTAAGATTTATGGCCATATAGAAATTGATACTAATACCATCAAGTAATGATTCATTTGTTCTGTAAATTGAATAGTCATCATTATTCAATGAATTATCTGAACCTAGAAAAGTAAAGAAATCATTTAAGCCAACTCTTGAAATCTTTTGTTCCGTTATATTGTTGCCACCGGTATCTTTAATATTAAGAGTAAGATTATATTTGTTTGCATCATCAGTGTCTGGCTCTGCTGTTATTGTAAACGTATAAGGATCCTTTGATGAGAAGAAATCAAGAACACCATCACTTCTTGAAAATGTATAGGTTGGATCTTGGATGTTTGTATTATTTGAAATTAATGCAGGAAACAACTTATATGTTCCAGATAATGAACTATTAGATGATGAAACATTGATTTCGCAAATTCCATCACCAATGTTAGATATAGGATAACCAAAGAAATTGGAACCTTTTACTTCACTTGCAAATTTAGAGATAAAAGAACTGCTTCTAACGGAATATGTATCTGATATATTGTAAAGTAGAAGCAGAGCTGGAGATGCTGCATCCAAATCATTTTTGCTTACACCTACAAATTCGTTTTCATCAATCGAAAAATCAGCACTAATTTCTGTATCATTTAAAGTGCCAGTACCTGGTCCAACTATCGCATCTGTGAAATCTATAATTACTGGAGTTCCACAGGATATAAACAAAAGAAGGGTTAGAACAAATGAGAAAAATATGCATATTCTCCTACTCATTCTACCCTTCTCTCTTTTTGTTTCTCTGAAAATCAGAGAGTAATAAGTTTTGCGTTAGCAATACGAGCGTACTCAGAACCAGTGGTGCTGAGATATGTATCGACTAGCTGGCTATAGGTTGCCTTAGCAAGTTCTGCATCACCCTTCGCTTCGTAGATTCTTGCTACGTTGAAAAGAGCCTTTGGACTTTCTGGGCAATCCTTTCCAAAGTCATTCCATACCTTATTATATAACTCAAGTGCCTTATCCTGTGAACCTGCATTTTCATATGAAACAGCAGCGTTAACATAAGCAATTGGAGCAAGATAAGTGTCTTTTGCCTCATTAGCAACTTCTTCCATAGCAGCTGAAGCTGTGTTCCAATCTTCTGCTTCCATAGTAGCAAGTGCCTTGAGATACTTAGCCTTGATCTGTGCATAGCCTTTAGCATTAGCGATCAGCTCATCAGCTTTACTATTGATATCAGCAAATGCGGTCTTGAATTCATCACTTGTGTTATCAAGGCTGGTAAGTGAACCATAGCTCTGCTCGAGTTCGAATACTGCAGTAGCCTGCTTATTCTGCTTTGAAGTGTTCATAACACTTACAATAGCAATAATAATGAGAGCGACAGCAATAACAGCACAGGCAATTGTAAGCTTCTTCCAGTTCTTGACAAAGAACTTTTCTGTATTCTCAGCAACCTTTTCAGTGCGTGTAAGCTCGATGGTTTCTTTATTGTCCTTTTTCATACCCAAATCCCCTTTGAAAGAGATAGGCGGGTTTTTACCCGCCTAATCTATTATCTTGAAGTAAAGCTTAGAGCTCTTCGCCCTTTGCCTTCATCATGTCAGCGAGGGAGAAACTATCGTCGTCATCCTTTGTCTCTGCCATGTACTTGGCCATTTCAGATTCCTGAGCCTTCTTGATCATCTCCTTGACAGAGAGAGAAAGCTTCTGAGTTGATGGGTTGATTTCAACTACCATAGCGGTAATCTGGTCACCTACCTTGTAGTTCTCAAGAATCTTGTCATTGAACTCTTCATCTGGTCCAACGAGGTTGAACTTGGAGATGAGACCTTCGATACCACCGTCAACCTTTACGAATACACCGAAGTCTGTGACGTTGGAGATTTCACCAGTAACGTTGGAGAACTTTGGATGACTCTTCTTGAAGTTCTGCCATGGATTACCCTCAAGGTTCTTTACAGAGAGTCTGATTCTTCTGTTCTCTGGCTGTACGCTAGAAACACATACTTCGATCTCATCACCCTCATTGCAGAACTGGTTCATATTCTTGATCTTCTTTGTCCAAGAAAGATCGTCAATGTGGAGGAATCCATCGATGCCATCTTCAAGATTGACGAAAGCACCACTGTTAGTGATCTTTACAACCTTTCTCTTGAGTACGGTACCAACCTGATATCTCTCTTCGATTGTATCCCATGGGTTCTCGGTAAGCTGCTTGAGGCCAAGGGAAACTCTCTTCTTGTCAAGGTCGTAGCCAAGAATCTTAGCTTCAACTACATCACCAATATTAAGGATGTCCTTTGGATTTGTGATCTTCTTGGTCCAAGAGAGCTCGGAAATGTGAGCAAGACCCTCGATACCAGGTTCGATCTCAATGAAAACACCGAAGGAAGTGATTTTTGTAACTGGAGCCTTTACAACATCGCCAACATTGAATCTTGTCTCGAAGTTGGTCCATGGATCTTCCTGCATGTGCTTGAGAGAGAGGTTGATCTTCTGGTTCTCCTTATCGATGTTGATAAGGCGAAGCTGTACAACCTGACCCTTCTTTACGAAATCTTTTGGTCTAGTGACATGTCCCCAGGACATATCGTTGATATGGAGAAGACCATCGAAACCACCGAGGTCAATGAATGCACCGAAGGAAGTAAAGGACTTTACTTCACCCTGTACAACATCACCGATCTGAACAGAATCGAAGAACTTCTTCTTATTCTCGGAAATAATTCTTTCGAGATATTCTCTTCTGGAAACAACACTCTTGAGCTTTGTGCCAGCATGGAACTTGTCAATTACGAAGTAGTCAGTCTTGCCAATGAGAGATTCTGGATTCTCTACTCTGACAACATCTGCCTTTGAAAGTGGACAGAATCCCTTGTAATCAGCACCGAGGTCAACCTCATAACCACCCTTGATAACCTTAGCAAACTTGCCGAGGATAGGTGTGCGGTTCTCTGCAGCGTCCTTGAGAATCTCTGTTCTTTCCTTAGCATCAGCCTTCTTCTTGGATACAATAATCTGGCCGTGCTTTCCTTCCTTATTAATAATTGCAACGTTGACCTTGTCGCCAACATTAGGCAATTCGATGAATTCATCAACAGGAATCTTTCCTTCGCTCTTGTAGCCTACGTCTACAAATACATATTCGTTATTTAACTGTACAACAGTTCCGGTTACGATCTGACCGTCTTCAATGCCAGCAAGTGACTTAAGATACTGCTCATTCAGTAAAGCCTGCATGTCAGTCATCTGATTCTCGTCTTCCACTTCTTTGCTCCTAAACTTATCTATCTAATTGTCTTAGTGCAATTTTTTTGCACGGACAACCATTATTACTTTCTCACAAACTTGTTTAATGGTCAATACTGAAGTGTCGAGATATATGGCATCTTCAGCTATTTTGAGAGCCCCAACAGGCTTGTTTTTGTCGTTATTATCCCTTTCGATGATTGCCTTGAGTACTTCCTCGTAACTTTGGCCTTCTGGATGCTGTTTGATTCGTCTTTGTGCTCTGATTTCAGGAGTGGCATCAAAATAGAATTTGCATTCTGCATCAGGGAAAACAACTGTTGTTGTATCTCTGCCTTCAGTGACTATATCCATTCCCTTTGCAAGCTCTCTTACCTTTGCATTGACAATGTCTCTGACTCTAGGGTCTGAAGAGACTGGAGATACGAACTGGTCGATGTCAGGGCCGTGGAGAACATTCTCTACATCCTTTCCATCTATGCAGATATTTCCATCCAAAACCGAGATATCTATATTCTTTGCTGTTTCAAGCACAGATTCCCTGTCCAATGGATCTTTTCCCATATCAAGTTGTGCTCTGGTTATGGCTCTATAAAATGAGCCAGTATTGAGAAAATAGTAACCGAGCTCGTTAGCAAGTAGCTTTGCTATCGAACTCTTTCCACTTCCTGCAGGTCCATCAATTGCAACGATCATTTGAATTCCTCTCTTTTCTTTTCTGCTCTACGTCTAGCCTTCTCTTCTTTTTCCTTTCTGAGTGCTGCACCGAACTTCTTTCTTGGGTCGAGACTTGTCTTTCCTTCTAGAAGTCCATCCAGCTCTTTCTTGGTAAGATTGCGGTATTCTCCACTTTGCATATTGCCAAGCAGAATGCAGCCAATTCTCATTCTGAGAAGTGATTTGACCTCATAGCCCAAGAAGGAGAAAATCTTTCTGACTTCCCTATTCTTTCCTTCTGTAAGTGTTACTCTGATATAATCCTTTCTTCTTGGAACAAACTCATAGCTCTTGAGTTTATATGGCTTGTTTGTATCGATAAAAACGCCACCAAGTGCCTTGTTGAGGTCAGCTATGTCGATCGATCTATCAAGGTGGACAAGGTATTCCTTCTCGATTTCGAATTTAGGATGTGTAACCTTGTTAGCAAAGTCACCATCATTGGTAAAAAGTAAAAGCCCAGATGAATCCTTATCAAGTCTGCCGACATTGAAAAGTAGATCTCTGTCTCGGATATTTATCAGATCACGAGCATATTTGGTCTCATTTGGATCGTAATTAGTACAGACATACCCTTTTGGCTTATAGAGTGCAATGTAATAGGTCTTGTCGATGACCTCGACAGTCTCTGTATCTACCTGTACTACATCATCCTCAGTTACCTTTACACCCATCTCCCTTATGACCTTGTTGTTGACCATGACACGGCCCTGGCTGATAAGGTCCTCACAAAATCGTCTGGAACCAACACCACACTTGGCAAGGTAGACCTGTAGTCTGACTGGGTACTCAATTATCATTGAAAAGTTCTCCTTCCTCGTTCTTGTCGAACCTCATTCTATCAATATCTGAAAGCTTTGGTAAATCACTGATTGAATGAAGTCCAAATTCAAACAGGAACTTCCTGCTTGTGCCGTAGAGACATGGATGTCCGGGAACATCCTTTCTGCCTACTACCTTGATATATTCCCTATCCCTCAAAAGTCGCACAATTGTATCGCTTGCGACTCCTCGGATATGGTCAATTTCTTTCCTGGTAACTGGCTGAGTATAGGCAACAATTGAAAGTGTTTCCAGGGCTGCCCTAGTAAGCCTTCTATCTACCTTCTTTCCATAAGTCTTTCTGAGTGAATCATATAGCTCTGGTACTGGAGAGAAGTTCCATGTAGAATCTTCATTCTGCTTCAAAAAAAGCCCATGTCCCTCTTCCTTATAGCACTTTTCAAGTTCAGATAAAGCATGGGAAACTTCCCTATCATCGAGGCCTGTCATTTCAGAAATTCTCTCTTCTTCAAGGGCCTCGTTTTCAATGAAAAGAACGGTTTCTATTATCTGTGCATTTGTACTCAGCATATATCATTACTCCTCATCATCTATCAGAAGGTCCTCTTCTTCTCCATATTCGACATCTTCCTCTGTTTCAGTATCATCGAATACGACGCCTTCCTCTATTTCCTTTTCCTTGGCTTCTTCGGTGATGATCGAATAATCATCAGCCTCTTCAAGGTTGTGCTCTACAACTTCGTCGTAATCCTTATCGTACTCTTCAGCAAGGCGTTCATCATAATCCTTTGGTCTTCTGACGATATAGATTTCGCCAAGTGGCTCAGGCTGGTTGAAAATTATCATTTTATCCTTGCACGCTTCAAGGATTGCCATGAACGAGCATATTATGTGAAGAGGATTTGTCGGGTCAACTATCAATGCTGATATTGTGACTGTATCCCCTGAATCAAGGAGCTCCTCAAGCAGTGTCCTCTTTTCTTTTATCGAAACCTCTTCATAGACATTGAACAACTTGTTTGGAGCTACTTTCTCTAGAAGATTCTGGAAAGTTGAAAAGAGGTCAGAAATCTCGATCCCCTTGAAAAGATCCTTGTCTGTAAAAGGAACATTGAAGAGATTTTCCTTTCTAGGGATATAGAAGCTATCACTAGTGAGTACACCAGTGAGCAGGTCAGTATATTTCTTGTACTTCTGGTATTCGAGAAGTCGATCGACAAGCTCTTGTCTAGGATCTTCATACTCCTCGTCCATTACTACCTCTTCAGGGAGAAGAAATCTACTTTTAATATATAAGAGATCTGCCGCCATCTTATAGAATTCAGACAGATTCTTTAACGAGCTTTCATGCTCGTGAATATAGCTAATGAATTGATCTGTTATCTCTGAAATCGGCAGATTGAGGATATTCACTTCAGCTTTCTGTATCTGCCAGAGCAGCAGGTCCAAAGGTCCCTCGAATACAGGGGTTCTGAAAACCTGCTTGTCTCTGTCATCTAACTCAAGCTGAATGGTCTGGGCATTGTCGCTCAAGTATTGGACTCCTCATCCCCTTTATTGCTCTTTGATGGGAACATTATCTCTCTGAGTTTCTCAACTGTTTCCTTCAAGAGCTCTGGGTTATTATTGAAATACTCAAGTGTCTTATCTCTGCCCTGCCCTATCTTTTCACCGTTCATGCTGAACCAGGAACCGGACTTCTCTACAAGACCATATTTCAGGGCTGCATCAAGCATGCTTCCTGTATAGCTGATACCGGAGCCGAACATCAAATCAAGCTCACACTTCTTGAATGGAGGTGCAACCTTGTTCTTTACAATCTTTACTCTGATTCTATTACCTGTAACATCGTCAGAGTTCTTGCCGATTGATTCGATCTTTCTTACATCCATTCTGATGGAAGCGTAGAACTTGAGTGCATTACCACCAGTCGTTGTCTCAGGATTGCCGAACATGACACCGATCTTCATTCTGAGCTGGTTGATGAAGATGATTGTGCAGTTACTCTTTGCAAGTATACCTGTGAGCTTTCTGAGTGCCTGGCTCATGAGCCTTGCCTGGATACCCATTACACTGTCACCCATATCACCTTCGATTTCAGCTCTAGGTGTGAGTGCTGCAACAGAGTCGATAACGATGATATCGACAGCACCTGAGCGGACAAGAGATTCTGCGATCTCAAGTGCCTGCTCGCCATTGTCTGGCTGGCTGATCCAAAGTTCATCGATATTTACGCCAAGATTCTTTGCGTATGTTGGATCAAGTGCATGTTCTGCATCGATGAATGCAGCAGTTCCATTCTGCTTCTGGCATTCAGCGATTGCATGGAGAGCAAGTGTTGTCTTACCGGAGCTCTCTGGTCCATAGATTTCAATTACTCTTCCTTTAGGATATCCACCTACTCCAAGTGCTTCATCGAGCAATAGAGAACCAGAAGGAATGACATCTACATCCATGGTCTCTCTTGCATCGCCAAGCTTCATAATGGAGCCCTTGCCAAACTGCTTGTCGATCTGGGCTCTTGCATTTTCAAGTGCTTCTAGACGTGCTTTCTTTATTTCGTCAATATTAGCGTCTGATTTTGCCATAAAAAATACTCCTTCAAAGTACTCTATATCAAAATTTTAATTTTTGTATCACTTCTTTAAAAATTTATCACTTTCCAGGACGAAAGTTTCTGGCCCTTCGTTTACGTATGAAACAAGCATGTGGGCACCGAAGACACCTGTTTCGACAACAAGTTCCCTGCTCCTGAGATATATGACCGCCTTGTCATAGAAATTTTTTGCTTTCTCTGGACTCATTGCACTGTCAAATGAGGGCCTGTTTCCCCTATAGACGTTGGATGCAAGAGTGAACTGGCTGATGAAAAGCAGCTTGCCTCCGCTAGATGCAAGATCGAGGTTGGTCTTTCCATTCTCATCCTTGAAAATTCTCAGCTTCAACAGTTTTTCAAGGAATGGAATGAGCATATCCTCTGTATCATTCTTCTCGACACCAAAGTAGCAGAGCATTCCTTCATCGATTGCACCTGTAATCTTGTCATCAACCATTACAGAAGCATTTCTTACTGTCTGGATAACGGCCTTCAAGATATTGCCTCCTTGGCAAGTTTCTTAATGGAATCGACAAAGGCATTCTTATCCTTTGCTGCGAAGAATGCAGATCCTGTAACAGCTACATCGATTCCTGCAGAAGCTGCATCTTGAACGGTTGCAAGGTTGATTCCTCCATCTACGCTTATTTCATAGCTGTAGTCTTCCCTTTCACGGATTTCCTTAAGCTCTATTACCTTGTCTAGACAGCTCTGGATGAGCTTCTGGCCACCATAGCCAGGATTTACTGTCATTACCAGAACAAGGTCGACCATTTCAAGTATTGGAGTAATTGCACTTACTGGAGTTGAAGGAACTATTGAGATTCCGCACTTTAGATTGCGTGCCTTTATCATCTGGAGAACTCTATGGATATGGACTGTGGACTCCTGATGGATGGTTATGATATCGGCTCCAGCTTTTGCAAATGAATCGATATGGTTCTCTGGTCTATTGACCATAAGATGCACATCGAATACTTTGCTGCTGAGCTGTCTGATATCACTTACCAGCTTTGAACCAAAGGTAATTTCAGGAACAAAGTTTCCATCCATTATATCAATGTGGATGTATTCGGCAGAAGAGTATTCGATTTCGTAGATTGCGTGCTTCATGTCGGAAAAATCAGCACTGAGTATGGATGGTGCAATTTTTATCATGTCATTATTATAAACCAAATTGTATTCAATCGAAAATAACTAAGCTGAATAAAATTTGCCAAATGAAAAAAAATGTGCTAAATTGATATATGGATTTAGACGTTGAGATTACCCGGGCAGGGATTACCTGCTCGGGCTTGTTTACAATGAATAAAATATGAAAATATATAAGGAGGTATGGTGTGAAGATTTCTACCATGCTTAAGGAAGACAAAGTCTTCTCCAAGAACGAACTTACTAACCTGAAGATTGATGCCTTCTCGGAATATGACAAGCAGATCAAGAAGCTTTCTGAAGAGGATTTGATCGAGGTAAAGGATAATGCAGATAATCTTATTGCGGAAAATGAGAATTTGCTCTTTTCACGCTATGTATCTGCATCAATTGGTATGATCCGCCGTCCTCAGGAGGATAATATCCACATGCAGAACCTTCTTGTTTCTTTCTACGAGAATAGAAATATGAAGGTTGTTGAATTCCTTGCTGAGAAGATACTTGTTCTCAATGAAAACAAGAATGCACTCAGAATGCTTGCTGATTGCTATGCTGAAAGCGGTAGAACCGAGGAAAGATGGAAGATTCTCGAACGCCTTGTAAAGGTTGACTTCGATGAAAGAAAACTTGTCCTCGATCTTGCTGAGCACTTTGCAAAGGAAGGTAATCCTGATAAGGAGCTCTTCTATTACAAGAAGGTCCTCAACAGATATATTTCTGCAGTTGAGGCTGATAATGTTAAGAAGGTCTGGTCTATTCTTTTGTCAAAGAAGACTGAAGATGATGGATACTTCCTTGGTATTGCAGATAAGGTTGCTGCCTCTATCGGACACTCATTTGCTATCGATCTTCTCAACGATTTCTTCAGAACAATCAAGGACGACACTGATAAGTGCATCATTGTCCTTAAGAAGGAACTTGTCCTTGATAAGGAATGCACTGATGCAAGAACTGCACTTGTCATGGCATATCAGAAGAAGTATGGCACATCAAAGCGCTTCAATTATTGTATGAAGAAGTCTGGCCTCAAGGGAAATGATGATGTTGCAAAGGCAATTGCTACCTTCGAGACTGATATTGCATTTGATGTAAACTGCTTTGTCTTGCAGCGCTCTACTGGCAAGCTTGGCATCATCAAGGATATCAATGATGAGAAGGTAACTATCTCCTTCGGCAAGAGTGTTAGCACCATGAGCACAGAGATGGCATTCAAGGCATTGACTCCTATGCCTAAGAGCCACATCAAGGTTCTGAAGGCTGTAATTCCTGCAAAGCTCAAGGCAAAGATTCTAAGTGATACCGAATGGACACTCAGAGTCCTTATGGAATCTAAGGACAGAAAGTGCTCACTCAAGGATATGAAGGCAGAGCTTATCGCTCCAAATCTTCTTACCGAGAAGGAATGGGATGTCTTCAGAAAGGATGCAAAGAAGGTTCTTCTTGAGAACCTCTACTTCTCCCCTGTCATTGGTGAGACAGATACTTATATCCTTCGCGATACTCCTATCACCCCAGAAGAAAAGCAGCTTCTCTCCTTCAAGGGTGAGAATGACTTCTATTCCAAGGTCAAGATCGTTATCGAATTTGTTGATTCAGACTTCGATACCGAGTCTGATTCCTTTAGTGAAATAGTCAAGATTCTTAATTCTCAGCTAAGGAATATCGGTACTTCTATCACTGATACTCAGCTTGCTTCCTATCTTCTTCTCAATTACCTCAGAGTTGACAAGAAGATTGCAACAAGTATCAATGAGTGCACTCTCCCCTTCTCTGCTATATATAAGAAGATTGCTGACAAGGTTGCAATCTTTGACAAGCTCGAAGTTCCAGAACTCAAGAAGGCTTTCATCGATCAGGTTATCGATGCAGATCCAAAGGGCTGGCCAGAGCTGCTCAGAGATTTCTTCCCTCACTACACATACAATTATATTCCTGAAAAGCTCAAGAGCACCAGGGCTGGATATGAAGTCTACATCTCTATCCTTAAAAGCAGCGTAAACAACTTCAAGGATAATATTGATATCTTCCTTTGGAATTTGAGATATGCAACTGCTAAGGAATGGGAAAAGGCTGGCATCAGCGAAGAAGTTCTCCTGGTAACACAACTTTCTGTGCTTGCATATACTCAGAGCTGCATTGAAGCAAAGAAGGATGTCACAGACAACAAGAAGAGAAATCAGGTTGTCAGCAGTTCACTCTTTGTTGACAAGAAGCTATTTGATGCAATCGAGAATGGTGATGCTGAACTTGCAAAGAAGATCTATTCAATTGCTTCTAATGATAAGAATCTTGATCCAGGACGCCTTGTCGAGATCAAGCACTGTATCAGTGAGAAGTATCCTGACTTCTCATTTGGTAAGGAAAAGACTGTAGATGTTGATAACCTCATCCCTACTGGCTTCTTCTGCTCTAAGGAAAGCTATGATCTCAAGGTCAAAGAAAAGGCAGATCTTGAGCACCAGCTTCTTTTGGTTGCTGATGAAATTGCTGATGCAAGAGCTTTGGGTGATCTCAGAGAGAATGCTGAATATCAGTATGGTAAGGATAAGCAGAAGAACCTCAACATCACTTTGAATAACCTCAAGAAGCTACTTGAGACGGCTCAGATCAAGTCAAGCAAGGATGTCGACCCTTCAAGGTCTGTTTTGGTACCAAGGTTACAATGATGGATAACATTGCCAAGAAGCAGGTTGTATATACAATCATGGGTCTCTGGGAATCTGATCCTGAGAACAATGTAATCAATTTCAAGACACCTCTTGGAACAAAGTTATATAACAAGGTTGTTGGAGATAAGGCAAAGTTCGATATCAACGGCACCAAGTATGATTTCGAGATTCTTGCAATCGATGTTGTTAACTTCTGATCCATTCATTTTTTGATCTACGGGGATTGTTCACTCAGTCCCCTTTTTAATTTGTCCAAAGCTGTCAATAACTTTTCAGAAGAATTATTCAGATGGCGTCCTTTCTAGGAAATTCATGGAAAGCATTGGGCAATAACAACCCAACCCATCCGAAATGGGTTGAAAAACAGGATGTAAGGATTTAG
>JAFVDZ010000070.1 GCA_017478205.1 Spirochaetales bacterium | reverse complement strand
CGCCAACGCGTCGCATCCGGCATTATCCCATGTTTCCATAGGCTATTCCAGACTGCAGGGCAGATTGTCCACGTGTTACTCACCCGTCCGCCGCTCTAGGGTCCCGAAGGACCTTGCCACTCGACTTGCATGCTTAAAACGCGCCGCCAGCGTTCGTTCTGAGCCAGGATCAAACTCTCCGTTATCTGAATCCTGGGAGCAAGCTCCCAGTGAATGTTCTAACTTCAGTTTCTCCTGCAACCCGCAAACGAACCGGCTTCTTCTCATCTACCGTTCGTATTCTTGAATTGACAGAAGCTCTCGCTTCTTTCTATCTTCTCTTCCCTTCGCTAATATATCTGTCAAAAAACTTTATTTTTCACTGTCGCTTTCGTTACAGTGCTCCATTAACTTAGCAAATCAGTGCAAACTTTGTCAACAATCTTTTTGCTTTTTTTCGAATCTTTTTCTCTTTTTCCCTATCTTCTTTCCACTAATAGTGATAGCACCTCCTCAAACCCTTTTCCTCCGTAGAAATGTGAAATAAATCGAGGAAGATGAGAAAAAGATTCCTTATCATCCATGACACTTTTCATTCCAACAGAAAGAGGAAAGAAGGAAAAGGCTTCCTCATCATTCTTGCTGTCTCCAAGATATATGCTCTCTTTCTTGAT
Source organism: Spirochaetales bacterium (assembly GCA_017478205.1). Taxonomy (GTDB): domain Bacteria; phylum Spirochaetota; class Spirochaetia; order Sphaerochaetales; family Sphaerochaetaceae; genus Bullifex. The sequence goes on along the minus strand of JAFVDZ010000070.1, from coordinate 14,882 downwards.
TGTCTCTGTGTCTATCCCCTCTTCCGAGAAAAAAGAAACTATTCCATTTACTTTAGAGTAAGAACCAAACCAGATATTCAAGTGGATTGATGACTTTGCACAGTTTGCTCCCATACTGAGAGATAGCTTCTGTATTCTTTCAAGCTCCTCTTCTGGAGTCTTCTTTAAATCGACTGCTATATCATATAGTCTTGCATATTGATCAGAAGATAGATATTTCCTATCTATCAGAGAAAGGAGATGCTTTCTCTTTTCTTTGTCTTTATCAGTAATGTTTGGATTGTCTTTATAGCACACTTGTCCATCGCTATCCCTATAGAGCAGGAGAGCACCGGACTCTGCAATCACTTTATTCACAGGCCACTGTCTTAAATAGACTTCACACCAGGCAGCTGAGCCTCCCGAGACCAAGATTATCTTATAGCCATTCTCTTTAGCCTTTTCCATCTTGGAAAGGGTTGTCGAGAGTAATCTAGAATTGGCTGTTATAGTATCGTCAACATCACTTACGATGTACTTTATTCCCTTTAGACACGAAAGGCCCTCGCTAAGAGAGCCTTCTTGCATATTATCTATATCTATCATCTTGTCATCCCAGAAAGGGCCTTGCTTTTCACAATCGCTTTAAGATAGGTAGTGAAACTCAAGAACGAGAAGAGGGCTGCAAGAGAGAAGAAGATGAAAAGTCCTGTTCTGTAGTTAGCTTCCCATTCTCCTGGTGTGAAACGACTCAGGACAACGTAGACAAGAGAGAGCACGCTAGTGAGTGCATAGAAACAGGTCTTCAGCTTTCCCCAGATATTGGCAGCAACTGCCTTGCCCTTTCCCATCATCAGCATTCTCAGAAATGAGATGCTGAACTCTCTCCAGAGAATGATAAGGAGTGCGAAGGCAGGCATTATTCCCATACCATAGAAACATACAAAGTATGTGAGGTGGGAAAGGCAGTCTGCAAAAGGATCCATGACCTTGCCAAGGTCAGTTACTAGATTATATTTTCTTGCAATCTTGCCATCGAGCAGGTCAGATAGCTCAGCTATGATATAGGCAAGGAACATCAATATTGCAGAAATTGTCTCGAAGGAAGGACCAAACCACTCAGGCAGAGAAAATGATATGAAGAATACTGGGATCATAACGAGCCTCAGTACAGTTAGTTTATTAGGTAGATTCATTGCTTTTTCCTTTATTAAGACTCTAGTTCTTGATTTACTAAACGTCAATAGATAGCTCAAGAAGCCTTTCTTCAACGCTTTTTACAACGCTTTCAGGAACACTTGCACCTGCTGTGATTCCAACCTTCTCAAAACGGGCCATTTCCTTTGTAACTTCATCAGAGCCAGATATCATATATGCACACTTTGCAAGTGAAGAGGCAAGAAGGAAGAGTGTCTTGGAGTTTGCACTGTTTTCATCTCCGACGACAATGACCATATCAACGTTATTGCACAGAGACATTAGAGAGGTTCTCCTATCTCTGCTTGCGTAGCAGATTCCACTTCCGGAAAAGTGAAGAACACACCCTTTCTCTTCAAGTTTCTTCGTGAAGATGGAAAGCTTTTCATCTGAAAAGGTTGTCTGAACAATTACTGTATATTCACCTGTGACAACCTCGTTTACATCATCTTCTGTCTCTATAGGAGTGCATGGATGATTTGCATACCCCATAATTCCAACAGCTTCGTCATGGCCCTTCTTGCAAAATAGCAAGATTGGCCACTTCGCCTTGCTAGCTGCAATCTGGTTCTGCTTCACAATTGGGCAGGTTCCATCGACGATCTCAAAGCCCTTGTTTCTGAATGACTCTTCAACCTCAGGCCTGACACCGTGAGCGCGGATAAGCAGCTTTCCCTTTTTTACTTCAAAGTCTTGTAAGATTACCTTCAAGCCCTTGTTTGAGTATTCCTCTACAAGTGCTTTGTTGTGGACAATTTCACCAAGAGAGTACACAGGGCCAGATATATTGCTAACTAGCTCATCGGCAAGCTTTACAGTGTTCTTGACACCGAAGCAGAAGCCCATTGCCCTGGCCCTGGTTATCATCATACGTAAGCATCTCCTATGTGATAGCTCTCATCTTCTTTCTTCTTCTTTATCACATCGATTGCATCATAGCGATGGAAGAAGAGAAGCAATGCAGGAGCGATGAAGTTGGATGAGTATGCACCAACTAGGACACCCCAGATGAGGTTGATTGCAAAAAGGCGGATAGAACCTGTTGAGAAGATTGCAAGAGGAACAACAGAGAAAAGTGTCGTTACACTTGTGATGATCGTTCTTGTGAAGCTATCGCGAACAGATTTTGCAATTACCTCTTCAACCGAAAGACGCTTCTTATAATTGAGGATGCTCTCTCTGACACGATCGAAGATAACGATTGTCGCATTGAGAGAATAACCGATTATTGTAAGCACAGCAGCTACTGTTGTGCTGGAAACCTCCAAGCGGAAAATTGCGATAAAGGCAAGCATCATGAAAATATCATGAAGGAGTGCAATTACAGATGAAAGAGCATAAGCAAGGCGGAATCTGAATGAAATGTAGATGAGAATCAAGACCATTACGACCAAGATTGCCTTTACTGATGATGTAAAGAGAGTTGCAGAGAACTTTGGTCCAACGAAATCACTCTGAAGGATTACGATATCTTCCTTTTCAAAAGATTTCTCGAGGAGAGAAGAAATCTCATTTTCTGTGCTCTTCTGGCTTCCATCTTCGCTTGCACGAAGCTTGATCTGGAAGATTGCAGAGCTTTCATCTCCAACAGTCTGGACGTTTACACTCTTCAAAGGAGACAGCGCTGCTCTGATATCACTTATAGTTATACTCTTTTCAGCAGTAGCAAAGTTGATACCTTGCTTTGTGCTGCCAAGGCGAAGAGGGAATCCTGAACCTGTAACAAGCATAGCTGTGTTAAGGTTTCCATTCTTCACTTCTACGCTTACACCACATTCCTCAAGAGCCTTTGAAAGATCGGAAACTGTCAAATAGGTTGAACTATCGAATGTTGTTACCTTGACTCCATCAGAGTTTCTTGTTGTAAGAACAAGGCTGTTATTCTGTGAAGAGAGCACTGCATCATCACTTCCATCATATGAAACATATAAGCCAACAGGAGCGATCTGGATTCTTTCAGAAAGACCTGCAGCAAAATCAATTCCTGCATTGAAGCCAAATATGAGGATAACGATAAGGCCTGCTACCATGAAAAGGAGGGATGGAACAGCTGCCACCTTCCTATATTTTAGAACATCGAAGCTATTCTTCATTTTGACCTCCTTGAAAAGAGTGGCATTATGCTTATCTTCTTTGCATCTTCTCCTATGAATAGATCAAAGATGAGATGGCTTACATAGAGGGAAGTAAAGAGGCTAGTTGCAATACCAACAGCAAGTGTCACAGCAAAGCCTTTGACACTTGAAGAGCCAAGGCCAGAGAGGACGATTGCTGCAATGATTGTGGTTATGTTGGAGTCCATGATGGTCCAGAAAGCTCTTCCAAAGCCGATAGAGACAGCCTGATAAGGGCTTCTTCCATCTTTCAATTCTTCCTTTATTCTCTCATAGATGATTACATTCGCATCAACAGCCATACCAAGTGTCAGGATGAGACCTGCTATGGATGTGAGAGTGACTGTAAAGTGGAGAGCAGAAAGTACACTGACCATGATGAAAAGATTAAGCAGCAATGCAAAATCTGCAACGAGTCCAGAAAAGCCATAGTATAGGAACATGAAAAGTACGACCAATACAAAGCCGAACGCAATTGCAAGGATACCGATTCTTACAGCATCTGAACCAAGAGTTGCACCAACAGATTGCTGTGAGACGATTTCAAGGTCGATCGCAAATGAAGCTGTCTTGAGAACGATTGCAAGATCCTGAGCTTCCTTTTCTGTGAAACCCGAAATCTGAACATTCTCGCTAATTGCATCATTGATGGTCGCGACACTCTTTACCTTTCCATCGAGAACAACAGCAAGAGACTTTCCTCTGTTTGCGCTTGTTATATCGTAGAACTTCCTTCCACCTTCATTTGACAGCTTGAAGTTGACGACAGGGCGCTGTGTCACGCTGTCCTTGCTAGTTGTAGAAGACTCGATATAGTTTCCATCGAGCTGAACCTGTGGGTTCAGGACAACGAAGCTCTCGAGCTGGTCGAGGCCATAGCTATCCTTTGAGTAGTAACCAGCAAAGAGATAATCATCTGGGACAAAGGATGGCTTGATGAGAGAGCCATCGATATTGTAGGCACTAGATGGGTTTGCTCTGTAGTATGTGTTGACCTGATTTGTCAGAGCAGAATCGACGAGCATGAAAAAGAGTGAACCCTTGCCCTGAAGGAAGGATGAGACACGCTCTGTATCTGCTTCTCCCGGGATTTCGATCAGGATCTGGTCAGTTCCCTGGAGGCGGATATCAGGCTCGCTGACACCGAATTCATCGACTCTGTTATTCAAGATTGCGATATCTTCGAGTACTGCATTCTGGATCTCTTCTACTGTTGCTTCACGACCAAGCTTTTCAGAAAGACTTTCTGGAATAGCCTCCAAGAGGGCAGAGACACCACCCTTCAGGTCAAGTCCTAGCTGAAGAACATTTCCTGAAAGCTTCTTTGTGTCCATGATAAGCTCTCTGTAGTGTCCTTCAACTGCACTTAAGAGAGCACTCTCTCCAGAATAGGAGCCGAGAGCCTCGCCAAGTGTCTTGGCCTTCTGGCTTCTTGGCAGATCCTTGAGATATTCAAATTCTTCTGGAATTGAAACATTGGAGCCACTCTTTGCCATCTCCATCATGGCACGGACATCCCTTGCGGCCTGACCTCGAGCATACTCCCTGATCTGTTCTGTTGATCCCTTAGATAAATTCTTCACGTCCTGAGAAACAAAACAGTACCACTTTACTGTTGGGTAAAGCAGTACTGCTGCAACTGAAAGAACGAGAAGAATGGTGATAATACGTCCCACCTTCTTCATTAGCTATTCTTTCCTTACTTGTTTTCTTCTGCCTTAGCTGTTTCTTCTGCCTTTGGCTCTTCGACTTTAGCTGGTTCTTCTACCTTTGGCTCTTCAGCTTTGGTCTCTTCAGCCTTCTTTTCCTTCTTGCCAGCTGGCTTAGTAGCTGTCTTGTTGAGAACCTGGGAAATAGCAGACTTTGAGAACTCGATTCTAGCATTGTCATCGACCTTGACGACAACTGTTGTATCCTTGACTGTGATTACAGTGCCATGGATACCACCAATGGAAACAACCTTGTCACCCTTCTTGAGGGCATTGAGCATATCCTTTGTTTCCTTCTCTCTCTTCTTCTGTGGTCTGATGATGAGAAAATAGAAGATGAGAATGATAGCTGTAAACATTACGAGTGAAGAAGTCATCTGACCGTCCATATGTTTATCCTCTCTTTATCGGTTTCGATTTGTTTGATTTTATAAACCTCAAATAGGCTAGCATTTATAACGAATAATCGTCAAGGATACGAAAAGAGCCGAAGGCAAACTTCGGCTCTAATCTAATATCCTATTTAGATTACATCATGCCGCCCATGCCTGCGCCTGGAGCTGCTGGCATAGCTGGTTCCTTGGATGGGATATCGGTAACAGCACATTCTGTTGTGAGAATGAGGGATGCAATGGATGCTGCATTCTGAAGTGCAGATCTTGTGACCTTTACAGGATCGATGATACCTGCTTCGACCATGTTGACCCACTTCATGTCGTTTGCATCATAGCCAACGCCTCTCTTCTCGTTCTTGCAGTGGTCAGCGATAACTGCACCATCAAGGCCTGCGTTCTCAGCAATCTGTCTGATTGGCTCCTCAAGCGCTCTCTTGACGATTCTGTAACCAACCTTCTCATCCTCGCTGAAGGAAGAAAGGTCCTTCTTGTCAAGTGCGACAACTGCCTGAGCAAGAGCTACGCCACCACCTGGGATTACACCCTCTTCGATAGCAGCTCTAGTTGCAGAGAGAGCATCCTCAACTCTGTGCTTCTTCTCCTTGAGTTCAACTTCGGTTGCAGCACCTACGTTTACAACAGCAACGCCACCAGCGAGCTTTGCAAGTCTCTCCTGGAGCTTCTCTCTGTCATAGTCAGAGGTTGTATCAGCGATCTGGCTCTTGATCAGAGCGATTCTGGAGCGAATATTCTCCTGAGTACCAGCGCCGGAGATGATAGTTGTATTTTCTTTCTCGACCTTTACGCTCTTTGCTCTACCAAGCATTGAGATATCAGCATTCTCGAGCTTCATACCAAGCTCTTCTGTGACGACCTGTCCACCGGTGAGGATTGCGATATCCTCGAGCATAGCCTTTCTTCTGTCCCCAAAGCCTGGAGCCTTTACAGCTACAACATTGAGAGTACCTCTAACAGAGTTGAGTACCAATGTTGTGAGTGCTTCACCATCAACATCCTCGGCGATGATCAAGAGGCCCTTGCCAGTCTGTACGACCTTCTCGAGGATAGGAAGAAGATCCTTCATGTTTGAAATCTTCTTGTCGTAGATGAGGATGTATGGGTTATCCATAACAGAAGACATTGTGTCTCTGTTGTTGCAGAAATAAGCGGAGAGATAGCCTCTGTCGAACTGCATACCTTCAACAAAATCAACAGTTGTCTCGATAGTCTTGGATTCCTCAACTGTGATGACGCCGTCCTTTCCGACCTTGTCCATTGCATTTGCGATCTCGTCACCGATAGTTCTATCGTTGTTGGCAGAGATGGTAGCGACCTGCGCGATCTCTTCCTTCTCCTGGATGCTCTTAGCGTCCTTCTTGATCTCTTCTACTGCATCAGCAACTGCCTTGTCGATACCTCTTCTGATACCCATTGGGTTTACACCAGCAGCAACGCTCTTCATACCTTCCTTGGTAATTGCCCAAGCAAGAACTGTAGCAGTTGTAGTACCATCACCAGCAACATCGTTGGTCTTGGAAGCGACCTCCTTGAGAAGCTGTGCGCCCATGTTTTCAAATGGATCCTCGAGTTCGATTTCCTTTGCAACTGAAACACCATCCTTTGTAATGGTTGGTGCACCATACTTCTTATCCAGAAGTACAAGACGTCCCTTAGGACCAAGTGTGGTCATTACGGCCTTTGAAATCTTTTCAACACCGTTTACAAGAGACTTTCTGGCCTCTTCGTTGAACTGAAGCTGTTTAGCCATTTCTATTTCTCCTTAAATTAAATCTCAGAATTAGCCTTTAGTCGGCTTTACAAACATACTTATAAATCTTTGAAACGGCAAGATACAAAGCCGTTTTTTAGACAAAGATGAGAGAAAGACCCCAAGCAAAAAGGAATGAAAAAAGGTTTGAAGTGAAGTTTACCATGTCGTTGTCGAAGAACCTTATTCCCCTTTCAAGTGCCCTTACCTCTCCTTTCTCGTTTTTCTCCTTCTCTGTAAGATTGCCCTCTTCATCTAGATAATGTGCCTGGACAGTTGCTCCTAAGAAGCTGTCGACGAGACAGCCGGCAAAGCCAGTAAGGGCAACGACCAAGGCAAGAGAAAGAGTGCCTGAATATAGGGACTTATAGAAAAGTGCATACAGAACTGCGGCAAGTAACCCCGAAATGGTTCCAAGGAATGAGACAGCTCCAGAAAGACCTCTTTGCATAGGACGGAATGTTATGATAGAAACAGGTGGCCTTTCAGAGAGCACTCCTATCTCACCTGCCCAGGTATCTGCTACAGCCTCAGCAAGAGAGGCAGAGAAGACTACAAGGAAGATGTGTTCCTGGGTCAAATAGTATAAGATTATGGCCATCAGAGCAGGACCGCCATTTGCAAAGACCTGTGAAATATCTCGTGTACCACCCTTCTTCTGTATATTATTTATACCTCGAACACGCTTTGAGTGCTTGCCGATCAAAGCAGCTGAGATAAGGAAGAAAAGATACAGAGAGAGGGCTGTAAAGCCACCACACCAGAGGGAACCAAAGCCCATGAAGAAGGCCCCGATTGCACCTGAAAGTGTCAGCTGCTTTGCTCTATAGGTAAGCAATGCCAAGACAAGCATCGAAATTGCATAGACAGAAAAACGTACCACAGGATCTATGGTCGCCATATAGCTATCGAGGAGTGTCATCAAAGAAGACCTCCCAAGAGACCTGTGATGATAGGAACTGTTATGTTATCAAAACCAAGTGGAGTAAAGGCTTCAAGCATTGTGGCAATTGATGCGATGATAAGGGTGCGAGAAACTTCAAGATCCTTTACGGTGAGTGTGAGTGCGCAGGTGACGATGAACATCACAAGACAGCCTTCAAAACTCTTGTGAGCCTTGCCAATAGAGAACTTGTGACGACCAAATTTCATTCCACAAAGGGCTGCAAGGCCATCACCATAGCCCATGACTAGGGTTCCGAGGACAACATCCTCAACCCCAATCACACCATTATGCTGTAAGATATAGAGAACTATGATCGAAATTGGAAAATAGATAAGTCCGTTGTCTCTCTTTCTGTCTCCCATTCCAAGTAGTTTTGCAGCTCCTGAATATACAAACATAGTATTCAGGATTGTAAATAATGCTGGACCTATCAGCGTTACCCAGAAGGTTGAAAGATATCTTGCACTTATCAAAATCCAGTTGGAAACACCAATGTGGATTATCTTTCTCACTGCCTCATTTGAGAACATCCCGCTTTTCTTTGCAAGAAAACCTAACGCAATTACAACGGCAAGGAAAGCTAGGGACAGTACAAGTCCCAGCATTTCACCTTCTACCATGATCTTCCTCCTCCACCTCCGGCACCGCCGCCAGAGAAACCACTTCCTCCGTGGAAGGTTCTGCTGGCCCTTCCTCCTGGAGTTCTCTCTACAGTAGTTCGTGTTGCTGTTGTAATATATGCATTTCTAAAGCGTTGATTCAAGACAGTATAGAAAAGAGCATCTTCAGCAACACTGCGGCCAGAATACCAATCTGGAGTACGTATAGTCGCAAAGGAAAACTTCTTGGCCCATTTCTTCTCAAGGCCTAGTGTTATCGCATAGCTAAGATTGTGATAGAAGAATTCAGGATCGGAATCGATAAGGGCCTTGAGACGATCGATTTCAACCTTCTCGAGGAACTCTCTGTAGCCCAATATCTCTTCAAGTTTCTTCTGTGCATATGCTGTCCTCTTTTCAGTAATTGCACCAAAGAGGCACAGAAAGAACATACCAAAGACAAGGAAAATGGCGATGACTGCAGAAAAGTCATAGCTGTAACCGAGTAAAGCAATGCTGCAGTCAAGCACAAAGACAAGAGTACAGAGGATGATGATGAATATAAGTCTGAACAATAAGCCCTTTCTCTTCAAATCTTTAGCATCAAAGAAGCGCTTGAAGAAGGTTGAAAGGAGAACAAAATGGAAGAAGGAAATGACAACGCCGAAGAGAGCCATTTCGATGCCATTTAGTGTGAGCATCACGCCAGTAAAGATTGCATACAAGAGTGTAAGCTTTGTGATAAGACCTGTTGCACTTCTTGCTGCCTGGTCCTTTAGTTGGCATTCACCTAGCTCGAAACGTTTCTTGATCCGAGGGATAATCGTACTCTGTAGATGATCTCCAAACAATGATCTCTCAAGATCTCTGCTTAACACTCTCTCCTTGAACATCAGTGCATTGAAGAAGCTCCTTTCTCCTTCATTGGCATCTGAGGAGATATCCTTGAGTTTTACAAGAGTAAACTCCTCATCATCCTCTTCTATTCTTATAAGTCCCTTATCTGCCCAATAGAAGACCATTGCGGTCAAGTCTTCATCATCGATTGCATTATCCTTAAGGAAGCCAACCTCACAAGGGTTCAGACCCTCAGGAGGGTCGAAGCGGACGCTGACAATGGGTTCTTCATCCCTTCCATACTTCAAAAATAGAGAGTATGCAAAGAGGACAAGTGCAATCGTAACTGAAATTGTGCAAATTAGAGCTGGGATAGTAAAATCAGGAATTTCTCTTGCATCTTCAAATGTCCCTTCTGGAAATTCAGCACGAAGTGTTACAGCTTCTTCACTCTCAAGATATGGAGCATACCCCGCTACTATCCTTCTATCATTTGATATCTTATAACTGACACGATCATTTTCTGTAGAACCATAACGGCCACTTGTGATGAAGACATAATCTGAATCCACACTAGATGGGAAAGAGACAGAGAATGTGAAGTTTTCAATAGGTACTCCCCACTCAGGGCCAAGCAGATTCAGATAGACTTCATCGTAATCATCATATTCATCGGCACCTACATCCAATGAATATACAAGATCATAGCTCTTTGGACCTAGGATATATTCATCAGCAGAGCCAAGGCGAAATGAGACATAGCCATTTTCATAGCTTCTCTCATATGGGTCTGAAGAGCTGATGAGCTTCAAAATATACCTATCTCTACCAGACCCAACAGGGATATCACGGATGATACCATGGCTCCTTTGATTAAAGTTTAGCTCTATGTGTTCCCTAATTTCATACACTCTGTCGCTATGGACAACAACATCTACATCATAGGAGCGAAAAGTATAATTCTCGGCAAAGAGAAATGTTGCTGATAACAGTACAAAAAATAGAACAACGAGTTTCTTTATCATCAGAATTTGACAGAAACGTTCTGCTTTTCTTCTTCTTCAACCTTTGCATAAGGGTACTTTGTGTATCCAGACATATTTGCAACGATGCTAGAAGGGAAAAGCTCGATCTTTGTGTTGATCTCACGAGCGATTGCGTTGTAGTACTTTCTCTGGTTAAGTAGCTCATGCTCGATAGCAGAAAGCTTGTCCTGAAGGTTGACAAACCCCTTATCTGCCTTGAGTTCTGGATATGCTTCTCTGAGTGCAAACAGCTTTCCAAGGGCGCTGCTTACATTCCTGTCAGCTAAATCCTTCTCATCAAAGGAGGTAGAAACAATAGCACTGTTTCTTGCCCTGATCACAGCATCGAGAGTTTCACTTTCATGCTTTGCATACCCTTTTACGGTCTCGACTAGATTAGGAATGAGGTCATACCTTTCCTTCAAGTGTACGTCGATGCCGGCAGAGGCTTCGAAAAGCTTGTTCTTCAGACGGACAAGAGCGTTATAGGTGGAAACGAAATACAGAGCAATAACAACTGCTAAAAAAGCCAAGATGGCCAAAATTACCAAGATAATCATACTATAAGAATATATCATCAATTTGCTTGTAAGGGAAATATTTAAGTTGTATATTTATTGCATAAGTAATGCATAAACCAATTCAAGGAGATTGATGTGCGCGAAAGACACAACAGACTGGCTGTCGTCAAGGAATTGATCAAGAATAACAGGATCGACAGCCAGGATACTCTTTTGGAGCTTCTCAAGAAGGAAGGCTTCAACGTCACCCAGGCTACACTATCAAGGGATTTGAAGCTACTTAAGGTCGGAAAGATATCAGATGGATGGTCCGGCTACTACTATTCACTGCCAGAAAATGATCTGGTAACAGAATCTGAGAAAAGCTACATACATGATGTAAGAAGAGGTATAATCTCAATAGAGTTCTCTGGGAACTTCGGTGTTGTAAAGACACGCCCAGGACATGCAAACAGCGTTTGCTTTGCCCTGGATGTCTTGAATCTACCTGAAATTCTCGGAACCCTAGCTGGTGATGATACAATCTTCCTCATTCTTAGAGAGGGAATGACGAAGGAAGATCTGCTGGAAAGCTTCCAGACAAGAATTCCAGATATTCAGGAATAAAAAGGGAGAAAATTATGAACTATTCCAATTTGGACAAGGCGAAGGCCTATAAGGCTCTTTTGGCATCTGAAAAGATTTCACTCAAAAAAATTTTGAGTGCAGATAGAATCAAGAATTCAAATGTAAAGGTCGGTGGTGGCCTTACATACAACTATGCAGCAATGCCAGTTGATGACAAGATCATCTCAACTCTCCAGTCTCTTGCTGATGAGCAGGAAGTACTCGACAAGTACAAGGCACTTCTCTCTGGTGAAGTCATGAACACAGGTGAGAAGAGACTTGTTCTTCACCAGCTTACAAGAGGCAACTGCCTTGGTGCCAAGGTAGAAGCTGACGGAGAAGACAAGGATGAATTCTACAAGAGCCAGCTCGAGAGAATCAGAGTATTTGCCCAAAAGGTAAGAAATGGCGAGATCAAGGGATCAACTGGAAAGGCTTTCGATACAGTCTGTCAGATCGGTATCGGTGGCTCCGACCTCGGTCCAAGAGCTCTCTATCTTGCTCTGACTGGCTACTGCTCTGGCAAAGGCACCAAGCAGCTCAAGGCTGAGTTCATCAGCAATGTTGATCCAGATGATGCAGCAGCTGTAATCGACCGCCTCAATGCAGAGACAACACTCTTCGTTCTCGTTTCCAAGAGTGGTACAACTCTTGAGACACTCACAAACCAGGAACTCGTCACAAAGTCCTTAAAGGGTGTCGACCCAGCAAAGCACCTTGTTGCTGTAACAAGTAAGACCAGCCCTCTCGCAGGCTCTTCATCTGTTCTCGATTCCTTCTATATCGATGACTATATCGGTGGAAGATATAGCTCAACAAGTGCAGTCGGTGGCGTAATCCTTTCTCTTGCACTCGGCTTCGATACCTTCAAGGAACTCCTCGATGGCGCTCACGAAGCTGACATGCTCGCACTTGAGAAGGATATCAGGAAGAACCCTTCCCTCCTCGATGCATCCATTGGTCTCTACCTTAGAAACATCCTAGGTTATCCAGCAACTGCAATCCTTCCTTATTCTCAGGCACTTTCTCGCTTCCCAGCTCATCTCCAGCAGCTTGATATGGAGTCTAATGGTAAGCATGTAAACCGCTTCGGAGAAAAGGTAGATTACGTAACAGGTCCAATTATCTTCGGCGAGCCAGGTACAAATGGTCAGCACAGCTTCTATCAGCTCCTACATCAGGGCACTGATATCGTTCCTCTCCAGTTCATCGGTTTCAAGGAAAACCAGAGAGGCAAGGATATCGTAATCGAAGGCTCAACAAGCCAGACCAAGCTCAATGCAAACCTCTCTGCTCAGATCGTTGCATTCGCTCTTGGCAAGAGTGATGAGAACCCAAACAAGGAGTTCGATGGCGAAAGATGCTCATCCCTCCTTTCTGCAGACCAGCTCACACCAAAGGCTCTCGGCGCTCTCTTGGCTCACTATGAGAACAAGGTAATGTTCCAGGGTCTTCTTTGGAACCTCAACTCCTTCGACCAGGAAGGTGTACAGCTTGGAAAGATCCTCGCAAAGAAGGTTCTCAAAGGTTGTGAAGGAGATGAAGTGCTGAAAGCATACGCAGACATTCTCATCTGATGAGTTAGATCAATTAACAAAGAAGCCGTGGACAAAACCGCGGCTTCTTTTATTTTCCCATAGTAAAAACTGATAACTTTTAGTATTTCAACACAAAAGCAGAAAGTGTCTTATTATTCATTCCACTTCATCATTTATTTCCTTATCGTTCAATTAGTTATCTTGCACTTAAAAAAACTTCCATAACTTATGTACAGGCTGAAAATAGAAAGATATCTTGTGCCTAAGTATCTTAAAACAAGGGGAATCAAACATGTTAAAAAAACTACTATCGGCCGCTCTTATTGCTCTGGCCATACTATTCTGCTTTATTTCCTGCGACGACAGCAGCTCTTCAAAGAAACCATCATTCGATGCAAAATCAACTCCATTGACACTGGAGAACTATGATAACCAAGAAATAGAGGTTCAGATTACAATCATCAGATACCAAAATGATGAGATCAACCTGTACTACTCAATCGATGGTGGAGAAAAGATTGAAGTAACTAGAGGAAACCCAATCAAATTGGGAGTAGGACAGAAAGTCAGCCTCTATGGAGACAGGAAAGAAAACACAGGCTCTCAAAACAAATATATAATTCTCGACAGCACTGGAGACTGTTATGTATATGGCAATGTGATGAGCCTTATCACACCAACAGGTTTTGAAACTAACACATCATTGAAAAACCATGATTATGCTTTCTATTCTCTTTTCAAAGAATGCAGAAGAATAAAGCCACATGAAGAGAAGGATCTAGTTCTTCCTGCAACAACATTATCTGGTCACTGTTATGAAGAAATGTTCTATGACTGGCAGCACATAAGCAAAGCACCAGAACTTCCTGCACTAGAACTTGCTGAAGCTTGTTACGCACGTATGTTCTTTGCTTGTACAAATCTCACAGAGGCTCCAACTCTTCCTGCCATGAAACTTGCAGAACTTTGCTACTTTTACATGTTCAATGAATGCGTTAACCTCAAAGGGGCACCAAAACTTCCAGCTACAGAATTGGCCGATAATTGCTACATCTCCATGTTTGCAAATTGCCACAGTCTTACAGAATCACCAGAGCTTCCAGCAAAACAATTGACAAATCGTTGTTATGAGGGAATGTTCCAGAATTGTAAAAACCTCACAACATCTCCAACCCTTCCAGCCCCTACTCTTGTCTATTCTTGCTATAGATCAATGTTCAAAGGCTGTTCAAAGCTCTCTTCTGTTACCTGTCTTGCGACTACCGATGAAACTACAGACGCAACAAATGGCTGGACGAATGGCGTAGCTACTGATGGAAAATTCATCAAAACAGCGGGCGCAACATTCTGGAAAACAGGAATAAACGGTATTCCTTCTGGTTGGGAACGTGTCGACGCTGAGTAAACCAAATATCACACAAATTATTCATCTAGGAAAGGATTAGGATATAAAACACCCTTTCCTGAAGCGACCCCCAAAAGTTGGACTAAGAATCTAACACAAAGGTGGACTTGTCCAGCATTTCTTGACACAAAGTTAAGAGATTATTGTGAATATCTCTCCTCGAATTGACGAGGGGAGATATATCCTATACCTGAATGCCTTCTCACTGGATTATAGTAAAGCTCTATATATTTGAAGACATCG